>NZ_JBYSYE010000029.1:0-73164 GCF_058782925.1 Pseudomonas sp. FW305-E2 | reverse complement strand
CGCACGCTGTGGCAGCGCTGCAGGCCCGGCTCGCGGACGAACACCTGCAGCATCGACGGCACGAAATGCAAAGTGGTGACCTGGTGGCGCTCGATGGTGTCGATCAGCCGCTCCGGCTCGCGATGCTCCCCCGGCGCCGCCAGGGCCAGCCGTGCACCGGTCATCAGTGGCCAGAAGAACTCCCACACCGACACGTCAAAACTGAACGGGGTTTTCTGCAACACCGTGTCGGCGCCGTCCAGCGCATACGCCTGCTGCATCCACGCCAGCCGGTTATACAACGCCAGGTGGCGGTTGCCGGCACCCTTCGGCCGCCCGGTCGAGCCGGAAGTGTAGATGACGTAGGCCAGGTTCTCCGGGTGCAGCCGGCACGCCGGCACCTGCCGCGCGTAACCGCCCAGCTCGCCGGGCTGGTCCAGCAGCAGCACCTGCCCGGCGAACGCCGGCAGCTGCTCGCGCAAGTGCGCCTGGGTCAGCAGCAGCTCGATGCCGCTGTCTTCGAACATGTAGGCCAGCCGCTCGGCCGGGTAGTCTGGGTCCAGCGGTACATAGGCGGCGCCGGCTTTAAGGATCGCCAGCAGGCCAACGACCATTTCCAGCGAGCGCTCGGCGGCGATACCCACCAGGTTTTCCGGGCCGACGCCCTGTTCGATCAGCTTGTGCGCCCATTGGCTGGACAGCTCGCTCAACGCCCGGTAGCTCATGCGCTGGTCGCCGAACAGCAGTGCCGTGGCGTCTGGCTGGCGACGCGCCTGCGCCTCGAACAGCTGGTGCACGCGCCAGTCGCCGGGGTAGTCGGTGGCGGTGTCGTTAAGGTCATGCAGCACCGCTTGCGCCTGCTGTGGGTTCAGCATCGGCAACTCGCCCACCGGCTGTTGCGGCTGGGCGACCACACTGTGCAGCAGATGCTGCCAATGCTGCCCCATGCGCTCGACGCTTGGCGCGTCGAACAGGTCGGTAGCGTAGGTCAGCGATGCCCACAGGCCATCCGCGGTCTCGACCGTGTCCAAGGTCAGGTCGAACTGGGCGTTCACTTCTTCCCACGCCAGCACTTCCACGCTCAAGCCTGGCAGCTGTGTGGCCCCTGGCAGCCGGCGCTCGGCGCTGCGATGGTTGAACATGACCTGGAACAACGGGCTGCGGTTCAGGCTGCGTTCGACCTGCAGCGCATCCACCAGCTGCTCGAAAGGCAAGTCCTGGTGCGCCTGGGCCTCCAGCGCAGTGGCCTTGACCTGCTGCAACAGGCGGACGAACGGTTGGTGCGTATCGATTTCAGCCTTGTGCACCTGGGTATTGACGAAGAAGCCGATCAGGCCTTCGGTTTCCTTGCGCGTGCGGTTGGCGACCGGCACGCCGACGCGGATGTCCGACTGCCCGGTATAGCGGTGCAACAGGCACTGGAAGGTCGCCAGCAACAGCATGAACAGGGTCACCCCTTCGCGCCGTGCCAGTTGCCGCAGGCCATCGGCCAGTGCCGGGCTCAGTGGCAGGTCGATGCGGGCGCCACGGTAGCTGCTGTGCAACGGCCGCGGGCGGTCGCTGGGCAACGCCAGCACAGGCTGTTCACCGCCCAGCTGGGCGGTCCAGTAGGCTAGCTGGCGCTGCCGTTCGCCGCCATCCATCCATTGGCGCTGCCAGGCGGCATAGTCGGCGTACTGGATCGGCAACGCCGGCAGGCTGGCAGGCTGGCCGCTGCTGTACGCGCGATACAGGTGCACCAGCTCCTGCACCATCAGCGCCAGCGACCAGCCATCCGAGACAATGTGGTGCTGGGTGATCAGCAACACATGATCGTCCGGCCCCAGGCACAGCAGGCTGGCCCTCAGCAGCGGGCCCTGGGCCAGGTCGAACGGCTGGCGGATTTCTTCGGTGATACAGGTGCGCAGCCGCGCCGCCCGGTCCTCGCCGGGCGCCAGGGCCAGGGTGTGCCTGGCAATGCTCACCGGCGCGGGGGCATGGATCACTGGTGTGGTGCGCTCACCGTCAGTGGCGAAGGTGGTGCGCAGCGACTCATGGCGCGCCACCAGCGCATCGAAGCTTTGCTGCAGGGCAGCCAGGTCCAGTGCGCCGCGCAGGTTCAGCGCACTGGGCAGGTGATAGGCGGCGCTGTCTGGCTCAAGGTGCCAAAGAAACAGCTGCCGCTCCTGAGCGAAGGACAGCGAAAGCGGCTCGGTCGGATCGCGTCGAAAAACAGGTGCCACGCTGTACAGATCGACACCTTGCTGCTTGAGCAGCACCGCCAGCGCCTTGCGTTGCTTTGCCGACAGTGTTGCTACCGATTCGATTAACTTTTGCACGCCCTTCCCCTGTCAAGAGATCAGATTTTCCAGATCTTCGGCTGATAGACGTTTGAGGGCCTCCAAGGATTTAGCCAAGGCATCGTTGACCGCCTGGGTGTGCGGCTGAGCACCAGCGATCTCGGCGCAGTAGGTTTGCAGGTCGTGGGTGGTGAACAGCGCCTTGACCGCTGTTTCCAGCTTCAACTGCTCACGCAGGCGCACGGTGACCTGGGTGGCCAGCAGTGAATGCCCGCCGAGGTCGAAGAAGTTGTCGCCAAGGCCGACCTGATCGACGTGCAGCACCTCCTGCCAGATCTGCGCCACTTGCTGCTGCAGCTCGCTCTGCGGTGCCATGTAGGCCACCCGGGCGACACTCAGGTCAGGGGCAGGCAGCCGGTTGCGGTCAAGCTTGCCATTGGGGGTATGGGGGAAGGTCGCGACGAACGTCGTCCAGGTCGGCACCATGTACTCCGGCAACGCGCTGCGCAGTTGCCGCTTCAGCGCCTCGCCCAGTACCTCCCGCGTTTGCGCATCGTCGACCACGGCCACGTCCTGCGGCACCAGGTAAGCCACCAGCTGCTGGCCACCAGGCCCCGGCCGGGCGACTACCGCCGCTTCGCGAATGGCGGGATGACGCGCCAGTTGTGCCTCGATTTCACCGAGTTCGATACGATAGCCACGCATCTTCACTTGCTGGTCGATTCGCCCGAGGTATTCCACCACACCCTCGGCCCGGTAACGCGCCAGGTCGCCGGTGCGGTACAGCCGTTCACCGTTCCCGGCGAACGGGTCGGGGACGAAACGCTCGGCGGTCAGCCCTGGCCGCTGGTAATACCCGCGCGCCAGCCCCGCCCCGCCAATCAGCAGCTCGCCGGCAACGCCAACAGGGACTGGCGCCAGGTCCTCACCCAGCAGGTAGAGCCGGGTATTGTCCAACGGCCTGCCTAGCAACGCCTGCGGCCTGGCGGGCTGCAAGCGGTGCAGCGCCGACCAGATGGTGGTTTCGGTGGGCCCGTACAGGTTCCACAACGGCCCGCCCAGGGCCAGCAGCCGCTGGGCCAGGTCATCGCTCAGCGCTTCGCCGCCACACAGCTTCGTGCAGCCGGCCAGCACCTCGCCGCGGCCGCTGTCTAGCAGCATGCGCCAGGTCGAAGGGGTGGCCTGCAGCACGGTCACTGACTGCTGCGCTACCAGCTCCAGCACCCGCTGCGGGTCCTGTGCGGTATCCGGACCGGCCAGGACCACGCAGGCGCCCTGCACCAGCGGCAAGTACAACTCCAGCCCGAAGATATCGAACGAGAACGTGGTCAAGGACAACAGCCGGTCGCCGGTAGCCAGCCCCGGCGCCTTGGCCATGCTGGCGATGAAGTTGACCAGCGCGCCGTGGGGCACCATCACCCCTTTTGGCCTGCCGGTGGAGCCCGAGGTGTAGATCATGTAGGCAAGGTGCTCGGCCGACAGGTGCGGCTG
This sequence comes from Pseudomonas sp. FW305-E2, assembly GCF_058782925.1. Lineage (NCBI taxonomy): Bacteria > Pseudomonadati > Pseudomonadota > Gammaproteobacteria > Pseudomonadales > Pseudomonadaceae > Pseudomonas > Pseudomonas sp. FW305-E2. The sequence continues at coordinate 69,415 of NZ_JBYSYE010000029.1, read as the reverse complement.
CGGGTTGTGCACACCGTAGGCTGCCGCGTTGCAGCCACTGCCCAGCGGGTGCTCGGGCGCCAGCAACAGGCACTGGACCGTGGCCGGTATCGGCAGGCGTGCCTGGAGCGACGGTTGGGTCAGCAGCAGCCTGATGCCGCTGTCCTCCATCATGTAGGCCAGCCGCTCGTCCGGGTAGTGGGGGTCCAGCGGTACATAGGCCCCCCCGGCCTTGAGCACGGCCAGCAAGGCGACGAGCATCTGTGGCGAGCGTTCGAGGGCCACCCCGACGTTGACGTCCGGCCCCACGCCGCCTTCGATCAGGCGCCAGGCCAGGCGGTTGGCGTGTTCGTTGAGTTGCTGGTAGCTCAGCGTCTGGTCTTCGAACTGCACGGCCGGTGCATGCGGTGTGGCATGGGCACGCTGCTCGATCAGGTGCTGGATACAGGCGTCGGCAACCGGCACCGCCGTGTCATTCCAGGCTTGCCCGATCACGTCCAGCTCGCGGTCGCTGAGCAGTGGCAACGCAGCGATTCGCTGACCCGCGTCGGCCACGATGCCGTCCAGCAATTGCAGCCAGTGCCCGGCCATTCGCGCTATGGTGGTGGCATCGAACAGATCGGTGGCGTAGTTGAAAGAAGCGCCGATCTGCCCTGGCGCTTCGAAGGTTTCCAGGGTGAGGTCAAACGGCGCGGTGCGCGTTTCACCAGGCAAAGCCTCGATACGCAGCGCTGTGTCGCTGGCGGCCTGCTGGCCATTGCCCTGGCGCTGGTGGTTGAACATGACCTGGAACAACGGGCTGTGGCTCAGGTTACGCCCCGGCTGCAAGGCTTCGACCAGTTGTTCGAACGGCAGCTCTTGATGGGCCTGGGCGTCGCTGGCGGCCTGGCGGGCTTGCTGCAACAGCGCGCGGAAGGTCTGCTGCGGCTCGATTTGCGCGCGCAGCACCTGGGTGTTGACGAAAAACCCGATCAACCCTTCGGTTTCTACCCGGTTGCGGTTAGCGATGGGCACACCCACGCGAATGTCCTGCTGCCCGCTGTAGCGCTGCAGCAAGGCCTGGAACGCGGCCAGCAACAGCACGAACAAGGTCACCCCTTCGTGGCGGGCCAGGTCTTGCAGGCGTTGGCACAGTTCGGCCGGCAAGCTGAAGTCGTGCCGTGCGCCGCGGTAGCTCATCAGCCCCGGGCGGGGCCGATCGGTCGGCAGTTCCAGCACCGGCTGCTGGCCACCCAGTTGCGCTTGCCAATAGGCCAGCTGCCGCTCGCGCTCACCGGCCTCCATCCAGCGCCGTTGCCAGATGGCATAGTCGGCGTACTGGATGGGCAGCGGCCGAACAGCCACGGCATGCCCTTGGCAGCAGGCACTGTAACCCTGCAGCAGTTCATCGACCATGACCTTCAGCGACCAGCCGTCAGCGGCGATGTGGTGCACCACCAGGCTGAGCACATGGTCCTCGGCCGCCAGGCGCAGCAACGCCACGCGCAACACGGGGCCGTGTTGCAGGTCAAACGGCTGCTCCCGATGGGCTTCGACGAAGGCCTGAATCTGCGCCTGCTCATCGCCCACACCGCGCTCACGGCATTCGATCGCTACCGTCAGCTGTGGGGCGATTTGCTGGCGTGGGCCACCGTCGCGGCTGTCATGGGTGAACGTGGTGCGCAAGCTCTCGTGCCGCGCCAGCAGCGCATCGAAACTGCCTTGCAAGGCCTGCAGGTTCAGCGGGCCATGCAGGCGCAGGCTGACCCCGATGTTGTAGGCAGTGCCCTGAGGCTCCATCTGCCACAGGAACCATTGGCGCTCCTGGGCAAACGACAACGGCACCACGGTGGTGTCGTCGCGCACCAGCGGAATGGGCAGGTTGGCCGGGGACACGCCCTCTTCAAGCATTTTCTGCAGGTATTGGCGACGCTTTTCCAGCGGCAGATTGATGAAGCGCTGAGCAATTTTCGTGGCGACTGCGGTGTCCATCACACCTCCTCCATTTCGTCCAGCAGAGCCGACAGCTTGCTGAGTGTTTGTGTGTCCGCCGGCGCAGATGCCTGGGCCAGCTGTTCGGCGAAGCTCGCCAGGGTCGGGTGCTGGAAAATCAGTTGCGGGGTCAGGCTCAGGCCGAGTTCCAGTTGCACCCGCGATACCACGCTCACGGCCAGCAATGAATGGCCGCCCAGTTCGAAGAAGTGGTCGTCCAGGCCCACTTGCTCAAGCTTGAGCACGTCCTGCCAGATGGCTGCCAGCTGCTGTTCAAGCTCGCTGCGTGGGGCGCGATAACCGTGCTGCAACAGGCTGGCATCGGCCTTGGGCAAGGCCTTGCGGTCGAGCTTGCCGTTGGCTGTCAGCGGCCACCGGTCGAGCAGCAGCAGGTGCGCCGGGACCATGTAGTCCGGCAGCGCTTCCTTCAGCTGTTCGCGCAGCTGCGCGCGCAGCCCGGCCTGCTGCTCCAGCGCTACCTCGGCAGCGGGGATCAGGTAGGCCACCAGCTGCTGGCCGGTCGCGCCTTCCTGGGCCAGCACCAGGGCCTCGCGCACCTGCGGCTGGGCCTGCAGGCGGGCTTCGATTTCCCCCAGCTCGATGCGGAAGCCGCGGATCTTCACCTGGTGGTCGATGCGCCCGGCGTATTCGATCACCCCGTCGGCGTGGTAGCGCGCCAGGTCACCGGTGCGGTACAGGCGCCCGCCAGGGGCACCGAACGGGTCCGGCACGAAGCGCGAGGCGCTCAGGTCGCTGCGCTTGAGGTAGCCGCGCGCCAGGCCGGCGCGGCCCACGTACAGCTCGCCGATGCAGCCTTTGGCTACCGGGTTCAGGTCGCCGTCGAGCACATACCAGGACAGGTCGGGGATCGGCACGCCCATCGGGCTGCTGGCCGCCTTGCCCAGGTCGGCCCGCGACAGCGGCCGGTAGCTGACATGCACGGTGGTTTCGGTGATGCCGTACATGTTCACCAGCTGCGGCTGGCGGTCGCCGAAGCGTTCGAACCACGGTGCCAGGCTGTTGACGTCCAGCGCCTCGCCCCCGAACACCACGCTGCGCAATGCCAGTGGCCGCTGCGGCTCAGCCGTGGTGGCCACCGCCATCAGTTGCTTGAACGCCGACGGGGTCTGGTTCAGCACCGTGACCTGCTCATCGGCCAGCAACTGGTAGAAGGCCTCGGGTGAGCGGCTGGTGTGCTGCGGCACGATCACCAGGCGCCCGCCGTACAGCAGGGCGCCGAAGATTTCCCACACCGAGAAGTCGAAGGCATAGGAGTGGAACAGGCTCCACACGTCGTCGCTGCCGAAGCGGAAGTCGGTGTCGGTGGCCGTGAACAGGCGCAGCACGTTGCGCTGCGGCAGCAGTACGCCCTTGGGCTTGCCGGTGGAACCGGAGGTGTAGATCACGTAGGCGAGGTTGTCCGGGCTGACCGTGACCGGCGAGCAGGCCAGCGGGTCGGCCTGGGTACTGTCATCGCTGCTTTCCAGGCTGAGCACGCGCACGCCTGCCGGCACCGGCAGGCTGGCCAGCACCTGGGGCTGGGCCAGCACGCGCTGCAGGCCGCTGTCTTCGATCATGTAGGCCAAACGGTCGGCCGGGTAGGCCGGGTCCAGCGGCACGTAGGCGCCGCCAGCCTTGAGGATGGCGAAGATGCCGACGACCATGTCCAGCGAGCGCTCGGCAGCCAGGCCGACCAGCACGTCAGGCCCGACCCCGTCGTCGACCAGGCGCCGGGCCAGGGCGTTGGCACGCTGGTTGAGCTGGGCATAGCTCAGGGCCTGGCCCTCGCAGGTGACGGCGATGGCATCGGGGGTGCGCTGTACCTGGGCCTCGATGCGGCTGTGCAGGGCCTGATCGGCCGGGTGCTCGGCGGGGGCCGGGTTCCACTGGGCGAAGGTGGCCTGCTGCTGTTGCGCATCGAGCAGCGTCAGGCTGCCCAGCGCCTGGTGCGCCGAGGCCTCGACAATCTGCTCCAGCAACTGTCGCAGGTGCCCAGCCAGTTGTTCGACCTGCACGGCAGCGAAGCAGCCACGGTCGTAGCCGAAGGTCACCGACAGCGTCTCGCCCTGGTTGACCGCCAGGGTCAATGGGTAGTTGGCCTGCTCATGGTTGTGCACCGCATCGAAACGCAGCCCCTCGGGTGCCGTTTGCTGGAGGATCTCCGAGACCGGGTAGTTCTCGAATACCATGATGCTGTCGAACAGCCCCTCGCCGCCGTGACCGGCCCAGCGCTGGATCTCGAACAACGGCGTGTGTTCGTGTTCACGCAATTGCAGGTTGAGGCTTTGCAACGCTTGCAGCCATTGCACCACGGGTTGTTCCGGGCGCGGGCTGGCAACCACCGGCAAGGTGTTGATGAACAGCCCGATGTGCGCTTCGACGCCGCGCAGCTCGGCAGGACGGCCTGCTACGGTGACACCGAATGCGACCGCCGCCTGCCCGGTATAACGCTGCAACAGCAACAACCAGGCCCCTTGCATCAAGGTGTTGAGCGTGACCTTGTGCTGCCGGGCGAAATCGCTGAGCTGGCGGGTTTGCTGGCGATCACGCAGCAAGACAACCTGCCCCTGCCCGGCCACGTCGGCTTCGGCCAATGGCTGGCCGGTCGCCAGGCTGCGGCTGAGCAGTGTGGGCTGTTCCAGGTCCGCCAGGCGGGCTTTCCAGAACTGCTCGCTGGCCTGCGCATCCTGGCGCTGCAACCAGCCGATGTAATCGCGGTAGCGCCCTGCCGGCGCCGCTGGGCGAGGCTCGCCGCGGGCCTGGGCGCCGTATTGTTCGAGTACCTCCCCCAGCAGCTGCGAATAGCTCCAACCGTCCATGAGGATGTGGTGGTTGGTATCGATCAGGTGGTAGCGATCGTCACCAATGCGGATGACCTGGATGCGTTGCAGCGGCGCCTTGCCCAGGTCGAACCCGCGCAGGCGTTCGGCGTTGGCCAACTGGTCGAGCGCGGTGGGCAGCTCCCGCCGCTCGCGCCAATCCTGGTACACCAGCGCCACGGCCAGGTGCTTGTGGATCACCTGCAACGGCTGCTGCTGGCCCTGCCACAGCACACTGGCGCGCAGCACCTCGTGGCGGTCGTAGACTGCCTGCCAGGCGGCCCGCAAGCGTTCGGCATCCAGCCCCTGCACATCGGCACGCATCTGGTTGATGTAGTCACCGCTGCCCTGCTCGTACAGCGAGTGGAACAGCATGCCTTGCTGCATCGGCGACAGCGCGTAGATGTCTTCGACTTGCGCCGCCGGTACCGGCAACGCATCGAGCTGGGCCTGGCTCAGGCCCGCCAGCGGGAAGTCCGAAGGTGTCATGCCCTGTTCACCGGCCTCGTTGGCCTGCAGGCAATGCTCGACCAGGCTGCGCAGCTCGCGCCCGTAATCGTCCGCCAGGCGTTGCACGGTCTGTTCGTCAAACAGGTCGAGGCTGAACGTCCAGCCCATGCGCAGCTCGCCGCCATAGACCTGGCCATTGAGGCTGAGCCAGTTTTCCAGCGGCGCGTCAGCGCTCTGTTCGGCGCCGACGCCCAGCCGTGAAGGTTGCAGCAAGGCATCACCGGCGCCATCGAAGCTGGCGTCGAACTGCCCCAGGTAGTTGAAGGTGATGCGTGGTGTTGCCAGGCCTTGCAGGGCCTGACGCTGGTCGTCACTGCCAAGGTAACGCAGCACACCGTAACCCAGGCCTTTGTTGGGGATGGCGCGCAACTGCTCCTTGACCTGCTTGATCGACGCGCCCAGCTCGCCCTCGACGCGCAGGCACACCGGGTACAGGCTGGTGAACCAGCCGACGGTTCGGCTGAGGTCAAGGTCGGCGGACAGTTCTTCGCGACCATGCCCTTCCAGCTGAATCAGCGTCGCGGCCTGGCCGCTCCAGCGACCCACCACGCGCGCCAGCGCAGTCAGCAGCAAGTCGTTGACCTGAGTACGATAGGTGGCGGGCGCCTCTTGCAGAAGCTGCCGGGTCACTTCGCGGTCAAGTTGCGTGCTGACCGTGCGCGCACGTCGGCGTTGTTGCCTGGCGCCCGGGTGGTCGCAGGGCAGCTCGGCGTGGTCGTGCTGCAACTGCGCCTGCCAGTACGCCAGCTCGCTGCCAAGCCCTGCGCTGCCAGCATAGGCTTGCAACTGCCCGGCCCAGTCCTTGAGCGAACTGGTCTTGGCCGGCAGCACCACCGTTTGGCCCGCCACGCATTGACGATAGGCACGCTGCAAGTCTTCCAGCAGGATTCGCCAGGACACCCCGTCGACCAACAGGTGATGGATCACCAGCAACAAGCGCTGGCACTCGCCCGGTTGCGTTACCAGCACCGCACGCACCAGGTCGCCACTGCCCAGGCACAGGCTGGCCTGGGCCTGGTCGCACAGTGCCTCCAGCGCCTGCGCATCGGCACAGTCACGCTGCCACAACAGCGCGTGGCGCACGTGCGCTTCGCCGAAGCTGGCGCGCCAGCCCTGTCCGCTTTCGTCGAACTTCAGGCGCAAGCCGTCATGGTGCACCACCAACTGGTGCAGGGCGTGTTCCAGCCGGTCGGCATCCAGCGGCTGCAGGGCGTCCAGCAGCACCGACTGGTTCCAGTGATGGCGCTCGGGAATAGCCAGCGCGAAGAATTCGGCCTGGGCCGGCAGCAGGTGCAGCTCACCGCTGACCGGGCCCTGGTCGATCTGCTGCTGAGCGGCACCCCGCCGAGCGACACGCGCCAGGCCCTGCACCGTCTGCTGCTCGAAAACATCTTTGGGGCTGAAGGCGATGCCGGCCTGGCGGGCGCGCCCGACCACCTGGATGGAAACGATCGAATCGCCACCCAGTTCGAAGAAGTTGTCGTCCAGCCCCACCTGCTCAAGCTTGAGCACGTCCTGCCAGATCGCGGCCAGCTGCTGCTCCAGTTCACTGCGCGGGGCAACATAGGCCTGGCGTGCCTGACTCATGTCCGGCAGCGGCAGCGCCTTGCGGTCTACCTTGCCGTTCGGCGTCAACGGCAGGCGCGCCATCAGCACCCAGTGGACGGGTACCATGTAGTCGGGCAGACGGGCTTTCAGGCTGGCTTTGAGCTGTTGCTTGAGCGCGTCGGCAGCCACAGCGTCATCCGCCACGCAATAGGCCACCAGCTGCGGCCCGTTGGCGCCGGGCTGGGCCATCACCACCGCCTCGCGTACCTGATCGCTGTCGAGCAACGCGGCTTCGATTTCGCCCAGCTCGATACGGAAGCCGCGGATCTTGACCTGGTGATCGACCCGGCCGACGTACTCCAGCACGCCGTCGGCACGGCGCCGGGCCAGGTCGCCAGTGCGGTACAGGCGCTCGCCGGGCGCCCCGCAAGGGTGCGGAACAAAGGCCTGGGCAGTACGCAGTGGGTCGCCGACATAGCCACGGCCCACGCCGGTTCCTGCCACGCACAGCTCTCCGGTGACGCCCAGCGGCGCCAGCTCCAGCGCGGCGTCCAGCACATACAGGCGGTTGTTGTCGGTGGGGCTGCCAATGGGCAGGTACACGCCTTGCGTGCTTGCCAGGTCGACGCGGAAGAACGCCACGTCATCGGAACATTCGGCCGGCCCATAGGCATTGACCAGCCCGACATCGGGATAGCGCTGCAACCATTGACGAGCGAGCTCCGGCGCCAGCGCTTCGCCAGTGGGCAGCATCCAGCGCAGCGACGGCACGGCAATGGCCGGGGCCTGGAACATACCCTGGATCAACGACGGCACACTCTCGAGCACACTGATGCGCTGCTCGCGCACCTGCTGCAGCAAGGCTTCAGGGTCATGGGCCAGTTCGTTTGGCACAATCTGCACACAGCCGCCAAACAGTGGCGCTGCAAGGAACTGCCACACGGAGATGTCGAAGCTCTGCGACGCGGTCTGGGCGATCACGTCGTCCGGCCCCAGGGCCAGGTAAGGCACCTTGCTCAGTTGGTTGTTGAGCATGCCCGCCTGCTCGACCATCACCCCTTTGGGCTGCCCGGTCGAACCCGAGGTGTAGATCACGTACGCCAGGTGCTGCGGGCCACTGTAGCGCTGCGGATCGTGCTCGGCGCTGCCAGGCCGGTCGAGGGTTTCCAGCACCAGCAGCTGCGGCCGCCGTGCTTCGTCCAGTGCGTCCAGCAAGGCCTCGGCCTGCGCCTGGCACGCCTCGGTGCAGAGCAACACCGGGGTGCGGCTCAAGGCGACGATATGGCTCAGGCGTTGTTGTGGCAGGCCAGGGTCCAGTGGCAGGTAGCCGGCGGCGGCCTTGAAGGTGCCCACCATCATGCCCAGCAGCTCAAGGCTGCGCTGCGCCAGCAATGCCACTGGCTGGTCAGGCCCGACCCCCAGCGCAATCAGCCCATGGGCCACACGGTTGGCACGGCGGTTGAGCTCGCTGTAGCTGTACTGCCGGTCGCCGCAGCGCGCAACGACCGCCTGTGGGGTACGGGCCACCTGCGCTTCGAACAGCTCGGCATAACTGTGCTGCAGCGGGTAATCGGCAGCCGTCTGGTTGACGTGCTGCAACAGCCCTTCGCGGGTGGCAGGGGCTACCAGGCAGAACGCGCCCAGGCAGCTGTCCAGCGGCAAGCTCAGGCACTGCTGCAGCACATGCTGGAAGTTGTCCGCCAGCGCAGCCAGCGCCGGGCGCTGCAGATGCTCCAGCGCATGGCTGTAGTGCAACTGCAAGGTCTGCCCTTGGCTGATCGACAAGGTCAGCGGGTAATGCGTCTGTTCGCGGCTGTAGACCTCGCCGAAGCTCAAGCCTGCCGGGGCACCCTGCTGCAGCGCTTCAGAAACCGGGTAGTTCTCGAAGACGAGGATGTTGTCGAACAGGGCCTCGCCGCCCTGCCCGCTCCAGCGCTGGATGTCGAACAGCGGGGTGTGTTCGAACTCGCGCATGGCCACGTTCTGCGCCTGCAGCTGCTGCAGGAATTGCGCGAACGGCAGCTGCGGGGCCGGGCTGGCAGTGACCGGCAAGGTGTTGATGAACAGGCCCACCTGCTGCTCGATGCCCTTGAGCGCCGCCGGGCGCCCGGCAACCGTGGCCCCGAACGTGACGCTGTCCTGCCCGGTATAGCGTTGCAGCAGCAACAGCCAGGCCCCCTGCAGCAAGGTGTTGAGGGTGACCTTGTGTTGGCGCGCCAGTGCCACCAGCTGCCCGGTGGTGGCGGCATCGATCACCTGCACATGCTCGGCGTAGCCCTGCCCGGCTTCGGCCTGGGCCTCGTAGGCAATGGCCTGCGCCAGGCGGGTGGGCCCTTGCAGGTCGCGCAGGCAGTCTTTCCAGAACGCTTCACCGGCAGCGGCGTCCTGCCGGCCCAGCCAGCCGATGTAATCGCTGTAGCGGCTGGTGACCGGTGGCAATGCCGAGGGCTGACCGTCGCCCAGCAGGGCGTACTGGTGCAGCACTTCGCCCAACAGCTGGGAGTTGCTCCAGCCATCCATGAGGATGTGATGGCTGGTATAGAGCAAGTGCTGTCGGGCCGGACCGGTGCGCACCAGCGCCAGGCGCAGCAACGGCGCCTGGCTGAGGTCGAAACCCTGCTGGCGCTGGTCGAGTGCCAGTTGCTCAAGGGCAGCCTCAAGGCCTTCGCGCCCCTGCCAGTCGTGCACCACGAACGGCAGTTCAACGTATTTGCGTACCACCTGCAGGGCCTGCTCGTGTTCCCAGTGGAACTGCGTGCGCAAGATATCGTGGCGCTGCAGTACAGCCTCCCAGGCACGGCGGAAACGCTCGACATCCAGGCCGTCGACATCGACGCGCATCTGGTTCACGTAATCCCCCGCCTGCTGCTCGTACAAGGCGTGGAACAGCATGCCCTGCTGCATCGGCGCCAGCGGATAGAGGTCGGCGATCTCGGCCGCGGGCACTGGCAGTCGGTCCAGCTGGGTCTGCGACAGGCGCGCCAGCGGGAAGTCGGACGGCGTTACACCGCACACCCCCGGTGTGCAGCAGTGCTCGATCAACGCCTGCAACTCGCGGGTGTAATCTGCGGCCAGGCGCTCAAGGGTGGCGCTATCGAACAGCTCGCGACTGAACGTCCAGCCCAGGCTCAGCTCACCGCCGTACACCTGGCCATTGAGGCTCAACAGGTTGCCCAGCGGCGCCTGCGCGTCGTGATCGGCGCCCTTGTCTTCCTTGGCCGGCACGAACAGCGCTTCGGCCTGATCGAAGCTGCCATCGAACTGGCCCAGGTAGTTGAAGGTGATTTCCGGCAGCGGTGCATGGCCCAGTTGCTGGCGCGCCTCGGCGCTGCCCCATTGGCCCAGCACCCCGAAACCGATGCCGTTGTCGGGAATGCTGTGCAGGTGCTGCTTGACCTGCTTCAAGGTGTGGGAACGCTCACTGGGCACCGCCAGCGTCAGCGGGAACACCGTGGTGAACCAGCCGAGCGTGCGGCTGAGGTCCAGGTCGTCGAACAGCGCTTCACGGCCATGACCTTCCAGCAGCACCGACACTTCGTCGCGCCCGGTCCAGCCTGCAATCACCCGCACCAAGGCTGCCAGCAGCAGGTCGTTGACCCGTGTGCGGTAGGCGGCCGGCGCCTCGCGCAGCAGCCGCTCGGTCCAGGCGCGGTCCAGGCGGCTGTAAACCGTGTGGGCGTGGCACTGCTGATTGGCTGCGGCCAGGTCGCTGACCTGCCGACGTGGCAGTGCGGCGCGCCCCTGCAACTGCTCGCACCAGTAGCCAAGCTGGCCCTGCATGTGCGCTGCATGCCCCTGCAAGCGCTTGGCCCATGCCTGCATGGAATGGCTCTTGGCGGGCAGGTTCGGCTGGTTACCCGCAAGCAGGGCAGCGTAGGCCTGTTGCAGGTCCTCCAGCAGGATGCGCCATGACACCCCATCCACCACCAGGTGATGAACGACCAACAGCAACCGCTGGCTGCCGTCCGCCAGCGTTGCCAGCAAGGCACGCAGCAATGGCCCGTTTTCCAGGTCAAGGCTGCGCTGCGCTTGCTCGAGCAAAGTGTGCAACCCACCTTCATCATCCACCGCGGCCTGCCACAGCAGCGCCACCTGGGCGCACTGGGCAGGGCTGCGGTAGTGCGCCTTCCAGCCGTCATCGGCGGGCGCAAAGCTCAGGCGCAAGGCATCATGGTGCTCGACCAGGGCGTGCAGGGCCTGGTCCAGGTCAGCAGCGTTCAAAGGCTGCCGTGGTTCAAGCAGGATCGACTGGTTCCAGTGGTGACGTGCCGGGATCTCCTGGGCAAAGAACAGCTGGTGCACCGGTAGCAACACCTGCTCGCCACTGAGCGGCCCCTGGTCGGCTTGCACCTCGCATGCGCCGACCTGGGCAACGCTGGCCAGTGCGGCCACGGTCTGATGCTCGAACAGATCACGGGCACTGAACAGCAGGCCGTCCTGACGTGCCCGACTGACCAGCTGGATCGAGATGATCGAGTCGCCCCCGAGCTCGAAGAAGTTGTCACTCACGCCCACCTGCGGCAGCTTCAGCACGCGCTGCCACAACGCGGCAAGACGCTGCTCCAGGGCATTGCGTGGCGCCACGTAGGCCTGCTGCAGGGCGCTGAAGTCGGGTGCCGGCAGTGCTTTGCGGTCGAGCTTGCCGTTGGGCAGCAACGGCAGTTGCTCAAGCACCAGCCAGTGGGTCGGCAGCATGTAGTCCGGCAGGCTCTGGCGCAGCGCCGCCTTCAGCTGCTCGCGCTGCTCGGCCGGCCCGTGTGCGGCAATGCTATCGGCCAGCACCAGGTAAGCCGCCAGCTGCTTGCCGCTTGGGCCGTCGACGGCTACCACCACGGCCTCGCGCACCTCGGCGCAGGCCAGCAGGCACGCCTCGATTTCGCCCAGCTCGACGCGGAAGCCGCGGATTTTTACCTGGTTATCGATCCGCCCCAGGTAATCGAACTGCCCGTCGGCGCGCAGGCGAACCTGGTCACCGGTGCGGTACAGGCGCGCACCCTCGGTGCCAAACGGGTCGGGCACGAAGCGCTCGGCCGTCAGCCCCGGGCGCCCCAGGTAGCCGCGGGCCAGGCCGGCACCGCCCAGGTACAGCTGCCCGGCCACGCCTGCTGGCAGCAGGCCCAGGGCGGCGTCCAGCACACACGCACTGCGCTCGCCGACAGGCTGGCCGATCGGTGCATAGGCGCTGTCGCAATGATCCCCGGCGCGGGTACGCCAGACCATCGGCGTGACCACGGTCTCGGTGGGGCCATACCCATTGATCATCACCTGGGGTTGCAGGCTTTGCTGCACCCGCTCGTAAGTCGCCCGCGGCATGGCATCGCCGCCAAAGCTGTAAAGACGAACCGGTGGAGGGTTACCGGCATGCGCCGCATGCTCGGCCAGCTGTTGCAGGTAGGCCGGCGGGAATCCGGCCATGGTCACCCCATGCCGGCGTATCTCCTCGTAGGTGCGCTCGGGGCTCCACAGCTCATCGTCGCGCAGCAGCAGGCTGCCTCCCATGACCAGCGAAGTCAGCCAGCGTTCATGGGCACCGTCGAAGGCAAACGACAGGAAATGCAGCTCACGGTCCGCCGGGGTCATTTCGTACCATTGGCCAGTGGCCAGGCAGTGCATGGCCAGCGGCCCGTGTGCGACCGCAACGCCTTTGGGCTGGCCGGTAGAACCGGAGGTATAGATCACGTAGGCCAGGTTCTGTGGGTTCAATGCCACGGTGGGCGCATGGTCGGCGCCCGGCTGCTCAACCCGTTGGTCGAGCAGCAGCGTACGCATGCCGGCCTGCACGTCCAGGCCCGGCAGCACCCGGCTGTGACTGAGCAACAGGTCGATGCCGCTGTCCTGCATCATGTAGGCCAGGCGCTCTGCCGGGTACTGGGGGTCCAACGGCAGGAACGCGCCACCGGCCTTGAGGATGCCCAGCAAACCGACAACCATGTCGAGCGAACGCTCCAGGGCGATGCCCACCAGCACGTCGGGGCCGACACCCAGCGCCCGCAGGCGGTGTGCCAGCTGGTTGGCCCGGGCCTCAAGTTGGCCGTAGCTCAGTTGCTGGTCGCCGACCAGCAACGCTACCGCTTGCGGTTGGCGCCGGGCCTGCTCGGCAATCAGCTGGTGAACCGCCGCCGGCGCGGCCGCGAGCCCCGCCTGTTGCCAGCCCTGCAACAGGGCCGCCTGCTCCTGCGGCGCCAGCAACGGCAGCTCGCCGACAGCCTGGGCTGGGTCGGCGGCCAGGCCGCGCAGCAAGTTGCACCAGTGCTCAGCCATGCGTTGCAGGGTAGCGGCTTCGAACAGCTCGGCAGCGTAGAGGAACGACACGTTGATCGCCGCGTCGGTCTCCAGCGTTTCCAGGGTCAGGTCGAATTGCGCGGTGCCACCCTGCAGGGTCATTTCCTCGGCATGCAAACCTGCCAGGCTGGAGCTGCCAACCTGCTGGCCGGCAATGCTGAGGTGGTTGTACATCACCTGGAACAGCGGGTTGCGGTCCAGCGAGCGTTGCGGGTTCAAGGCTTCGACCAGGCGGTCGAACGGCAGGTCCTGATGCGCCTGGCCGGCCAGCGCCGTGGCCTTGACCTGGCTGAGCAGCGCCGCGCCGCTCATGGCCGGGTCGACTTCGACGCGCATGACCAAGGTATTGACGAAAAAGCCCAGGACGTTTTCCAGCTCTTGCCGGCTACGGTTGCTCACCGGTATGCCGATGCGTACATCGGGCTGTTCGCAGTAGCGTTGCAACAACAGGGCAAAAGCCCCGAGGAACAGCTGGAACAGGGTCAGCTCATGCTCACGCGCCAACTGCCGCAAGCGCTGCGCCAGTTCGCTGTCCAGGGCGAACGCGACCCGCCCCAGGCGGTGGTCTTTCAGCGCGCTGCGCGGGTGGTCGATTGGCAGCTCCAGAATAGGCTGCTCGCTTCCCAGCTGCCCGCGCCAGTAGTCCAGTTGGCGCTGGAGCTCGCCCTGCTCAAGCCAGTGCTTGTGCCAGGCGGCGTAATCGGCGTACTGGATCGGCAGCTTGGCCAATGCCGGCGCTTCGCCCCGGTGCAAGGCCTGGTACAGGGCAACGAACTCACGCACCATCACGCTCATCGACCCCCCATCGGAAATGATGTGGTGCAAGGTGACCACCAGCAGCTGGTCCTGCTCGCCCAACTGCAGCACCCTGGCGCGCCACAACGGGCCGGTGCCGAGGTCGAACAGCCGCTGGGTCTCGGCCAGTACCTGAGCCTGTATGTGTGCCAGCTCGGCCGTTGCCGGCAGATGGTCCCAGGCCAGCGGTAGTTCACCCGCAGGCTGGATGCACTGCAGCAACACGCCATCGCGCTCGACGAACGTCGTGCGGAAGGCTTCATGGCGTTCGCAGAGGATCGCGAAGGCCTGGGTCAATGCGGCGCGATCCAGTTCGCCACGCAGGCGCACGACCATAGGTGTGTGGTAGGCGGTGCTGTGCGGCTGCATCTGCCAGAACAGCCATTGCCGCTGCTGGGCATGCGACGCGACCAGGGGCTGGTCACGCGGCACCGCGGCGATCGGCTCGACGTGCTGCGCGCCAGCGCCCATTACCTGTTCGGCAAAGCCCTGTAGCGAGTTGCTTTCGAAAAGGCTGCGCAACGGTACGTCACGCCCCAGGATGCGCCGGACCCGGGCGATGATCTGCGTCGCCAGCAGGGAATGCCCACCCAGGGCAAAGAAGTTGTCGTCAAGCCCTACCTGGGCAACGTTCAGCACGTCCTGCCAGATCAGCGCCAGCTGCTGCTGCAAGGTGGTCTGCGGGGCACGGTAGGCCTGTGCCGGGCCTTCGTCAGGCACCGGCAAGGCACGTAAATCGAGCTTGCCGTTGAGTGTCAGTGGCATGCCGGGCAATGCCATGAAGCGGCTCGGCAGCATGTAGTCCGGCAACTGCCTGGCCAGCGCCGCTTGTACGTCGGCAAGCACCTGCGGGGCCTCGGCCTGGCTGTCGGGCACCACGTAGGCGACGATACGGGCCGCGCTGCCGGTGCCGTGGATAACGGCCACGGCGTCGTGCACACGGGGCTGGCGCTTGAGGGTGTCGGTGATTTCACCCAGTTCGATGCGGTAACCGCGAATCTTCACCTGATGGTCGACCCGCCCCAGGTAATCGACCTGGCCGTTCGCCAACTGCCGCGCCAGATCGCCGGTTCGGTACACGCGGCTACCGGCGGCCCCGAACGGGTTGGGCACGAAGCGTTCGGCGGTCATCGCCGCGCGGCGGTGATAGCCTCGCGCCACCCCTGCGCCGGCAAGATACAACTCGCCCTGGCAGCCGGTGCTCAGCGGTTGCAGCGAAGCGTCCAGCACATAAGCCTGCATGTTGGCCAACGGCCGCCCAAGCGGCGCACGCCCCGTCGCCGGTGGCGCCTCGACCGCATCAGCGAGCGCGCCCACGGTGGTTTCGGTTGGGCCGTAATGGTTGAACAGCGTGCAGTGCGGGGCCAGCTGCGCCAGTTGTGCCATCAGCCCGGCGGGGCAAGCCTCGCCGCCCAGCACCAGCGCACGCTGCGGCAGTGCCCGGGCCGGGTGCGGGCCATCGAGCAATGCCTGCAGGTGGGAAGGGACAATTTTCAGCACATCCACGGCGTGTGCGTGCATGTAGGCGGCAAAGCGCTCGGCGTCCAGGCTGATGTCCAGGGCAATCACATGCAGGCAGCTGCCGCTGCACAGTGCGCCGAACAGGGTGGTATGGCCAAGGTCGGCCGCCAGCGTGGAAACCACCGCCATGCTCGCGACCCGGCCCAGCGCCAGGCGCTGCAAGGCCGCCTGCACGTAGTTGGCCAGGGCGCCATGGCTGATGGTGACACCCTTCGAACGCCCGGTAGAGCCCGAGGTATAGATGACATAGGCCAGGTTATCGGCATTCAGCTGTGCAGGCGGAGCCGTCGTACTGAAGCGCGCCAGCTCCTCTGCTGCCTGGTCGAGCACCAGGTAGCGCACTTGTGTGTCCTGCGGTAGACGGGGCAGCAGCGCCTGCTGGGTCAGCAGCAGTTGAACACCGCTGTCGTCGAGCATGTAGGCAAGCCGCTCTTGCGGGTATTCGGGGTCGAACGGCACATAGGCACCGCCGGCCTTGAGGATGGCCAGCAGGCCAACGATCATCTCCACCGACCGTTCGACTGCAATACCCACCCGTACTTCAGGCCCGACGCCCCACTCGATCAGTTGGTGTGCCAGCCGGTTGGCATCGGCATCGAGTTCGGCATAGCTCAGTTGCCGGTCGCCGAACACCAGTGCCGGGGCCTGCGGCTGCTGCGCCACCTGCGCGGCGAACAGCGCAAGTATGTTGTCGACGGCGAACTCGCTGGCGGCCGGTTGGCTGGCCTGCAGCAGCCGCTGCCGCTCGCCGGCACCCAGCAGCGGCAAATCGCCGATGGCCGCCAGCGGGTCGGCGGCCATGGCCTGCAACAGGTTCAGCCAATGGCTCGCCATACGTTCGATGGTGGCCGGGGCGAACAATTCGCGGGCATAGGTGAAGGCGGCCTGCACCTGGCCATCGCGCTCCACGGTATCGAGGGTGAGCTCGAACTGGACACTGCGCTCGTGACGCTCCAGCACGTGCAGCTCAAGGCCTGATTCGCTGCGTAAGGCGCCGATGTCGGCGACGTTCGCCTGATGGTTGTGCAACACCTGGAACAACGGCGTGTGGCTGAGGCTGCGCTCGACTTGCAGGCCTTCGACCAAACGCTCGAACGGCAAATCCTGGTGGCTCTGGGCCGCGCGGGTGGTTTCGCGGATATCGGCCAGCAATTGGGCGACGGACATCTGCGGGTCGAGCTCGGTGCGCAACACCTGGGTGTTGACGAATACGCCAATCAGCCCCTCGACTTCTTCGCGATTGCGGTTGGCGACCGGCACCCCGACACGGATGTCCTGCAGGCCACTGTAATGTTGCAAAAGCAGCTTGAAACCGGCCAACAGCACACTGAACAAGGTGACCCCTTGCTGACGCGCCAGGCCCGCCAGGCGCTCGCTCAGGCCCTGTGGCACCGCGATGGGCAGGCGCTGGCCCTGGCGGCTGGCATGCAGCGGGCGCGGGTAGTCGGCAGGCAACTGCAATACCGGGTGCTGGTCGCCCAGCTTGGCCTGCCAGTAAGCCAGCTGTCGCGCCTGCTCCCCGGCCTCCAGCCAACGCCGCTGCCACAGCGCATAGTCACTGTACTGGATCGGCAACTCAGGCAGCACCGGCACCTGCCCGCGAACCAAGGCGTCGTAGCCGTGGACGAATTCCTGGATGAGCACGTTCATCGACCAGCCGTCGGCGACGATATGGTGCAGGGTCAACAGCAGCACATGCTCCTGTGCCGCCAGCTTCAACAAGCGTACGCGAAACAGCGGGCCCTGCTGGAGGTCGAAGGGCAAACCGGCTTCGTCCCGCACCGCCTGCGCGACGGCGGCGTCGCGGGCCTCGGCGGCCAGCGCCTGAAGGTCGTGTTCTTCAATGACGATGGCCGCTGGCTGCACCACTTGCACCACGTCGTCACCCTGGGTCTGGAACACAGTACGCAGGGCCTGGTGACGCTGCAGTACCTGCTCGAACGCGCGCTGTACCGCCGAGGTGTCCAGCGCCCCTTTCAGCACCACCGCACTGGGCAGGTTGTAGGCGGCACCGTGTGGGTCCAGTTGCCACAGAAACCACATGCGCTGCTGGGCATAGGACAGTGCATGGCGATCGTCGACGGCGACGTCCGCAGGGATCGGGAATTGTGAAAAGTCGATACCCTCGCTGGCCAGGGTTTCGAGAAACAGCCGCCGCTTTTCCACCGGCAGCTCAATGAAACGGCGGGCGAGCTTCAGGGACTTCTCAACATTCATCGGGTTTCATCCGTGCACATGGGTTTCGAGTAACAACTCGGCTATCCCTACGAAACGGATGGAACACCGGGAAAATTAACCCGTCACGGCCACCGGCAAAGGCAGGCTCAGCGGGGGCCTGGGGTTCGCCATGACAGACGGTTTTCCGGTTTGCCTGCCCTCGCGCGTCATAAGGGTACCGGCGGGATTTTCCTCATACCGCGAGGGATCGACGCGCAAGCCCCCCAAACCACAAGGCACCGGCCCCTATGTCCAAAAAGTCACGCTCGAAACTCTGGTTCCTGGTTCACAGCTGGCTGGCCCTGCCCATCTGGTTCTTCGTGCTGATCGTCTGCTTCACCGGCACCCTGGCAGTGGTCAGCCAAGAGCTGGTGTGGCTGGCCAAACCGGAGATACGCGCGGCGAAGCCGAGCGATGATGCGCCACTGCTGACTTACGACCAGGTGCTCAAGGCCCTGCGTGAAGCCCGCCCCGATCTGGATGTGCAATACATCATGCGCCCGGACGAGTCGCACTTCGCGCTGCAGGTGCAGGTGGTGCAACCGGACAACACCACCCAGAACCTCTACGTGAACCCCTATACAGGCAAGATCCAGGGCATCAGCCCTTCCTTCGACTTCCGCCAGTTCACTCGCGCCTTGCATGGCTGGTGGCTGGTACCTTTCGGCAACGGCTACCCGTGGGGGTGGTACCTGGTCTCGCTGCTGGGCTTGCCGATGCTTGCCTCGCTGGTCACCGGCCTGGTCGTCTACAAGCGCTTCTGGAAAGGCTTTCTGAAACCTACCCTGCGCTTTCGCCAAGGTGCCCGCATCTTCTGGGGTGACTTCCATCGCCTGAGCGGTATCTGGTCGATCTGGTTCATTGCCGTGATCGCGATCACCGGCACCTGGTTCCTGATCCAGGCGTTGCTGGCCGACAACCACATCTCGATCTCAAGCCGCGACGTCCCCGCCGTGGTAGCCCGCGAGGACGTACCGCTACTGCAGGCTGGCGAAGCGCCCCGGCTGGTCAGCCTGGAGCATGCCATCGAAACGGTAAAGGCGCAGATCCCCGGCTTCGAGGCATCCTTCGTGCGCCTGCCCGGCAATGCCTATGACACCTTCAACATCCGTGGCCGCGGCTGGTACCCGCTGATGTTCCAGAGCGCCAGCATCAACCCGTACACAGGCGTGGTCGCCACCTCGCACACCCTGGATGATCGCACGTCGCTGGAGTTCGTCACCGAATCCATGCGCCCGTTGCACACAGGCGACTTCGGCGGACTGTGGGTCAAGATGATCTGGTTCGTTTTTGGCCTGGTGCTGACCTTGATGGTGCTCAGCGGCCTGTTGATCTGGAGCAAGCGCACCGCACAGGCCACTGCAGCCGCACTGAAACGCAAGCCGCGCAGCGCACCAACGGCCAACGCCGCGCAAGACGCCCAACTGCCGGAGACCGCCCGATGAGCCGAGCCACCACCACCGACGCACCTTCGGCCTCACGCCGCCTGTGGCTGAAATGGCGCTTTCACCTGAACATCCTGCTGATACTCATCCCCTTGGGGTTCATGCCCCGGTATTTTGCCGACCAGGCGTTGTTCAAAGGTGAAGCCGGGCTGGGTGAGCGTGAGGCGGGTGTGGTCGCAGTGGGCCCATGGAGCCTGCGCCTGGCCGAATTCCGTGCGTCGGCGCCCCGCCAGGAAGGCCCGGCCGGGTATTTCAAGAGTTTCAGTGCGGCGCTGTGCAACCACTGTATCGGCGAAGTGAAGGCCACCTACCTGCGGGTGGGTAAGCCACGCAGCCTGCGCGCGGCCGGGAGCATCTTCTTCGGTTCACCCTACAGCATGGGCGCTTCCGTCCCGGTTCCGGCCAAGACCCGACCCAACGCTGAATTGTGGATCACCATGGAAGGCTGGGATGGCAGCGTGCACCAGGCTTCGATTCCCCTCAGCCAGGCCTCGCCGGCGACAGTTGCCTGGCTGCAGGCGCAGGTTGGCAGCCGCTAGACAACCCGGCGGCGCCCCCTGATCGGGTCAAGCGTTGCCAGCGGCGCTTTCCTTGCCCGCGTCCGTTGGGGCGCTTTCAGTGGGCGTGAAGACCATCACTTCCAGTACATCGGAATGGAACTCACGGCGGTACAAGATCAATACCACGCCCACACTCACCACCATGAATAACCAAGGGCTGATGAACCAGGTCAGCATGGCCATGCCGAAGTAATACGAGCGCAGGCCGAAGTTGAACTGGTTGGCGGCCAGTGACAGCACCCGCGCCGCGCGGGAGGCGAACGCCTTGCGCTCCAGCTCATTGACCAGCCGTTCGCCGATCATCGGCGCCGACCCCACCAGCACGGCGGCAAAGTTGTATTGGCGCATGCACCAGCTGAACGTGAAGAAGGCATAGACAAATACCATGGCCAGGCACAGCAGCTTGATCTCCGACATGCCCTGGGATGTTTGCTGAACCAGCGGCAGGTCGGCCAGCAACGACAGTGCCCGGTCGGAGGCACCGAGCACGGTGAGGATGCCAGCCAGAATGATCAGGGTGCTGGAGGCAAAGAACGAAGCGTTGCGCTCCAGGTTACCGATCACGCTGGCATCGGCGATGCGGTTGTCGCGCAGCAGCATGCGGCGCATCCAGTCTTCGCGGTACAAGTGCAGCACACTGGCCAGGCACGCGGTGTCGCGCCCCTTCCAGATCGCATAGCGGGTATAGCCACCCCAGCACAGGGCGAACCAGGCGATGGCCAGCAGGTTGTTGAGGTTGCTTTGGATGAAGTTCATGCAGGGTTACCGAAAGGGCCATGTGCCTAAAGGATAGGGACCGGATTTCGACGCTGGCAAGCGGCAAAAGGCACACCTGCACACTGAAAAATGCATTACCTGCTGCGAAGCGGCCGAAACAGGCAAACAGCAAAAAGCCCCGCATCCTTTCGGAGACGGGGCTCTCTTGTTTTCACCCTTGGCGGGCACCCTTCGGCTTGTGGCCGGTGCCGCCCTCAGGCTTCGACTTGTCCGGTCAGGCCAGCGCCTCGCGCGGCTTGCCGAGCATGCGGTCGCAGGCCACGGCACCCACCAGGGTCACCACCGAAGGTACCAGCCAGGCCATGCCGGCATCACTCAATGGCAGGTGCGCCATGAAGTCTGGCAACACGTGGGCAAGGCTGCTGCCCTTGATCGCATCGACCATGCCGAACAACAGCGATACCAGCATCACCGGTGCCAGGATGCGCGTTGGCGAGTTCCACAGGTCTTTCACGAAGCTCAGGCCAACCACCACGATGCACGGCGGATAGATGGCGGTGAGCACCGGGATCGAGAACATGATCAGCTTGGTCAGGCCAAGGTTGGAAATCAGCAGCGAGAAGCCGGCGAGGATCACCACCAGCGCGCGGTACGACAGCGGCAGGATCTGGCTGAAGTACTCGGCGCAGGCACAGGTCAGGCCAACCGCGGTCACCAGGCAGGCCAGCGCGATCAGAACGGCCAGGAAGCCGCTGCCCAGGGAGCCGAAGGTGTGCTGTACGTAGGCATGCAGCACCGCCGCACCGTTGGTGGCGTCCGCCGCGATGTCGTGGCTGGTGGCACCCAGGCGGAACAGGCTGATGTAAACCAGGGCCAGCCCGACACCGGCGATCAGGCCGGCGATGATGGCGTAGCGGGTAATCAGCCTCGGCGACTCGACACCGCGCGAGCGAATGGCATTGACAATGACGATACCGAACACCAGGGCACCCAGGGTATCCATGGTCAGGTAGCCATCGGAGAAGCCCTTTGAGAACGCAGCGGCGGCATAGGCAGGCTGTGCGTCACCGATGGTACCGGCGGGCAAGGCGAAGGCAGCGATGCCCAGGACGGCCAGGGCAATGATCTTCAACGGTGCCAGGAAGCGGCCCACGGTGTCGAGCAACTTGCCAGGGTACATGGACACGGCCAGCACGACGATGAAGTACACCAGGCTGTAGATGAACAGCGCCAGCGGGCTTTCACCGGTCAGCGGTGCAACGCCCACTTCGAACGACACGGTCGCGGTACGCGGGGTGGCGAACAGTGGGCCTACCGACAGGTAGCACACAGCAGCCAGCAAGCCACCGAAGAACTTGCCGATCGGGCTGCTCAGGGCATCCATGCCGCCACCGACCTTGGCCAGGGCGACCACGGTGATGACCGGCAGGCCGACGGCAGTCACCAGGAAGCCCAGTGCAGCCATCCATACATGCGGGCCAGACTGCAGGCCGACGATAGGCGGGAAGATGATATTGCCTGCACCCACGAAAAGCGCAAACGTCATAAAGCCAAGCGCCAGGATATCCTGGCCTTTGAGAACTTTCATTTAAGGTAGTACCACACTGCTGAAATCGGGATTCGAGAGGGGATTTCCCTTTGGGTAAGGGGAAATGCTGCCCGGCTTGATAGGCCAGACCCGTTTAGCGTGTCGTTCCCTTTTGGGGTACGGGCACAGAGTGAACGCGTAATGTAACTGTTTTGTCAGTCAAACGCACTGGCACAGTGCTGCTTGTCCGATGTGCGTACATGTTTGTCGTCTGCGCGACCGAGGACAGCAGGCATTATCCTCGGATTGAAACATTCGTCTGCGTGAAAATTCCTATTAAACCTGTCGAAGAATCTCTATCGCCAGCACCGGCCTCTTCGCTCCTACGAACCCCACATACGACAAAGGCCACCCGAAGGTGGCCTCTGTGCGCGTGGGGGGTGTAGCAGTATTACTTCTTGGCTTCCCAGCCAGTCAGCTCGGCCAGGGCCTTGCCGATGTCAGCCAGCGAACGCACGGTTTTCACACCCGCGTCCTGCAGGGCGGCGAACTTCTCGTCCGCAGTACCCTTGCCACCGGAGATGATGGCGCCAGCGTGGCCCATGCGCTTGCCCGCAGGTGCGGTAACACCGGCGATGTAGGAAACGACAGGCTTGGTCACGTGGGCCTTGATGTAGGCCGCGGCTTCTTCTTCAGCCGAACCGCCGATCTCACCGATCATCACGATCGCTTCGGTCTTCGGGTCTTCCTGGAACAGCTTCAGGATGTCGATGAAGTTGGAGCCCGGGATCGGGTCACCGCCGATGCCGACGCAGGTCGACTGGCCGAAGCCGGCGTCGGTGGTCTGCTTCACAGCTTCGTAGGTCAGGGTGCCGGAACGCGAAACGATACCGACCTTGCCTGGCAAGTGGATGTGGCCTGGCATGATGCCGATCTTGCACTCGCCCGGGGTGATGACACCTGGGCAGTTAGGGCCGATCAGGGTCACGCCCAGCTCGTCGCACTTGACCTTGGCATCCAGCATGTCCAGGGTAGGAATGCCTTCGGTGATGCAGACGATCAGCTTGATGCCGCCAAAGGCAGCTTCCAGGATCGAGTCTTTGCAGAACGGAGCGGGTACGTAGATGACCGAAGCGTCAGCGCCGGTAGCTTCCACGGCTTCCTTGACGGTGTTGAACACCGGCAGGCCCAGGTGGGTGGTGCCACCCTTGCCTGGGGTTACGCCGCCGACCATCTTGGTGCCGTAGGCAATGGCCTGTTCGGAGTGGAAAGTACCCTGCGAGCCGGTGAAGCCCTGGCAGATGACTTTGGTATCTTTATTGATCAGGACGCTCATTACTTGCCCTCCGCAGCTTTGACAACTTGTTGAGCAGCGTCGGTCAGGCTGGTTGCCGCAATGATGTTCAAACCGCTTTCTGCCAGTACTTTAGCGCCCAGTTCGGCGTTGTTGCCTTCGAGGCGAACGACGACCGGAACTTTAACGCCGACTTCTTTCACTGCACCAATGATGCCTTCGGCAATCATGTCGCAGCGAACGATGCCGCCGAAGATGTTGACCAGAACGGCCGCGACATTGCTGTCGGACAGAATGATCTTGAACGCTTCGGTAACGCGCTCTTTGGTAGCACCACCGCCAACGTCGAGGAAGTTGGCCGGCTTGCCGCCGTGCAGGTTGACGATGTCCATGGTACCCATGGCCAGGCCGGCACCGTTGACCATGCAGCCGATGTTGCCTTCAAGGGCAACGTAGTTCAGTTCGAACTTGGCAGCGTGGGCTTCCCGGGCGTCGTCCTGCGACGGGTCGTGGAAGGTTTTCAGCTTCGGCTGACGGTACATGGCGTTGGCGTCGATGTTGATCTTGGCATCGAGGCAGTGCAGGTCGCCATCGGCCTTGATCACCAGTGGGTTCACTTCCAGCAGCGCCAGGTCATGATCCTTGAACAGCTTGGCCAGGCCAACGAAGATCTTGGCAAACTGTTGAACTTGCTTGCCTTCCAGGCCCAGCTGGAAAGCCAGCTCGCGACCCTGGAACGGCTGAGCGCCGACCAGTGGGTCGATGGTGGCCTTGAGGATTTTCTCAGGCGTTTCGTGAGCGACTTTCTCGATGTCCACGCCACCTTCGGTGGAAGCCATGAACACGATACGGCGGCTCGAACGATCGACTACAGCGCCCAGGTACAGCTCTTTGGCGATGTCAGTGCAGGATTCGACCAGAATCTTGGAGACGGGTTGACCGTTGGCATCGGTCTGGTAGGTAACCAGATTCTTGCCCAACCACTGTGCAGCGAACGCCTTGGCGTCTTCCTTGCTGCGAACCAGCTTTACGCCGCCCGCTTTACCGCGACCACCCGCGTGAACCTGGGCTTTTACAACCCACTCGTTCCCGCCGATCTTGTCGCAGGCTTCTGCAGCTTGCTCAGGGGTATCGACTGCGAAACCCTTGGAAACTGGCAGGCCGTACTCAGCGAACAGCTGCTTACCCTGATACTCGTGAAGATTCATGCTTTTTACCGTCTTCGTTAGGTACTGCGCTTCGGCGCTGCGCCATCAGTGGCGCCGCACCACCTGTGACCGTTGACCCCGGGTTTCCCGTGTGATCCGGTCCGGCGGACTTTCCGCGGTGAGTCATGCACGCAAGACTCACGACGGGCAGCCCGCCGTGGTTTCTTATAATTAACGCTTCTTACGGTTGGCCACGTGAATGGCGCCGCCATTCACCGCCAGCGCTGCTTCATGCAACGCTTCGGACAGGGTTGGATGGCTGAAGACCATCATGCCCAGATCCTCGGCACTGGTGCCGAATTCCATTGCGATTGCGCCCTGCTGCACCAGTTCGGCAGCCGATGGGCCAATCACGTGAACACCCAGAACGCGGTCGGTCTTGGCATCGGCGATGACCTTGACGAAACCACCGGTGTCGTTGGCAGCCATCGCACGGCCGCTGGCCGCGAACGGGAAGGTGCCCACGTTAACCTCAACGCCCTCGGCCTTCAAGGCCTGTTCGGTCTTGCCGACCCACGCGATTTCCGGGTGGGTGTAGATGACCGATGGGATCAGGTCGTAGTTCATCTGGGCCTTGTGGCCCTTGATGCGCTCGACGACCATGATGCCCTCTTCCGAAGCCTTGTGGGCCAGCATCATGCCGCGTACCACGTCACCGATGGCGTACACGCCCGGAACGCTGGTGGCGCAGTAATCGTCGACGAAGATGTAGCCACGCTCGTCGATGGTCACGCCGCTGTCGGCAGCCAGCAGATCGGTAGTCACCGGGCGACGGCCGACGGCAACAATCAGCTTGTCGAAGGTGATCTTCTGCTCGCCTTCGGCGTTGGTGTAGGTCACTTCGACTTCATTGCCGTTGACTTTCGAGCCGGTGACGCGAGCGCCCAGCTTGATGTCCAGGCCTTGCTTGGTCAGGGTCTTCTGGGCTTCTTTCGACACGGCGGTGTCGGCAGCCATCAGGAAGGTGTCCAGGGCTTCCAGGACGGTCACTTCAGCACCCAGGCGAGCCCATACCGAGCCCAGCTCCAGGCCGATCACGCCTGCACCGATAACGCCCAGGCGCTTCGGTACGGCCTGGAATTCCAGGGCGCCGGTGGAGTCGACGATGACGTTCTGGTCGACCGGGGCCGGCGGAATGTCGATCGGGCGCGAGCCGGAAGCCAGGATCACGTTCTCGGCTTCGATGATTTCGGTGGTGCCGTCAGCCTTGGTGACTTCGACTTTCTTGCCGGCCAGCAGCTTGCCGTGGCCCTGGATCGAAGTGACGCCGTTGGCCTTGAACAGGGTGGCAACGCCACCGGTCAGGTTCTTGACGATGCCCGCCTTGCGGCCAACCATCGCGGCCACGTCCATCTTCACTTCGCCAGTGGAGATACCGTGGACGTTGAAGCTCTCTTTGGCTTCCTTGTATTTCCAGGAGCTGTCCAGCAGCGCCTTGGATGGAATGCAACCTACGTTCAGGCAGGTGCCGCCCAGGGCCAGCTTGCCCTCGGCGTCGGTGTACTTCTCGATACAGGCAGTCTTCAGACCAAGTTGTGCGGCCTTGATGGCAGCCACATAGCCGCCTGGGCCTGCACCGATTACCACTACGTCGAATTTCTGGGTCATAAAAGATTCCTTATCAGCTACAAGCTACAAGCCGCGAACCGCGCGGCATGGCTTCTCGCGAAGCCAGGCCCGGCACGGTACGCAGCCAGAGGGTTAGATGTCCAGCAGCAGGCGAGACGGATCTTCCAGCAGGTTCTTGATAGTGACCAGGAAGGTTACCGCTTCCTTGCCGTCGATCAGGCGGTGATCGTACGACAGCGCCAGGTACATCATCGGGCGAATCACGACCTGGCCATTGATGGCCATCGGGCGCTGGATGATGTTGTGCATGCCGAGAATGGCAGCCTGCGGCGGGTTGACGATCGGGGTCGACATCATCGAACCGAAGGTGCCACCGTTGGTGATGGTGAAGGTACCACCGGTCATCTCTTCGATGGACAGTTTGCCGTCACGGGCCTTCTTGCCGAAGGTAGCGATGCCGTTCTCGATTTCAGCCAGGCTCATCGACTCGGCGTTACGCAGCACCGGCACCACCAGGCCACGGTCGCTGGACACGGCAACACCGACGTCGGCGAAGCCGTGGTAGACGATGTCGTTGCCGTCGATCGAGGCGTTGACAGCCGGGAAGCGTTTCAGCGCTTCGGTGGCAGCCTTGACGAAGAACGACATGAAGCCCAGGCGCACGCCATTGTGGGTCTTCTCGAACAGGTCCTTGTACTTCGAACGCAGGGCCATGACTTCGGTCATGTCCACTTCGTTGAAGGTGGTCAGCATCGCCATGTTCGACTGGGCTTCGACCAGACGCTCGGCGATCTTGGCACGCAGGCGGGTCATCGGCACGCGCTTCTCGGTACGGTCGCCAGCGGCGACGACAACCGGGGCAGCGGCAGCAGCGGCAGGCTTGGCAGCCGGTGCAGCGGCAGGAGCCGACTTCTTGTTGGCAACAGCAGCAACCACGTCTTCCTTGGTGACGCGACCGCCTTTACCGGTGCCTGCCACGGTAGCCAGGTCGATGCCGTTTTCTTCAGCCAGCTTGCGCGCAGCCGGGGCAGCGATCGGGTCATCTTCGCCGGCGTCAGCGCTGGCAGCGGCCGGAGCAGCTGCAGGTGCGGCGGCCGCGGCAGGCGCGGCGGCAGCACCGCCTTCAACGATCGAACCCAGCAATTCGTCGGACAGGACGGTGTCGCCCTCGCCCTTGACGATGTCGCCCAGCACGCCATCGGCAGTCGCCAGTACTTCCAGGACAACCTTGTCAGTCTCGATGTCGACGATCAGCTCGTCACGCTTGACGGCTTCGCCCGGCTTCTTGTGCCAGGTGGCAACGGTGCCATCGGCAACCGATTCCGGGAAGGTTGGGGCTTTGATCTCGATAGCCATTATCTGTGTTTCCTTAAATTCGGTTTCAGGTGCGCGAAGGCGTTAGACAGTGAAGGCGTCTTGCAGCAGTTTTTCCTGCTGTTCGGCGTGCTTCGAAGCGTAACCACAGGCTGGCGCGGCAGAAGCGTCGCGACCGGCGTATTCCAGGACCAGTGCCTTGTTGTGGCGGCCCAGGATACGGCGCATGTGGTGCTGGCTGCTGTACCAGGCACCCTGGTTCATCGGCTCTTCCTGACACCAGACCGCATGCTTGAGGTTGGTGTAAGGGGCGAGGATTTCGACCAGATCGTCCTCAGGGAACGGATACAGCTGCTCGATACGCAGGATGGCGATGTCTTCGCGGCCTTCGGCACGGCGTTTTTCCAGCAGGTCGTAGTAGACCTTGCCGCTGCACAGCACCAGACGCTCGACCTTGGCCGGATCGATTGCGTCGATTTCCGGGATCACGGTCTGGAACGAGCCTTCTGCCAGGTCTTCCAGGGTCGAGATGGCCAGCTTGTGGCGCAGCAGCGACTTCGGCGTCAGGACGACCAGCGGCTTGCGCAGCGGGCGAATGACCTGGCGACGCAGCAGGTGGTAAATCTGTGCCGGCGTCGTCGGTACGCAGACCTGGATGTTGTGCTCGGCGCACAGCTGCAGGTAACGCTCCAGACGCGCGGAGGAGTGCTCCGGCCCCTGCCCTTCATAGCCGTGTGGCAGCAGCATGGTCAGGCCACACAGGCGGCCCCACTTGTGCTCACCACTGGTGATGAACTGGTCGATCACCACTTGCGCACCGTTGGCGAAGTCGCCGAACTGGGCTTCCCAGATCACCAGCGCGTTCGGCATGGTGGTGGAGTAGCCGTATTCGAAGGCCAGTACCGCCTCCTCGGACAGGAACGAATCGTACAGATCGAAACGTGGCTGGCCAGGGAACAGGTTCTGCAACGGAATGTAGGTGCTGGCGTCCTTCTGGTTGTGCAGCACCGCGTGACGGTGCGAGAAGGTGCCACGGCCGATGTCCTGGCCGGTCATGCGGATCGGGTGACCTTCGAACTGCAGGGTGGCGTAAGCCATGGTCTCTGCATAACCCCAGTTGATCGGCAAGCCACCGGCCTGCATCTTCTGACGGTCTTCGTAGATCTTCGACACCTGACGCTGGACCACGAAACCTTCCGGCAGCTCGAGCAGCTTGGCCGACAGATCCTGCAGGGTCTTGAGGTCGAAACGGGTGTCGTGACGCGCGGTCCAGGCATGGCCCAGGTACGGACGCCAGTCGACGAACAGCTCGCGGTTCGGCTCCTTGACCAGGCTTTTCACCACGTGCAGGCCATTGTCCAGCGCGTTGCGGTACTCGTCGATCTTGGCCTGAGCGCGCTCGGCGTCGATGCGACCGGCCTGGATCAGCTGCTCGGCATACAGCTCACGGGTAGTGCGCTGCTTGCTGATTTGCTGGTACATCAGCGGCTGGGTGCCGTTCGGCTCGTCAGCCTCGTTGTGGCCACGGCGACGGTAGCAGACCAGGTCGATGACCACGTCACGCTTGAACTGCATGCGGTAGTCGATGGCCAGCTGGGTGACGAACAGCACGGCTTCCGGGTCATCGCCGTTCACGTGCAGGATCGGTGCCTGGATCATCTTGGCAACGTCGGTCGCGTACTCGGTGGAGCGCGCATCCAGTGGGTTGCTGATGGTGAAACCAACCTGGTTGTTGATCACGATGTGCACGGTACCGCCGGTCTTGAAACCGCGGGTCTGCGACATCTGGAAGGTTTCCATGACCACGCCCTGGCCAGCGAACGCAGCGTCGCCGTGGATCGAGATCGGCAGCACCTTGTCGCCAACGGTGTCGTTGCGGCGGTCCTGACGGGCGCGCACCGAACCCTCGACCACCGGCGAAACGATTTCCAGGTGGGACGGGTTGAACGCCATGGCCAGGTGCACTTCGCCACCCGGGGTCATCACGTTCGAGGAGAAGCCCTGGTGATACTTCACGTCACCGGAGCCCAGCTCGTTCATCTTCTTGCCTTCGAACTCGTCGAACAGCTCGCGCGGGTTCTTGCCGAAGGTGTTCACCAGCACGTTCAGGCGGCCACGGTGGGCCATGCCGATCACGACCTCCTTGGCGCCGTAAGAGCCGGAACGCTGGATCATTTCATCCAGCATCGGAATCAGGCTCTCGCCGCCTTCAAGGCCGAAACGCTTGGTGCCCGGGTACTTGGTGCCCAGGTACTTTTCCAGGCCCTCACCGGCGGTCACGCGCTCGAGCAGGTGGGCCTGCACGTCAGCGGAAAACTCCGGACGGCCGCGCACGCTTTCCAGGCGCTGCTGGAACCAGCTGCGCTGCTCGGAATCGACGATGTGGGTGAATTCGGCGCCAATGGTGCGACAATATGTCTTCTGGAGTGCATCGAAGATGTCGCGTAGGCTCGCCTCCTCTTTGCCGATGAACAGGTCGCCGGCACGGAAGGTCGTATCAAGATCGGCATTGGTCAAGCCGTAGTGATTGATCGACAGGTCTACAGGCGCAGGGCGCTGCCACAACCCCAACGGGTCGAGCTTGGCAGCCTGATGGCCGCGCATACGATAGGCCTGGATCAGTCGCAGAACTTCAACCTGCTTCTTCTCGTGTTCACTGCTCACGCTCCCGGCGGAAACCGGTTGAGCGCGGCGCTGGTTCTTTGCCAGCAGTACGAAATGGTCGCGGATTGTCGAGTGCGATACATCAGTAGCGGTGCTGCCGTCGGCTGGCAACTTCTGGAAGTAAGTGCGCCACTCTTCTGGCACAGCGTTAGGGTCGTGCAGGTAGAGCTCGTAGAGCTCTTCCACATATGCAGCGTTACCACCTGAAAGGTGGGCGCTATCCCACATGCGCTGCATCACGCTTTCTTGCATGCTTGGTCACCCTCGATTAGGGGACTGATCGGCGAGAGCCACAGCAAACCTGGAAAAGTCCGAAAACAGCGACTGAACCACGCCACCTGGATCCTGCTGATTTTCCGGGTACCAGCCCGGAAAGCCCCTGCTGGTCTCATATCTTCATAGGTAATGAACGCGGGCTTTGTGGGCCCTTGTTCGGGTTTTACCTCAGTGCGGGCTCACCACCCGCACCTCGGCTTACTGCAGGTACAACGCTTTGTATCAGGTGCCGCTTTGCAGCAGCATGTTACGTACGTGACCGATTGCCTTGGTCGGGTTCAGACCTTTCGGGCAAACGTTTACGCAGTTCATGATCCCGCGGCAGCGGAATACGCTGAACGGGTCATCCAGGGACGCCAGGCGCTCCTGAGTCTTGGTATCGCGGCTGTCGGCAAGGAAGCGGTAGGCTTGCAGCAAGGCTGCCGGGCCCAGGAACTTGTCCGGGTTCCACCAGAACGACGGGCAGGAAGTCGAGCAGCACGCGCACAGGATGCACTCGTACAGGCCGTCCAGCTTGTCACGGTCTTCCGGCGACTGCAGGCGCTCGATGGCCGGGGCCGGGGTGTCGTTCTGCAGGAACGGCTTCACCTTCTCGTACTGCTTGTAGAAGATGCTCATATCGACCACCAGGTCACGAATGACCGGCAGGCCTGGCAGAGGACGCAGAACCAGCTTGCCGCCCTTCACGACCGCCGACAGCGGGGTGATGCAGGCCAGGCCGTTCTTGCCGTTCATGTTCATGCCATCGGAACCGCAAACGCCTTCACGGCAGGAGCGACGGTACGAGAAACCCTCGTCCTTTTCCTTGATCAGTGCCAATACATCCAGCACCATCAGGTCCTTGCCGCCGGTATCGACGTCGAACGACTCCATTTTTGGCGCCGAGTCGGTGTCCGGGTTGTAACGATAAACTTCGACTTTCAACATAGCAGCCACCCTTAGTAAGTCCGGACTTTTGGTTCGAAGGCTGGAACAGTCTTCGGCGCAAAGTTGACGCCGCGCTTGGCAACGCGCTTCTCACCCGGGTAGTACAGGGTGTGGCACAGCCAGTTTTCGTCGTCACGGTCTTCGAAGTCTTCACGGGCGTGAGCGCCGCGGGACTCTTTACGGGCTTCCGCCGCGATGGCGGTAGCTTCGGCAACTTCCAGCAGGTTCTGCAGCTCCAGCGCTTCGATACGCGCGGTGTTGAAGGCCTGGGACTTGTCGTTGATCTTGACGTTGGCGATACGGTCACGCAGACCGGCCAGTTGCTCGATACCCTTCTGCATGTATTCGCCAGTACGGAATACACCGAAGTAGTTCTGCATGCAGCTCTGCAGCTCGCGCTTCAGGCTGGCAACGTCTTCACCGCTGGTACGCTCGTTGAGCTTGTTCAGGCGGTTCAGGGCAACATCGACGTCGGTGTCGCTGGCGTCGCGGTATTCCACGCCCTCGCTCAGCGCCTTCTCCAGGTGCAGGCCGGCAGCACGGCCGAACACCACCAGGTCGAGCAGCGAGTTGCCGCCCAGGCGGTTGGCACCGTGAACCGATACGCACGCCACTTCACCTACGGCGAACAGGCCCGGGATGATGTGATCCTGACCGTCGGCGTCCATGGTGATGGCCTGGCCATGGATGTTGGTGGCAACGCCGCCCATCATGTAGTGGCAGGTTGGAACCACCGGCACCGGCGCGACCACAGGGTCGACGTGGGCGAAGGTCTTGGACAGTTCGCAGATACCTGGCAGGCGGCTGTGCAGCACTTCCTCGCCCAGGTGGTCCAGCTTCAGCAGTACGTGGTCCTTGTTCGGGCCCACGCCGTTGCCGGCGATGATTTCCTTGACCATGGAACGGGCAACCACGTCGCGGCCGGCCAGGTCTTTGGCGTTCGGCGCGTAACGCTCCATGAAGCGCTCGCCGTGGGCGTTGATCAGGTAGCCACCTTCACCGCGGCAACCTTCGGTGACCAGTACACCGGCGCCGGCGATACCGGTCGGGTGGAACTGCCACATCTCGATGTCCTGCACCGGCACGCCTGCACGCAGGGCCATGCCGATACCGTCACCGGTATTGATCAGGGCGTTGGTGGTGGACGCGTAGATACGGCCTGCACCGCCAGTGGCCAGTACGGTGGCCTTGGACTTGATGTACAGGGTTTCGCCGGTTTCGATGCAGATGGCGATCACACCCACGAATGCGCCGTCCTGGTTCTTCACCAGGTCAACTGCGTAGTACTCGTTGAGGAACGTGGTGCCCGCTTTCAGGTTGCCCTGGTACAGGGTGTGCAGCAGCGCGTGACCGGTACGGTCCGAAGCGGCACAGGTACGGGCGGCCTGGCCACCTTTACCGAAGTCCTTGGACTGACCACCGAACGGGCGCTGATAGATGCGGCCGGTTTCAGTGCGCGAGAACGGCAGACCCATGTGGTCCAGTTCGAAGACCGCAGCCGGGCCTTCCTGACACATGTATTCGATAGCGTCCTGGTCACCGATGTAGTCGGAACCCTTGACGGTATCGTACATGTGCCAGCGCCAGTCGTCGTTCGGGTCGGCCGAAGCAATGGCGCAGGTGATGCCGCCCTGGGCGGATACGGTGTGCGAACGGGTCGGGAAGACCTTGGTGACTACGGCAGTCTTGTGGCCGCCTTGAGCCAGTTGCAGCGCTGCGCGCATGCCGGCGCCGCCACCACCGATGATGATGGCGTCGAAGGAAATGGTTGGAATGCTAGCCATGGATCAGATACCCCAGAGAATCTGCACACCCCAGACGAAGTAAGCGAACATCGCAACGCCGCATACCGCCTGGAACAGGAAACGAATCGCAGTTGCCGACTTGCCGAACGACATAGGCGTCAGGTAGTCGGTTGCAATGGTCCACATGCCGACCCAGGCGTGAGCGCCCAGGGCAACGAGGGCCAGCAGACTGAAGATCCGCATCGCGTTGTTGGAGAACAGACCATGCCACTGGGTGTAGTCGATGCCTGGGTGGGCGACCACGTAGCCGATCAGGAAGAGGAAGTAAGCCGCGAGAACGACCGCAGAAACGCGCTGCGCCATCCAGTCATAGAGGCCCGAACGCGACAGGTTCGTGACATTGGTTACCATACCCAAACTCCCACCAGAACGATCAGCACCACGGAGATGACGATCACGATTTTCGAGCCCAGCTTGCCGCCTTCCAGCGTCTCACCGATACCCATGTCCATGATCAGGTGACGAACACCTGCCACGAGGTGATAAAGCAGGGCGGACAGCAGACCCCAGGTCACGAACTTGGCCAGCGGGCTGGTCAGACACGCCTTCACCTCACCGAAGCCTTCCTCGGAACCCAGCGACTTGCCCAGTGCATAAAGCATGATGGCAAGGCCGATGAACAGGATGACGCCGGAGATACGGTGCAGGATGGACGTGTACGCAGTGACGGGGAGCTTGATGGTCCTTAGGTCTAGGTTTACAGGTCGTTGGCTTTTCACGGCTTTTTTCACACTGAAGAGCCCCTAGCGAATCAGGGCAAAGTTGTTGGTAAGTGTACTGGTCAGGTACCCACCACCCAGGGAACGGCGACCCCCAGCAGTTCGGGCTTGCAAGCCCCTGGCGGTCGGGTGCCGAGTATAGACAGTTAGGCTGCTTATGACAACGTGACGGGGTAGCCCAAATAGCGCATTGCCTTTAATGAACAAAAGGCGTAAATGGGCGAGAATTTCGGGAAAAATCAGGCTTGAATGCCTGATTCAACAAGCCTTTAGGCAAATTGACATCTGAATTTATCCCTCTATAGTGGTGCGGGCCCTGCGTGGGGGGTCTGTCTGATGATTTCAAGCATTAATAGGAGGCCACATGGCTGACAAAAAAGCGCAGTTGGTCATCGAGGGCGCTGCCCCCGTCGAGCTGCCCATTTTAACCGGCACCGTTGGTCCTGATGTAATCGACGTCCGCGGGTTAGGGGCCACTGGTCACTTCACCTTCGACCCAGGTTTCATGGCGACTGCCTCGTGCGAGTCGAAGATCACCTATATTGACGGCGACAAAGGTATCCTGCTGCACCGCGGCTACCCGATCGAGCAACTCGCCGAACAGTCCGACTACCTCGAAACCTGCTACCTGCTGCTCAACGGCGAACTGCCGAATGCCGAGCAAAAGGCCCAGTTCGTCAGCACCGTGAAGAACCACACCATGGTTCACGAGCAGTTGAAGTCCTTCTTCAACGGCTTCCGCCGCGACGCTCACCCGATGGCGGTGATGTGCGGCGTGGTCGGCGCACTGTCGGCGTTCTATCACGACTCCCTGGACATCAATAACCCGCAACACCGCGAAATCTCCGCGGTGCGCCTGGTCGCCAAGATGCCGACCCTGGCTGCGATGGTTTACAAGTACTCCATGGGCCAGCCGATGATGTATCCGCGCAACGACCTGTCGTACGCGGAAAACTTCCTGCACATGATGTTCAACACCCCGTGCGAGATCAAACCGATCAGCCCGGTGCTGGCCAAGGCAATGGACCGGATCTTCATCCTCCACGCCGACCACGAGCAGAACGCCTCCACCTCCACCGTTCGTCTGGCCGGCTCGTCGGGTGCTAACCCGTTCGCCTGTATCGCCGCCGGTATCGCCGCACTGTGGGGCCCGGCCCACGGCGGTGCGAACGAAGCCGTACTGACCATGCTGGATGAAATCGGCGATGTTTCGAACATCGACAAATTCATCGCCAAGGCCAAGGACAAGAACGACCCGTTCAAGCTGATGGGCTTCGGTCACCGCGTGTACAAGAACCGCGACCCGCGCGCCACCGTGATGAAGCAGACCTGCGACGAAGTCCTGCGCGAGCTGGGCATCAAGAACGACCCGCAGCTGGAACTGGCCATGCGCCTGGAAGAGATCGCCCTGACCGATCCTTACTTCATCGAGCGTTCGCTGTACCCGAACGTCGACTTCTACTCGGGGATCATCCTCAAGGCGATCGGCATTCCGACCAGCATGTTCACCGTGATCTTCGCCCTGGCACGTACCGTGGGCTGGATCTCGCACTGGAAAGAAATGCTCTCCAGCCCGTACAAGATCGGCCGTCCGCGCCAGCTGTACACCGGTGAGCAGAAGCGCGACATCGTTGACCTGAAAGACCGCAAGTAAGCTGCAGTAGCCGAACGCAAGAAGGCTGCCCTCGGGCAGCCTTTTTTATTTGTCCTGTACCGGCCTCTTCGCGGGCTTGCCCGCCCCCACAGGTACTGCACAGATCTCGAGGGCTGCGCTGTACCTGTGGGAGCGGGCAAGCCCGCGAAGAGGCCGGCACAGACACCACAAAACCTCAGTTTTTCTCCGCCCGCTCGCGCAGCCCTTTCAGGGTATTGAACGGCGCATCCACCACGAACTTGTTGGCCACCATCGCCGGCACGCTACCACCTGGCTCGGTGTGCACCTGGTAGGTCACTTCAGTGCTGTCACCCTTGGGCACCAGCTTCCAGAAGCCTTCGACTTTTGCCACCCGAACAAAACCCTTCTCTTCCGGCAGGTAAGTCGGCTCTTCTTTCAGGTTACGGGTCAGGCTGCCATC
Source organism: Pseudomonas sp. FW305-E2 (assembly GCF_058782925.1). Lineage (NCBI taxonomy): Bacteria > Pseudomonadati > Pseudomonadota > Gammaproteobacteria > Pseudomonadales > Pseudomonadaceae > Pseudomonas > Pseudomonas sp. FW305-E2. The sequence goes on along the minus strand of NZ_JBYSYE010000029.1, from coordinate 33,672 downwards.
CGCCTCCTTGACGGTCGTAATGTGCAGCACGGAATCACGCGGGGTCACCGGCCAAGGCGTATTGAACTGGGTGTAGGTCCAACTTTGGTCGCCCTCGTGCTTGAGCAGCTTCTGCGACTTGCATTCGTGAATCCACGCACAGGCACCGGCCACGTCTTCCTGCAGCGCCTGCACCTTGGCCAGCGGCGCCTTGATCAAGGTAACACCCTGGTAAGCCTTGTACTTGGAACCCGCCACTTCGCTGAGGGATACCTTGATCCCCTCCTCGTCCTTGGCCACTTGCCAGTTCTCGGCCCAGGCCGCCGGTGCCAGCAGAACACCCATGCCACACAGCAGTGCAATACGCTTGAACGATCTCATCATGTTTATCCTTGTTGTCGAAGATCCAGCCTGTCACGCCGCCGTCATCTGCTCCCACCAGCCAAGAATCCTGATTGCCTCGTCACGATCACTGCCGCACACCTCGGCATCCGCCTTGAAGCCACCGCACACCGCCGGCCGTTCGGGCTTGCCGAACAGGTCGCAAAGGTTGGCCGCAGTCAGGTGCAGACAGCGCTCACCCGCCGGCTTGCCATTGGGCATTAGCGGCATCGGAGAAGTGATGGACGGGGCGATGCAGCAGGCACCACAGCCCTCACGGCATTTCATGGCTATTCACCAAAATCAGGACTCCCTGGAACAAAACGGGACGAACGTCCCTGGATAGTAACCGCTCAAACAGTCGTTTGAAATTGCTGGCACGATGAAATCTGCTGTGACCCAGCAGTCAGTACTCGCCTATTGGCGATACTCGAAATCGATGGCAGCGCCCTCCACCTCACGACGGCTATCATTGCGCAGTTGCAGCTGCATTTCGTTGTTGATCAGCCGGCCATTGAGCTGGAACGGGCTGTCATTGGTCTCTGGCTTTTCTGTGAACATGGGCGGCAACAAAGGTTTGCGCCGCTGGATTGGGGAAAGCGTGCCCACATTCGGCTCAAGGTTGTTGACCATCTCGACGGGCAAGCTAAGGTCCAGCCCTGTCTTGGGCAATGGCTTGGCAACCGCTTTGCTGACCGGCTTGTGCGCGGGCTTGGCTGTCGCCTTTTTTGGCACGTGCTTACCCTGAGCCGCCTGAACCTCGTTTGCCGGTTGCGCAGCCAAGGCAGGGGCGACCGGGCAGCAAAACGGCAAAAGGCACACGATCAGAACAAAGCAGCGCAAAACGTTCATGGCAAATGGACAGACTGGCAGGAAAAATGCGTATGCTCCCTGTTCCACAGGCAGCTTGCAAGCCTTACAAAAGCGTAACCGCAGTCTCCCTGCACAACTGCTGCGCCAGCAAACCGAGCGTAATCACAGCCCGCTCGGCCTCTTTATTCCAAGGTATGCCGCAGTTGAGTCGGACACAGTGGTTGAACTGCTCTGTGTTACTGAATATCAGTCCAGGGGCAATGCTGATGCCCTGCTCCAGCGCGCGCACATGCAGCTCCTGGGTATTGACCCGACCCGGCAGGCTCACCCAGAGAATGAAGCCGCCTGTCGGCCGGGTCATCTGGGTACCCTCGGGGAAGTGCTGCTGCACTGCCAGCTGATAGGCACTGAGGTTCTTGCGATATTCCTGGCGTATGTAGCGCAGATGCCGATCGTAGCCGCCATTCTCCAGGTAGGCTGCCACGCCCATCTGCGTCACGCTACAGGCCGAGTGGGTGGTAAACGTCTGCAGGCGCTGAATCTCGTCCTGGTAACGCCCGGCGATCATCCAGCCCACCCGCACCCCAGGGGACAGGGTCTTGGAGAAGCTCGAACAGTAGATCACCCGGTCCAGCCGGTCGAACGCCTTCAGCGCCTTGGTCTTGCCCTGCTCGAACATCAGCTCACCGTAGATGTCATCCTCGATGATCTGGATATCGAAGTCCGAGGCCAGGCGCAGCAATTGCTTTTGCCGCTCTTCGGGAACGGTGCCGCCCAGCGGGTTGCTCAAGCGCGCAGTGAGCACCAGCGCCTTGATCGACCATTGGTTAGCCGCCAGTTGCAAGGCTTCGAGGCTGATACCGGTGGACGGGTCACTGGGGATTTCGATCACTTTCAAACCCAGCAGGTCAGCCAGCTGCAGCAAGCCGTAATAGGTCGGCGACTCGGCGGCGATCAGGTCACCTGGGCGGGTGAGCACCCGCAGCGACATCTGCAGGGCATCGACACACCCATGGGTCACGATCACTTCGCGCGGGTCGACCAGCACGCCGGCATCGCGCATGCGTATGGCAATCTGTCGGCGCAGCGGCTCGAAACCGGGGCTGAACATGTAGCTGAAGGCGCGCGGGCTGTGGAAGCGCGTCACCTTGGCGATTTGCTGATGCAGGGCGCGCACTGGCAGGTAGTCGACATGCGGCACTGCAGCGCCAAACGGGAACACACCATCGCGGCGCGCCTCAGTCAGCACCTGCTGGATGATGCTCGCGCGCGTGACCAGGCCGGGGCGCTCCACCCGGGCGATGTCCGGGGTTTGCGCGGTCAAGGCAGGGGTCTGGTGCACGTAATAGCCAGACTGCGGCCGCGCCCGGATAAGCCCTTGGTCCTCAAGATTGGCATAGGCCTGCAACACCGTGGCATGGCTGACGTTGAGCTGGGCGCTCATCTTGCGCACGGAGGGTACCCGCTCGCCTGGCTGGTAGACGCCGCGACGGATATCATCGGCCAGTTGCTGGGCGATACGCTGGTACAGCAGCAGGTTGGTCATGTCGACATGCTCGTTATTCTTGTACGGGTCACTGACGGTAGAGAATACCGTAACAGTTGCAAAGTGTACTGGGACAGATTGCAACATAGTCGACAATACAACAGCGTGACCGCTATCGAAACGATTAAACCGACATAAAACGGGCCGCAAAGCGGCCCGTTTCGACAAGACTCAGCGCACTGGCGCGAGCCGACCCTTGTCATCGGAGAATACGATCTCCACTCGACGGTTCTGCGCCCTGCCCCGCTCCGAAGCATTGGCCTCGATCGGGTACTGGTCGCCATAGCCCTCAACCTGCAGGCGCTTTTCATCGATGCCCAGGTCCACAAGCATGTCGGCCACGGACTGCGCCCGGTCGCGCGACAGCTTGAGATTCTCCTCGCCCGCGCCAGTACTGTCGGTATAGCCCTCGATACGCACTACCCGGCGCGGGTTGAGCTGCAGGAACTGCACCAGCTTGAGCACAGTACGGCTGGCCGAGTTCTTCAGGTCGGCGCTGCCGGTATCGAACAGCACATCGCCCAAGGTCATCACCAAGCCACGATCGGCCTGCTCCGAAGCCAACGCGGCAATCTGCGACTCGACCCACTTGCCCTGCTGCTGCACGCTGGCCAGCTTGGCCTCACGCAAGGCCAACTGCAGGCGCTGGCGCTCCAGGTCCAGCTTGGCCTGGCGCTCCTGGTTCAGCGCCAGCTTGGCATGCTCGCGGGCAATCTCGCTGTAGCGCTGGCTGAGGTAAGCATAATGCCGCACATCAGAACCGGTGCCGATGTAACTGGACAGGCGCTCGGCGCGAGCCAGCGATTCACCCGCCCGAATCACGTCACGCGGCGCGCTGCGCAGCACATCGGAATCATCTTTGACCCCCTGGAAGGCAACGGTGGCCTCATCCAGCGCGGCACTGCTGCGCTGGCTGGCGCAACCTTGCAAACCTGCCGTCAGCGCCAACAATGCCAGTGCAGCCAAAGGCGTACGACGGATCATGGCTGCACCTCCAGTTGCTTGCGCAAGCGCTTGACCCGCGACTGCAGCACCTGCAACTGCTCTTCGCTCTTCTGGTTCAGCACCTGGGCCTCGGCCAGGCGCGCATCCAGCTCGGCTTGCTCGGCGCGCATGCGAGCATCGCGATAGTCCTGGGTAAGCATGTTGGCCTTGGCGCGGGCCAGCTTGTCTTCAGCCAGTTTCAGCGTTTCTACCTGCTCAGTGGCGCCGACGGCCTTGGCCTGGTCCAGAGCCTGTTCGGAAATGCGCATCTGCTCGTCAGGGGCCGGATCATTGGCGCAGCCAGCCAGGCCGAGCACGGCCAGGGCGAGGATTAGTGGTTGGGTTCTCACGCAATCTTCCTAGTGTTTGGGGGCGTCCGCAGGCACGTGCAACTGCGCTTTCCAGCGCTCGACATTACGTTGCAGCACAGCTTCGGATGCACCAGAGATCGGCAATTCTGTCAGTTTTTTTGCCAATTGCCCACGCAACCAGCTGTCATTGCACGCCGAGTTGTGCGACAGCGCCAGGTACAGGCCCGGCCTGTCCACCGGCAAGCCGCGGGCTATCAGGTCATTGCTCATACCCAGGCTCTGGGCCATGGCCATACCGGAGTAACGGCCAGCCAGCACATAATCCACCTGGCCGAGTACCAGTTTCTGGAACGCCTGGGTCAGGTTCTGCGCCGGCACCAGCTTGAGCTGGGCCTTGGCGAACGCAGTAAAGGCCGGGGTCAGGCGCGCACGCTCGGACAAACTGCCCTGGTACCTGGCCAGATCGGCCGGGCCATCAAAGGTCACCGCTGCATCGTGGCGGGTCCACACCAGGTACTCATTGAGCTGCAACGGCGGATGGATGTAGTCCAGCGCGGTCAGTTGCTCCACCTGCATGGGGGTGTCGAGCAGCAGGTCCATGCGCCCGCTGCGCACCTCTTCCAGCGCCTGATCACGGCGACCGGCACTCAGCACCTCGACCTTCACACCCAGCTCTTCCGCCACCTGGCGCAACAGGTCAACGTTGGCGCCGATCAGGTGCTTCGGGTCTTTCGGGTCCTGCCACGAATAGGGCGGCGCATCAGGGCTGCCGGTCGCCACCAGGCGCTCGCACTTGCCTGCGGCCATGGCCAGTGGTGACACCAACAGCGCCACACATGCCAGCACCCTGCCCGTTCCGCGCAACGTCATCCCTCACCCCTCAAGCCATAAAAAAACCCGACCCTCAAAACGAGGGCCGGGTTCTTTATAAGTGAAGCAGGCGGATCAGACCAGCTTTTCCAGCTCCGGCACCGCTTCGAACAGGTCAGCAACCAGGCCGTAATCAGCCACCTGGAAGATCGGCGCTTCTTCATCCTTGTTGATCGCCACGATCACTTTGGAGTCTTTCATGCCGGCCAGGTGCTGGATCGCGCCGGAGATACCGACGGCGATGTACAGCTGTGGCGCAACGATCTTGCCGGTCTGGCCGACCTGCATGTCGTTCGGCACAAAGCCTGCGTCGACCGCGGCGCGCGAAGCACCGACGGCGGCGCCGAGCTTGTCGGCCAGGCTGTACAGGTGTTTGAAGTTGTCACCGTTGCCCATGCCACGGCCGCCGGAAACGACGATCTTGGCTGCGGTCAGCTCTGGGCGATCGGACTTGGCCAGCTCTTCGCCAACGAAAGCCGAAATGCCGGCGTTGTGCGCAGCGCCAACAGCCTCGACGGCAGCCGAGCCACCTTCGGCGGCCACGGCGTCGAAGCCGGTGGTACGCACGGTGATCACCTTGATGGCCGCGCTCGATTGCACGGTAGCAATGGCGTTACCCGCATAGATCGGGCGCTTGAAGGTGTCGGCGGACTCGACCGAGATGATCTCGGAGATCTGATCCACGTCCAGCAGCGCGGCAACACGTGGCAGGATGTTCTTGCCGTTGGTGGTAGCCGGGGCCAGCACATGGCTGTAACCCTTGGCCAGTTCGACGATCAGCGGCGCGACGTTTTCCGGCAGGACGTGGGCGTAGGCGGCGTTATCAGCCACCAGCACCTTGGCAACGCCGGCGATCTTGGCAGCGGATTCGGCAACGCCACCGACGTTCTGGCCAGCGACCAGGACGTGCACATCACCACCGATCTTGGCGGCTGCAGCGACAGTGTTCAGGGTGGCCGGGGCTACGGCGCCGGCCTCGTATTCAGCGACAACCAGGATAGTCATTTAGATTACCTTCGCTTCGTTCTTCAGCTTCTCGACCAGTTCGGCCACCGATTTGACCTTGATGCCCGCGCTGCGGGCAGCCGGGGCTTCAACCTTCACGGTCTTGTTGGTGGAGGCGAGGGAAACGCCCAGTGCGTCTGGAGTAACAGTCTCCAGCGGCTTCTTCTTGGCCTTCATGATGTTCGGCAGCGACGCGTAGCGTGGCTCGTTCAGGCGCAGGTCGGTGGTGACGATCGCGGGCAGGTTCAGCGCAACGGTCTGCAGGCCGCCATCGATTTCACGGGTGACATTCAGCTTGTCGCCAGCAACTTCGACCTTGGAAGCGAAGGTGCCCTGGGCGAAGCCAGTCAGCGCGGCCAGCATCTGGCCGGTCTGGTTGTTGTCACTGTCGATGGCCTGCTTGCCGAGGATGACCAGCTGCGGCTGCTCCTTGTCGACAACGGCCTTCAGCGCCTTGGCCACGGCCAGGGAGTTCAGTTCGTCAGCGGCTTCTACCAGGATGGCACGGTCGGCACCCAGGGCCAGGGCGGTACGCAGTTGCTCCTGGGCAGTGGTCGGGCCGACGGAAACGACGACGATCTCGGTCGCAACGCCTTTTTCCTTCAGGCGCACGGCTTCTTCGACGGCGATTTCGCAGAAGGGGTTCATGGACATCTTGACGTTAGCAAGGTCGACGCCGGAGTTGTCCGCTTTGACGCGAACCTTGACGTTGTAGTCGACCACTCGTTTGACAGCTACAAGAACCTTCATGGATTCCTCGTTACTCTCCGGTGAATAGATAGTCGCCTGGGGCAGAGCCCAGCGATGCGCGTGGGTACAAGGGCACCTCTAAAAACGTATCGGGAGGCAGCAACTTCACAGTGACCAAACAGTCTTGTTCGGACTCTTGCGACAAATCCTCACGGGTCATTTCCTGTCGTGGCGTGTAAACTCCACTACAAACTGGCCTAAGCCCGCAAAACCCTGCTCCACACCTGGTCTTTAGAGGTGTACCTGCGCCCGGCTGCAAGCCTACGGCGAACGTAAAACCGCTCGTATCTTGACCGTAACACCCATTCCGGTCAATACGGCAAATCGGTCACCCTCCAGCCGCGTTCCTGTGATTTTACTGGCCTGCGGCAAATTCAAACAAACGTTTGTATTGGACCCGCCAAGTGGTGTAGATATAATGCGCGGCCAAGACAAAACGGTGTAGTCCGTCATTTGCCCAGCTACAGTTCCGCCGTTGCGTAGAACCGCTGCGAATGCCCCGCACCCATAAGACAAAGCAACAGCACGAGCCTTGATGAGTAGGAGAGAACCAGTGGAACGCGAATACATGGAATTCGACGTGGTCATCGTCGGCGCCGGCCCGGCGGGCCTGTCCGCCGCCTGCCGCCTGAAGCAGAAGGCCGCCGAAGCCGGTAGCGAAATCAGCGTCTGCGTGGTGGAGAAAGGCTCTGAAGTCGGCGCCCACATCCTCTCTGGCGCAGTGTTCGAGCCCCGCGCCCTGAACGAGCTGTTCCCCGACTGGAAAGCGCTCGGCGCACCGCTGAACACCGAAGTGAAGCGCGACGACATCTACGTGCTCAAGGATGCCGGCAGCGCGACCAAGGTGCCTGACCTGTTCGTGCCCAAGACCATGCACAACCATGGCAACTACATCATCTCGCTGGGCAACCTGTGCCGCTGGCTGGCGCAGCAGGCCGAAAACCTCGGTGTAGAGATCTACCCGGGCTTCGCCGCCCAGGAAGCGCTGTTCGACGACAACGGCGTGGTCCGCGGCATCGTTACCGGCGACCTCGGTGTCGACCGTGAAGGCAACCCCAAGGACGGCCTGTACACCCCGGGCATGGAGCTGCGCGCCAAGTACACCCTGTTCGCCGAAGGCTGCCGTGGCCATATTGGCAAGCAACTGATCAAACGCTTCAACCTCGACAGCGAGTCCGACGTCCAGCACTACGGCATCGGCCTGAAGGAAATCTGGGAAATCGACCCGGCCAAGCACGAACAGGGCCTGGTGGTACACACCGCCGGCTGGCCGCTGGACGTGGTGGCCAAGGAAAACACCGGTGGCTCGTTCCTTTATCACCTGGAAAACAACCAGGTGGTGGTCGGCCTGATCGTCGACCTGTCCTACGCCAACCCCTACCTGTCGCCGTTCGACGAATTCCAGCGCCTCAAGCACCACCCGGTGATCAGCCAGTACCTCGAAGGCGGCAAGCGCATCAGCTACGGCGCCCGCGCCTTGGCCAAGGGCGGCATCAACTCGCTGCCGAAAATGGTCTTCGAGGGTGGCGCGCTGATCGGTTGCGACCTGGGCACCATGAACGTGGCCAAGATCAAGGGCAGCCACACCGCGATGAAGTCCGGCATGCTTGCTGCCGAAGCAGTGGCCGACGCATTGATCGCCGGTAGCGAAGGCGGTGATCAGTTGAACAGCTATGTCAGCGCCTTCAAGGCGAGCTGGCTGTACGAAGAACTGTTCGCCAGCCGCAACTTCGGCCCGGCCATGCACAAGTTCGGCCCGCTGCTGGGCGCGGCGTTCAACTATGTCGACCAGAACTGGTTCGGTGGCAAGCTGCCGTTCACCCTGCACGACACCAAGCCGGACTATGCCTGCCTCAAGCTGGCCGCCGACTCGAAAAAGATCGACTACCCGAAACCGGACGGCAAGCTCAGCTTCGACAAGCTCAGCTCGGTATTCCTCTCCAGCACCAACCACGAAGAGGAACAACCCTGCCACCTGAAGCTGACCGATCCGAGCGTACCGATCGCCAGCAACCTGCCGCTGTACGACGAGCCAGCCCAGCGCTACTGCCCGGCCGGCGTGTACGAAGTGGTCACCCAGGAAGACGGCAACAAGCGTTTCCAGATCAACGCGCAGAACTGCGTGCACTGCAAGACCTGCGACATCAAGGACCCGGCCCAGAACATCACCTGGGTCACCCCTGAAGGCGCTGGCGGGCCGAACTACCCGAACATGTAAGGCCCCTGCCCTTGCGGCAACAAAAAGCCCCCGGTTCTCATGAGCCGGGGGCTTTTTGTTGGCTGCCATTATCAGGCAGTACGCACTTCCTCAAAGAGTTCTGGATGGCGATCCAGCAGCTTGAGCAGTTTCACCAACGCCACTGGCGGGGTGGTCTTGCCGTTTTCATAACGGGAGAACGCATTGACCCCACCACCGAAGATTTCCCCCGCTTCACGCTGGTCGAGGTCGAACTTTCTGCGTATGGAGGCAATAAAGGAAGGATCCACAACATTTGCGTTGACCTGGCGCTCGAATGCCGTCATCAAGTGACTGACGCGCATGGCTTCATCATGACTCAGTACACATTCACCACATGCGGAGCAGTAATCGCCACTTACCTCAGGGATCACTGTCATCTCGCCTTTGTAGCTATAGGGCATGCCCTGAATGTCAGGTGCAAGCTCCGAGCCGCCGCATATTGGACATCTCATGGTTACAACTCCTTGAAAGACACGATGAGCACGTCGTCTACCACGGACAATTTCAAATAAACGTACCCAATTGCTGTAAGCGGGCGATACACATCCTGCCAAACCCGGTGGTCAATATGGCTGGTCATGCTCTTGTAGAAATCAGTGCGCTTCAAGCTGGTGATCACCTCAAGCATGCCCGGAAAATCCATTCCCAGCGCCTTGGCGCCTTTCAATGCAGCACCCGTAGGGCGGATTCGCCTTGCCGCAGCCAGGGCTTTTACCCGCTCCAGCGGGCAATGAGGCATTCTCTTTTCCATGAGAAATTAACCTTCCAGGTTAAATTTGGCTAATAGGTTATTCCAATAGCCCCCACCTGGAAGTCTGCCCCAATGCCCCGCAGCCGTTACCGGCTCATTTGTCGCCACACATGACCGGCATCGGCTCAGCCGCAAACGCCAATGGCTCACGACGCCCGAAATACAAGGCCGTCAGCAGCCCCACCGCGCCCATGATCAGACAAAACCCGACACACACCCACGGGCTCCACGGCATCAGCGCAATCAGTGCCAACGGCGTGGTACTGGCCCACAGTGCGTAGGCCACGTTGTAGGTGAAGGAAATGCCCGATACGCGGATCTGCGCCGGGAACAGCCCCACCATCACCGAGGGCACCACCCCCACCACGCCACAGCTCAACCCCGCCAGCGCATAGGCCAGCCAGGTCATGCCCCACTGCCCCACCAGGCTGGCGTACAACGCGCCAATACCCAGCGGCAGCAACAGGCTATACAGCATCAGCGCGCGCCAGGCACCCACACGGTCGACCAGCAGCCCGGCCAGCACGCAGCCCATGTTGAGGAAGACGATGCCCACACTGCTCAGGGCGAAGGTATGCCCGGCAGTCATGCCGAAGCGCTGCTGCATCACCGTCGGCGTGATCACCACCAGCACCACCACCGCCGAGGTCAGCACACAGGTCAGCAACGCGGCAGGGATCAACGCCCGGCGGTGCTCGCCCAGCACTTGCCGCAGCGGAAACGTCACAGGTTGCTCCTGGCGCGCGCGCAGGGCGAGGAACACCGGTGTTTCACTGAGCCAGCGGCGCAGCCACACACCCACCACACCGAACACCCCACCCAACAGGAACGGGTAGCGCCAGGCGTAATCGAGGATTTCCTGCGGGGTGAACAGTTGCGCCAGCAAGGTGGCGGTCAGCGCCCCCAGCAGGTAGCCGAAAGTCAGCCCGGCCTGCAGAAAGCCCAGGGCATAACCGCGCCGCCCGTTGGGCGCGTGCTCGGCAACGAACGTCCAGGCGCTTGGCACTTCACCGCCTACGGCAGCCCCCTGGAGGATGCGCAAGGCCAACAGGATCAGCGGGGCGGCATAGCCAATGTCGGCATAGGTCGGCATCACCCCGATCAGCAGACACGGCAGGGCCATCATCAGGATGCTCAGGCTGAATACCCGCTTGCGCCCCAGGTGGTCGGCGAAGTGCGCCATCAGGATGCCGCCCAGCGGCCGCGCCAGATAGCCGGTGACGAAGATTCCGAAGCTTTGCAGCAAGCGCAGCCATTCGGGCATCTCGGGCGGGAAGAACAGCTGGCTGAGGGTCAGCGCGAAGAACACGAAAATGATGAAGTCGTAGATTTCCAGCGCGCCACCCAGCGCCGCCAGGCCCAGGGTCCGATGGTCGCCGCGGCTGAACCGGGGCGGGCGAGCGGTATCGATGGCAGTCATGGCAGGGTCCGCAGATCGGCAAAGGGCAAGAGCATAACAAATAGCTGCCCGATTGCCCCGCCGGTGGTACCGCTAGCGGTTGAACACCGTATGCGCAAAGTTGGCTCGCGGCCGTGGCCGCGCTGTACTGGCCGGCAGGGTGCCCGGCAGCGGTAGCCTGCCGACCACCATCGGTGCGTCGATGATTGCCATGAACGTCTCCAGCGCCTCGTTATCGGGCGCCTGAGGCAGGCTCAGGCTGACCGCCTGGCGCTCGGCCTGCGGCACTGCTGGCACTTTCAACTGGCTGGAATGGTAAAGCAGGGCATGCTGGATCTGTGTGCTGACACGGCAGAAGCGCTCCAGATCGACGCCACAATGGCTGGCCAGCTCGATATTGCCCAGCAACAGGTGAAAGGGCTGCAAGGCGCACTGCACCAGGCGCTGCAGCTCCTCGAAGCTGGCCACTGGGGCTATCCGGTAATAGCCCAAACCATTGAGCAACCGCTCCAGCTGAAGGCGCTGGCACGGGTGTGTATCGGCGATGAGAATGCGCAGGGTCTTGTTTACCATGGTCGGACCTGGGCCATTGGATAATGGGCACGCTCCATGACCCTACTGCGCCAGTAACGGCTAATGCCAAGGCCATGCCCGGCAACGGTCTTCTTTGATAGAAGTCGGGAAAGCCGCATAAATCAAGTGATTGACTGACGGAATTTGCATTTGCCTTTAACCTGGCAATCAGGATTCCCATTGCCGCATGCGCACCCGGCAGTGCTTCATGGCATTGACGATGTGCTTTTCCACCAGGCTGCGGGAGATGCCCAGCCGCTCGGCGATCTGCAGATGTGAAAGGCCTTCGATCTTGCGCAGCAGGAAGCATTCGCGGCAGGGGCCGGTCAGTTCGTCAAGCGCCCGCTGCATGAGGGCCAGGCGTTGGTTGAGCTGCAGTTCCTGCGACAGCGCCGGCACATGCCCGCCCTCATCACTGTCGAGTATCTCAAGCGGTTCGGCCTGACGCACCAGATGGCGACGATGACGGTCGATCACCAGGTTCAGGGCGATACGATACAGGAATGCGCGCGGATGCTCGATCTGCCCGTTGTCCGTTCGCTCCAGTACCCGCAGGTAGGCATCGTGGGCAACATCCTCTGCCGCCTGACGGTTACCCAAGCGCGCGGACAGGAAACTCACCAACTCACGATAGTAACGTTCCACAAACACACCTGGAATCGTCTGCACACCCACGCTGGGGCAGATGCAGAACTGAGTGATATCAGCGTGCGATCTTACAAAATATAATGATTCTCAGCAACGTACACCTGCGCTGTGCTCACCGTCAGCCCGACGGCCGCACAACCTTGAGATTGCGGGCATACCAGGGGCGCTGCGGCACCCGTGGTTGCAGCCGGGCAAAGAGGTCTTCGTTGCCATAAATGATGCGCAACGCCAGCTTCATGGTTTCCGGGTCCATTTCGACGCTTCGACCGGGCCGCAAGCCCGGCACCGTCGAACAGCCATGGGTATCGGGACCCAGCCACGGGTCAGCCACCGCCACCCAACGCCCGGGTGCGAACCAGGGCACGCCGTTCACCTGCAAGCGGCGGATCTCACCCGGGTGGACCCGCTCATGGGCTCGAAACCAATCGTCGACTCGGTCGTCGATCCAGCCATGAAAATGCCAGAACACCGGGTTTACATGTGACGAGAACGGGTCGCCGAGAAAATCGTTGCGTGCTTCGAACCAGCGCTCAGCGAAATCACCCGGGGTACGTGCAGCAGGCACCGGCATACCGTTGGACGGGTCGCGCGGCACCGCCGCCCAACGCATGTGCAACCAGTCATGCAGGCCCAGCTCCAGTTCTGAGCCGAACTGCCCCAAGGTCAGCTTGCTCAGGTATTCCGGATCACTGTAGCGCGACTCCCAGACCTGAAAGTTGCCGTGGAAGGTATCCGGGCTTTTGATGTCGCGTACCCACTGGGTGTACTCCTGGTCGTCATGGGCCAGCCAGGTCGGTGGCAAGGCATTGCCGTCGTGGTTGTCGAAGTAACGGGCGAAACCGATGCGGTCACGCTCGAGCTCCGGCTGAGGCAGCGGGAACCGCGTCCACGAAGGCAGGTCCTGCAGGGCCCTGGCACTGCCAAGCATGTGCCGGTGCATGAACAGGAAGTCCTCTCCGGAACCGTTGCGATCCTTGTGCCGGCCACGCGCATCACGCTCCTGGCCACGCGGCCCGGGTTGCCAGCCCAAGCCACGCAGGGCGGATTGCTTGTCCTCTTCCAGCTTGTGCCACTTGTCCCGCGATGCGTGCCATAGCTGGTGGAACAGCCGATGCTCCGGCGAAATGAGCCAAGCCAGCAGCTGTGGCGACAGCGGCGTACGTTCGCGAGCCTCCGGGAAAGGCCGCTTCAAGGCCAGGAAGCCGTTGTCCAGAACAGGCAGAGACAGGGCGCGGTCCAGGGCCGAGATACGACCATTGAGCGTTGCCGGCCCGGCATTGCCATAGGCGCCCCAGACCTCATCGAGCACCACATGGCATTCATAGCGCGCCTGCCCTGCACCGGGCTCGGTTGAAAACAGCCGCCAGCGCAACATCCCGGGCTTGTCCGTCAGCAAGTCACCCATGACCCGATAACGGGGTTCCTGCTCACTGCGCAGGCGTTCGGCGGTGTCCAGGTAACCTCGCAGCCCCCGGCCATTGCTGGCGACATCCAGAAACAATTCCAGCTCCCCGTCGGGCAAACCCAGCAGTTGGGCATCCTTGCCATGTGCAGTCCAGCGCCAGATGCCCCGCAGGGTGTCGCCCAGCTGCTGCAGGCGGGTATCGGCCAACTCGACAACAGCCTCGCCAGGCGTTTCCGCAAACGCCTCGGCATCCCGCTGGCGCTGCATATACAGCGCTCCGGGTACCGCTACGCCCGTCAATGCCACAGCAGCGATGAACCCGCGTCGAGAAATCGTCATTGCAACTACCTGCGCCTTCATTGCGGCCATGGAGCACGGCCCGTCCAAGGCTAGAACGTTGTACCTGCACTGAAATTTAACGCCGCGGCCGGGGCGGCTAAATTTCCTCCGTGTCGACTCGTTCACCCCAGGTAGCGACGGCCTCTGTGCCCTCCCTCGACGGCGAACCTACCGAGACCAAGATGACGACACCACGCTGGAAAAAAGCCCTGTACATCAGCCTGGCTGCGGCAGTCGCCGCGGGTGCCGGTCTGGCTGCCTGGTACCATTTCGCGGCCCCTGGCGGCTACGCCCGGGAAGTCGTTCGTCAAGCCAACGACTTGCAGGAACGCATCATCTCGTTCGACAGCCATGTCACCTTGCCGCTGGACTTCGGCAACGAAGGCAGCGAAGCCGACAAGGACGGGCCGGGCCGCTTCGACCTGGCCAAGGCTGCCCAAGGGCGGTTGTCTGGCGCGGCGCTGACCATCTTTGCCTGGCCCGAATCCTGGACGGGCGCAAACAGCCCGCATCGCCCCACACCAGGCTTCGTAGAGGCCGCCCGCCACACCCAGGAAGTGCGCTACAACGCCATCACCGCAATGGTGCGCGACTTCCCCGAACGCGTCGCCATCGCCTACACCCCACAGGACATGCGGCGCCTGCACGGCGAAGGCAAGTTCGCGGTGTTCCTGAGCATGCTCAATGCGTATGCGCTGGGGGACGATATCGACCAGCTCGACCGCTGGGCGGCGCGCGGGGTGCGCATGTTCGGCTTCAGCTACGTCGGCAACAACAGCTGGGCCGACTCGTCTCGCCCCTTGCCGTTCTTCAATGACACTGTCGACGCGCTCGAGGGTCTGTCCCCCATCGGCAAGCGCGCCGTACAGCGGCTCAATGACCTGGGCGTGATCATCGATGTCTCGCAGATGTCCAGCAAGGCGCTGAACCAGGTCATTCAGCTCAGCCGTACTCCGGTGGTGGCGTCGCACTCGGCACCACGGGCCATGGTCGATATCAACCGCAACCTGTCCGACAAGGAAATGCAATTGATCAAGGAAGGCGGCGGGGTCGTGCAACTGGTCGCGTTCTCCAGCTACCTCAAGCCGCTCAGCGCGCAGACCCAGGAAAAGCTCAATGCCTTGCGTGCCCGCTACGCGCTGCCGCCACTGGCTGACCTGAACTACGCGCTGATGCCTGGCGACCCGGTCATAGCCGGCTGGCCCGAGCAGAAGGTCGGGCAATATGCCAACGAACTCTATGCAATCCTCGAACAGGAGCCGCCAGCGACCCTGAAGGACTACGGTGATGCCATCGATTACACCGTGCGCAAGATCGGCATAGACCACGTAGGCATCAGCTCGGACTTCAACGAAGGCGGCGGCATCGACGGCTGGCACGACGCCAGCCAAGCACGCAACGTAACGGCCGAACTCATTACCCGCGGCTACTCCGAAGCCGACATCGCCAAGCTTTGGGGTGGCAACTTCCTGCGCGTCTGGGCACAGGTACAGAGCGCCGCCCGCGGTACCGACACTTCTCTGCGCTAAGCCATTGGGCACCTTTATGAACGACCGCCGCAATTTTCTCAAAAGGGCCGGCATCCTCGCCGCCGGCCTGCCCCTCGCCAGCCATCTGCTACCCGTTGCCGAGGCCGCCACGCCGATACCGAGCGCCGGCAACCAACGATGGGCCGATTTTCGCCGCCTGTTCGAACTCGACCCAAACTATGCGCACTTCGCCAACTTTCTGATCACCTCTCATCCAAGGCCGGTACGCGAAGCCATCGAGGCCCTGCGTGCACGTTTCGACCGTCACCCGGCGCTGATGGTCGACTGGGATGCCCAGTCGGAGTGGAAGCATGAGGCTGAGGTACGCCAATGGGCGGCACGCTACCTGGAGGTGGCGCCACGCCAGATTGCCCTGACGGGCAGCACTACCGAGGGCCTGGGTTTGATTTATGGCGGCATCAAGCTGGCGCCCGGCCAGGAAATCCTGACCACGGTGCACGAGCATTCCGCCGCACGGCAGACCATGAACTACCGCAGCGCCCGCGATGGCAACCCGGTACGCAGGCTACGCCTGTTCGAGCAACCCTGGAAGGTGAGCACCGACCAGGTGCTGGGCACCGTGCGGGCCGCCATTTCCCCGCAAACGCGCGTGCTGGGCATGACCTGGGTACATTCGGGCAGCGGGGTGAAACTGCCGGTTGGCGAAATCGGTGCGCTCGTACGCGAGGTCAATCAGAACAGGGACGAACGCGACCATATCCTGTATGTCATCGACGGGGTTCACGGTTTTGGCGTCGAGGACATGCGCTTCGCCGACCTGAACTGCGACTACTTCATATCCGGGACCCACAAGTGGATGTTCGGCCCCCGCGGGACAGGCATCATCTGCGCCGCATCCTCGGCACTGGGGCAGCTGCAACCGAGCATCGCCACCTTCTCGGAAAACGAAGACTTCGCCAC
Source organism: Pseudomonas sp. FW305-E2 (assembly GCF_058782925.1). Lineage (NCBI taxonomy): Bacteria > Pseudomonadati > Pseudomonadota > Gammaproteobacteria > Pseudomonadales > Pseudomonadaceae > Pseudomonas > Pseudomonas sp. FW305-E2. The sequence continues at coordinate 17,229 of NZ_JBYSYE010000029.1, read as the reverse complement.
CATCATGAGCCCGGGCGGCTACCACGCCTTCGAGCACCGCTGGGCCCTGGGCAAGGCGTTCGAACTGCACCTGCAAACCGGCAAGGCTGCCGTGCAGGCACGCATCCACGCCCTCAACGACTACCTGAAGCAACAGCTGGAAAGCCTGCCTGCCATCGAGCTGGTGACGCCGCGCAGCAGCACCCATTCGGCGGGCTTCACCTTCTTTCGCGGTAAAGGCCAGGACGCCGACGCGCTGGCCAGGTACCTGACTAGCCAACGCATCATCGTCGACGCCGTCTCGCGCGATGCCGGGCCAGTGGTGCGCACTGCGCCGGGTTTGCTGAATACCGAAGCGGAAATCGACCGTTTGGTCGAAGTACTGCGCCAGCGCCTGCGCGCCTGACAACCCCTGCCCGGCCACACGCGCCCATGCCAATCCTGCACAACGACAACCGACGAGGCTTACCGTGGACCTTCAGCGCATACTCGAAAAACTGTTCGTCAATGCCCATGCCGTCGGCATCGAGGGCGTGTTCCAGTTCGACTTCGGCCAGGGACTCGCCTACTGGTCCGAGGTATGCGACAACCCCTGCACGGGGGGTGGCCGGCATGAGGCTCCGGATGTCACGATCGAAGTGGCTCAAGATGACTTCCTCGGCATCATGGCGGGCGCTGTCGACGTAGAGGAGCTTTTCGCCAGTGGACGCCTGAAAATAACCGGCAACATGGGCCTGGCGACCCTGCTGCCGCAGGTTATCAGCAGCGCGCGGCAAGGCGCGACCACCAGCAAGGCAGCAATGAACCAGCGCTACCCCACGCCAGGACGCTACAGCGAGGAGGTCTCGGCAGCCCAACCCGTGCTGCATGAGGTACAACGCCTGTCACGGGCCGAAATGCCGCCGTCGCGGTTTCACCATGAACACCTTTCAACGGGCGTGCCAGTGGTGCTGAGCGACGCCCTTGGCGACTGGCCGCTGTTCACCATGGGCCGTGACGCTTCGCTGGCCCACTTTGCCGAGCTACAGGGCATCACCCGGCATGGTGACTACGTGAAGAAGACCTTCTCTACCGACCGCGACTTCCGCGCCACCTCCATGGCCGACTTCATCGCTTCGCTCGACAAGCCGGCCAAGCCCGGCGAGCCGCCCGCCTACATGGGCAACAATATCGTGCCGGAAAAGCTGCAGGCTCTGATCCGCTACCCGGACTACTTCGATCGCCAGCGCTTCATTCCACCGCGCATCTGGATCGGTCCCAAAGGCACCCTTACACCCCTGCACCGGGATGACACTGACAACCTGTTCGCCCAGGTCTGGGGGCAGAAATCGTTCATTCTGGCAGCACCGCACCATCGCGCCGCACTGGGCACCTGGTCAACCAGCCCGAAGGGCGGCCTGGACGGCTGCGATTTCAACCCCGATGCCCCCGACTACGAGCGCTTCCCCGAAGCCCTTAAGGTGCCCTTCCTGCGCGTGGTGTTGCAGGCCGGCGACTTGCTGTTCCTGCCCGAGGGCTGGTTCCACCAGGTAGAGTCAGTGTCCACGTCGCTGTCCGTGAACTTCTGGGTAGACTCCGGACGCGGCTGGTAACCGGCGTGACGGCAACCTGATCTTGATGGGCCATTGGCGCAGGCGATGGGCCGCAACGCGGCCCTGACGAAGGTTCAGACTGCCGCGATCAACGCCTCTGCAAAGCGCTGCGCCACGTCATCGATCTGCTCAGCGCTGATGATCAACGGCGGCAGGAAACGCACCACCGCGCCATGCCGCCCGCCCAGTTCCAGGATCAACCCGCGCTTGAGGCACTCGCGCTGCACCTTGGCCGCCAGCTCTCGGTTGGCCTGTGGATACCCCAAGGCATCCCGCTCGCCCTGCGGCTCCACCAGTTCGACCCCAAGCATCAAGCCACGCCCGCGTACATCACCCAATTGCGGATAGTCACGTTGCAATTGCTGCAAGTGCTGACGCAGGCGCAGCCCCATGGCCTCGGCATGCTCGGCCAGGCGATGCTCGACCAGGTAGTGGATCACCGCCGAACCCGCCGCCATGGCCATCTGGTTGCCACGGAAGGTACCGGCATGGGCGCCCGGCTTCCAGGTGTCCAGCCAGTCGCGATAGACGACTACCGCCAGCGGCAGGCTGCCACCGATGGCTTTGGACAAGGTGACCACATCGGGCACGATGCCGGCGTGCTCGAAGGCGAACATGCGCCCGGTACGGGCGAAGCCGCTCTGGATCTCATCGACGATCAACGCCACGCCGGCCTGCTCGGTAATGCGCCGCACGCCCTTGAGCCATTCGATGTCGGCCGGAATTACCCCGCCCTCACCCTGTACCACTTCGAGGATCACGGCGGCGGGCAGCGGCACGCCGCTTTCCGGATCGAGCAGCAGGTTTTCCAGGTAATGCAGGTTGGCCTTGACCCCGGCCTCACCACCCAGGCCGAACGGGCAGCGGTAGTCGTAGGGGTACGGCATGAACTGCACGCCGCTGCTCAGCAACGCACCCAGTGGCTGCTTGGGGCCAAGGCTACCCATCAGACTCAACGCGCCCTGGCTCATGCCATGGTAGGCGCCGTGGAAGGCCAGCACGGTGCTGCGCCCGGTTGCACCACGCACCAGTTTGAGCGCCGCTTCAACGGCGTCGGTACCGGTTGGGCCGCAGAACTGCACCTTGGCCTCGCGACGCAGCGCCTCGGGCAGGATGCCGAACAGGTCCTGGACGAAACGGTCCTTGACCGGTGTGGTCAGGTCGAGTGTATGCAGCGGCAGTTCGTCAGCCAGCACGCGCTGGATTGCCTCGACTACGACCGGGTGATTATGACCCAGCGCCAAGGTGCCAGCGCCGGCCAGGCAGTCGATGAACTGGCGGCCTTCGACGTCTTCGACATGGATGCCCCGGGCGCGCTTGAGCGCCAGCGGGATGCGCCGCGGGTAGCTGCGGGCGTTGGATTCCTGCTGTTGCTGGCGTTGCAGCAAAGGCGAATCGGTGAATTCGTACAAGGGATGCGGCAAGCTGGCCGGTGCAACCTGGGCAAGGCTGGAAGCGGTGGACATGGGTGAATCCTCGCAAGCAAGCGGATGGGCGGTTATCGCTTTGGAAACGCTTGAGTGGGGGGAGGATTTAGCGGTTGTTACTGGATTTTATTTTTGTCTCTGCTGGCCCCTTCGCGGGTAAACCGCTCCTACAAGGACCGCACCGCCCGTAGGAGCGGGTTCACCCGCGAAGAGGCCAGCACAGGCAATAAACATCAATGCACCGGACGCGCCGGTACCCGCAACAAGACCCGCAAGCCGTCACTACGGCTGTCAAAGCGCAGGCTACCGGCACACCGCTGCACGATTGCCTGCACTATCGCCAGCCCCAATCCGCAACCACCACTCTGCCCATTACGCCAGAAGCGCTCGGTCAGGTGCTCCAGGTCCGCTTCGGCAATCCCTGGCCCATGGTCACGCACCATGAAGCCCACTTGGCCGTCTGCCATCTGCACGTCCAGCTCTACAGCTTCATCACCGCCATGACGCAAGGCGTTGTCCAGCAGGTTGCGCAGTGCTGCCACCGCCAACGGTGCCGGCATGCCCAGGTAGATTTGCGTAGCCTCCTCAGGCAGACGCAGCACGATACGCCGGTTGTCGCCGCCGCCCGCATCCTGCATCGCCTGCCGCGCCACCTGCTCGGCGCTGCACTGCACGCCATCCTCGAACGACAGGCTGCCTTCTACCCGCGCCAGCATCAGCAACTGCTCAAGCGTGCGGTGCATGCGGTCGGTGCCCTGCTCGGCATGTTCCAGCGCCTGCTCGCGCACTGCACCGTCGGTCATGCGCGCCACCTGCAGGTGGGTCTTGATCGCGGTCAACGGGCTGCGCAGTTCATGCGCGGCATCGTCGGTCAGGCGCCGCTCACGCTCGAGGGTCTGAGCAATGCGCAGGAACAGCTGGTTCTGGGTCTCCAGCAACGGCTGTAACTCGCTGGGCATGCCCGCCACCTGCAGCGGCTCGACACTGTCCGCACGCCTGCGGCGCAAGGCATCACGCATGCGGTTGAGCGGCTCCAGGCCCTTGCCAAGGCCGATCCACAACAGCCCCAGGCTGCCAAGCAGGGCCATCAATACCGGCGCCGATGCCGCCAGCAGAATCGACTGGTTCAGCGCCTCGCGCTCCATGTGCCGGTCGGCCGTGGTGATGCGCACATCGCCGTGGTTGTAGGTAAAGGTGCGCCAAAGCGCATCGTCGATGGTCTGGTCACGGAACCCGCTGCGCTCGTCGTCCATGGCGCCATCGTGCTTGTGGTTGCTGGCGAGGATCTCGCCACGCAGCGAGCTGACCTGGCAGGCCATGCCATCCGGTACGCTGAACTGGTCGGCGGAAAAATGCGCCTCCCCGCCCTTGGCAGTCAGCGGCTGCGGCAACTGGTCGATCAGCCCGGCGACCATACGCGCCGACGCCACCAGGCGCTGGTCGAGGGAAAACATCATCTGCTGGCGCAGGTCACGCAGCATCCACGCCGCGGCCAGCGCCCAGATGATCACGAAGGCACTGCCGAGGATCAGGCTCAGGCGTACCCGAAGGCTCATGATGCGGCCTCTTGCGGTGCCTGCGCCGGGCCCAGCCGGTAGCCCAGGCCACGCACGGTCTCGACAATGCCGTTACCCAGCTTGCGACGCAGGTGGTGGATGTGCACATTCAGGGCGTTGCTCTCGACCTCGTCGCTGAAACCGTATACGCAGTCCTTCAGTTGCTCGCTGGACAGCACTCGCCCGGGGTTCTGCAGCAGCGCCTGGAGCAGGGCCTGCTCACGGCGGGACAGGTCGACATGCTGGCCGGCCAGGGTCGCCTCGCAGCTACTCGGGTCATAGCGCAGCGGGCCGTGCTCGATCACGTTCACCGCCCGCCCGGCCACCCGCCGCAGCAAGGTATGCAGGCGTGCGGCCAGCTCGCGCAGATCGAAGGGCTTGAGCAGGTAATCGTCGGCACCGGCCTGCAGGCCATCGACACGATCGGTGACGGCATCGCGGGCGGTGAGCACCAGTACCGGCAGGGTCTCGCCTTTTTCGCGCAGGCGGCGCAGCAGCTTGAGGCCATCTTCGTCGGGCAGGCCGAGGTCGAGGATCATCACGTCGAACTGCGCGGCCTGCAGCATCGCTCGCGCAGCGGCGGCGTTGCCAACCCGGTCCACGGTCAGACCCTGAGCGGTGAGGCCGGCGCAGATGCCGGCGGCGATCAGGTCGTCGTCCTCGCAGAGCAGAACGTGCATGGTGGGGCTCCCGGAGTGGTGTGGCTGGTATTGCACCTTGGGCGGATTAAGGGGGCATTATGGACCTTTTGGGGAGGGTTGGGGGGAGATCGAGCGCCGCGCGGGTCGCCACCCTGCCCCTCGCAGCCTCAACCCCAATTCCCGAGTTTCTCGAACACAACAGAAACGAAGTCGCCTTTTCCTACAACTGACCCAGAAACCTCTGATCCGAATCCATGATGGGATTTCCCCCTGCACGCGCTGTCAGGGAGACACCTCATGTACCTGGATTACCTCGTGCCCTCCTGGCACGAGATCGAGTCACGTGTCATCGCCATGGTGGGCTACCAAAGCGGTGGCCAGTTCCGCACCAGCCTCAATGAAGAAGTCGCCTCGCTGGGCCTCAACCTGCGCCGGATCGAAGCTGTCCGCACAGCCTTCTACCACGCCGAATGGCAGGCGGCGCAGATGCTGCGCCAGCGCTTCGCCGACCTCGACATCAACAGCATCGTCGACGAACTGCTGAGGGTCGTGCAGCAGATGGCGATGATCGTCGCCGGCAGCACCATTACCGGTGGCCTGCTTGGCGCGGGGGTAGGCGCATTCGCCGGCGGCGCCGGAACCATTCCGTTCGCTGGCGCAGGCGCGGCCATGGGCCTCAAGGTCAGCGGCTGGATCCTCGGAGCGCTGGGGCTGGCCTCCATTGCCGAGTTCTTCGTCGAGGGCTTACCGCGGATCGGCGAGTACTACGTCGATGGCATCCGCTTCGCCTGGGAAGGCACCTGCGGCAATGAAGGCACCGGCCCGTTCTGCCGGGACGACCCCTATGCGATATCCCGGGCCACGCATCAGATTGCCCAAGGCCATGTGGAAGTCGTGGTGCTGTTGTTGGGGGCGATCGTGTCGTACCTCACCCGCGGGCGCGGCGATGCCCGAGTGCTGGCCCAGGAGATGGCGGCCAGCCGCAAAGGCGCGCGGTTGGGGCAATGGATGCTCCAGCATGAAGAGGGGTTGAAGAAACGGCCGGATCTGCAAGTGCCGGAGCGGCGCAAAGGGGCGATGGATGATCCGCAGCCAGTTCAGCCGAATCGGCAGGCGGGAAAAGACAAGGAGCCCTCGACAGCTAAGCCCGGTAGGATGCCGTTGCATACGGTGGCGTGTTTCAAGGCGGATAAATTGCCAGCGTCGAAGCATGGCGAGTTTGAGCGGCAGTTAAAGGGACAACAAGATGGACTCAATCGGCTGACGGTTGAAGAGTTCCTGGAAAATATTGCAAACCCCATAAAGCGAGATCCAAAAACTGCGAGAAAAGCAAGACAAAAACTGTATGACGACCTAAGGAAAAGAGCTTATAGAAAACTGCCCAAGGACATGAACCCAATTGAAGCAAGAAAAATTTCAACGATGCAGGCTAAGGAAACGATGTCCTCTCTTGCTGCGCTGCACAATCCAGATCTAATCGCCGGCGGCAAGGATGTCATCTCTGACTTCGGGGATAGGCAAGTAAATTCCACTATAGGTCCCCAATGGAGAAGCAGGGTAGGAGAGCTGACAAGATCAGTCGAAGAACAAGCCAAAGATGGCCGCGCATCAGGCTTTTTAAATGTCAGACTGCACAAATGCTAACAAGATAAGGAGCGCGACAATGGACGAATTTTTCTCCCTCTTCATAGAAGAGATGGGCGAGCCGATTTTCAGGCAGGAGGTGCCTCCTTCTAGCATCGAGCGCTACAGCGGTAAATTGCCGAAGAAACTGTTGGAATACTGGGCCGAGCACGGATGGTGCGGATATGGTGATGGAATATTCTGGACGGTCAATCCGCAAGACTACGAGGGCGTAGCCGCCTCCTTCATAGAAGGCACTGCGCTCGAAGGGCGAGATACCTATCATGTCATCGCTCGGGGCGCCTTTGGTGATCTCTATCTGTACGGAGAAAATTCCGGTTTTTCATTAGACATCGTAGCCCACACTTCACAATACTGCGGCAGAGTGAATGAACTTGATGCAGGCAACATGGACAAGGAGGTGCAAGATTTCTTTCTATTGATCGAACGGGAGTCCAACGACTTTGGCGATTTATTCGAGCCTGCATATAACAAATTAGGCAAACTCAATCATGATGAGATGTATGGTTTCGTTCCAGCCTTGGCATTCGGTGGCCCCTGCGATCTTGCCCACCTAGAAAAAGTCAAAGCTGTCGAGCACTTAATACTACTTGCACAGATCTCCACCCTCGAACCCTATAGCTTTTCTGACTTCTAAACACAGTATTGGCCGTGAAAAGCGGCGGATGAGATGCACGGCTTCGTCACGGCGTTGATGCTGGACGCGTCTGCCAGCCTGGCTAATCCTGCATGCTCCAGCGCTTGCTCGCGCACCGCGCCGTCGGTCATGCGTGCCACCTGCAGGTGGGTCTTGATCGCGGTCAGCGGGCTGCGCAGTTCATGCGCGGCATCGTCGGTCAGGCGCCGCTCACGCTCGAGGGTCCTGGCAATGCGCCGGAACAGCTGGTTCTGGGTTTCCAGCAACGGCTGCAACTCGCTGGGCATGCCCGCCACCTGCAGCGGTTCGACACTGTCCGCGCGCCTGCGGCGCAAGGCATCACGCATGCGGTTGAGCGGCTCCAGGCCCTTGCCAAGGCCGATCCACAACAGCCCCAGGCTGCCGAGCAGGGCCATCAGTACCGGCACCGATGCCGCCAGCAGAATCGACTGGTTCAGCGCCTCGCGCTCCATGTGCCGGTCAGCCGTGGTGATGCGCACGTCGCCGTGCTTGTAGGTAAAGGTGCGCCAAAGCGCATCGTCGATGGTCTGGTCACGGAACCCGCTGCGCTCGTCGTCCATGGCGCCATCGTGCTTGTGGTTGCTGGCGAGGATCTCGCCACGCAGCGAGCTGACCTGACAGGCCATGCCATCCGGTACGCTGAACTGGTCGGCGGAAAAATGCGCCTCCCCGCCCTTGGCAGTCAGCGGCTGCGGCAACTGGTCGATCAGCCCGGCGACCATACGCGCCGACGCCACCAGGCGCTGGTCGAGGGAAAACATCATCTGCTGGCGCAGGTCACGCAGCATCCACGCCGCGGCCAGCGCCCAGATGATCACGAAGGCCTGCCGAGGATCAGGCGTACCCGAAGGCTCATGATGCGGCCTCTTGCGGTGCCTGCGCCGGGCCCAGCCGGTAGCCAAGGCCACGCACGGTCTCGACAATGCCGTTACCCAGCTTGCGCCGCAGGTGGTGGATGTGCACGTTCAGGGCGTTGCTCTCGACTTCGTCGCTGAAACCATACACGCAGTCTTTCAGTTGCTCGCTGGACAGCACTCGCCCAGGGGTCTGCAGCAGCGCCTGGAGCAGGGCCTGCTCACGGCGGGACCCAATTCCCGAGCTTCTCGAACACAACAGAAACGAAGTCGCCTTTTCCTACAACTGACCCAGAAACCTCTGATCCGAATCCATGATGGGATTTCCCCCTGCACACGTTGTCAGGGAGACACCTCATGTACCTGGATTACCTCGTGCCCTCCTGGCACGAGATCGAGTCACGTGTCATCGCCATGGTGGGCTACCCAAGCGGTGGCCAGTTCCGCACCAGCCTCAATGAAGAGGTCGCCTCACTGGGCCTCAACCTGCGCCGGATCGAAGCTGTCCGCACAGCCTTCTACCAGGCTGAATGGCAGGCGGCGCACATGCTACGCCAGCGCTTCGCCGACCTCGACATCAACAGCATCGTCGACGAACTGCTGAGGGTTGTGCAGCAGATGGCGATGATCGTCATCGGCAGCACCGTTACCGGCGGCCTGCTTGGAGCGGGGGTTGGCGCATTCACTGGCGGCGCCGGAACCATTCCGTTTGCCGGCGCGGGCGCGGCCATAGGCCTCAAGGTCAGCGGCTGGATCCTCGGTGCGCTGGGGCTGGCTTCCATTGCCGAGTTCTTCGTCGAGGGCTTGCCGCGTATCGGCGAGTACTACGTCGATGGCATCCGCTTCGCCTGGTAAGGCACCTGCGGCAATGAAGGCACCGGCCCGTTCTGGGTCAACTCCAGCATTGGTGCTCAATGGCGAAACAGACTAGCCAGCATAAAAGAGGCTGCGGAAAAATCGCCGAAATTCGGCACCCACTCGACTTACATGAATGTAAGACTTCATAAGTGCTAACGATAAGAGGCATCGCAAATGGATGAGGTATTCTCCATATTCCTTGACAATATAGGCGCGCCTTTTTCGCGTCGAGAGGTGCCCCCCTCCAGCATTGATCGCTATAACGGAAAACTTCCAGCGTTGTTACTTGCATACTGGAAAGAGCATGGATGGTGTGGTTTTGGCGAAGGTATATTCTGGCTGGTTAATCCACAGGAGTATGAGGGCGTGGTCTCATCCTGGATCGAGGGCACCCTCCTTGAACATCGGGACACTTACCACTTGATTGCCAGAAGCGCTTTCGGCGACCTGTATCTTTGGGGAGAGAACAGTGGCTTTTCAGTAAAAATCACAAGTCTTCTGTCCCGTTACACAGGTGAAAACTGCACACTCACTGAAACGGAAGCAACCAGAGAGGTCCAAAGTTTCTTTCTATCAAGAAAAAAAGAACACAACGATTTTGAAAACCTTTTTGAGCCCGCGAAGAAAAAGCTGGGCATCTTGAAAGAAGATGAGATGTATGCCTTTGTTCCTGCATTAATGCTGGGAGGGCGCCCCGACCTCAAAAACCTGGAAAAACTTAAAGCAATAGAGCATTTAATTTTGCTGTCTCAAATCACCGAACTCGAACCCTACAGCTTCTCTGACTTCTGAGCACACAAAAGGACCTAAACGAATGGATGTCATCTTCAGCATTTTCCTGGAAACCTTCGGCGACCCCATCGGCCAGCAACCCGTACCACCTGCCGCTGTCGATCATTACCAAGGCAAACTCCCCAATCGCCTCCTTGAATACTGGCAAGACCACGGCTGGTGCGGCTACGGCGGCGGCTTGTTCTGGCTGGTAAATCCTCAGGAATACCAGGGTGTAGTGGCCTCTTGGTTGGCAGGTACGCACTTCGAAGCATGCGACACTTATCACCTCATCGCCCGCAGCGCTTTTGGCGACCTGTACCTATGGGGTGAGAAAACCGGTTCGGTGCTGACCATCGCGGCCTACCATTCCCGTTACCTCGATGGCGCTCACAGCTCAGGCGACGAAGAACGGGACAACAAGATCCACGGTTTGCTCATGTGGCTGATGACCGAGTGCGTCTACTTCGACGACCTGTTCGAACCTGCCAGGGAACGGCTCGGCACCCTGGGCTCAGACGAAATGTATGGCTTTGTCCCCGCCTTGATGCTGGGAGGCCCAGACAGCCTTGAGCGTCTTGAAAAGCTGAAGGCAGTGGAGCATCTGGTGCTGCTTTCCCAACTGAGCGAACTCGAACCCTATGAACTCACTGGCGAAGAAGATGAATAGCCTTTGACGAACGCATTCAAGGGCGCACCGCATCCGGCCTATCGACATCCTGCAACACACCGGCATCCTGCACCTCTAGCCTGACGCAAACCGCCGGGTTGGCCTTGACCACCGAACGCGCCCCTTCATCACCCTTCAACCGGGCAAGCGCCGGCCAGAAATCGCGCCCGAACAACACCGGATGGCCCTGTCGTCCAGCATGACAAGGCAGGACTATCGTTGACCCACTGGCCTCGCGTGCAAGCAAATCCAGGGTCGCGGACGCCACCCAGGGCATATCACCCAACAGAATCGCTACTGCCTGCGCCTCGCTGTCAGCCAGCGAAGCGGCCCCGGCCGCCAGGCTATGGCCCATGCCCAATGTGAAATCCGGACTGGAGACCACCCTGCACCGCGCAGGCAACCCCAGGTCCACGCCTCGCTCCCCTTCACGCAACACCACCCGCACATCATCGAACACTGCGCAGGCGCTCTCTACGCTGTGTACCAGCAAGCTTCGACCGTCAGCCAGCAGCGAACGGCGCTTGTCAGCGCCGAAACGCACACTGCTGCCTGCCGCCAATACCAACGCAACCACGCTCACAGCGCCGCCCGCTCGATGCCATTGCGCGCACGAAGGATATCGGCCAGTACCGCCAGGGCGATCTCGGCCGGGGTCTTGCTGCCCAGGTTCAGGCCTATCGGCGCATGGATGCGCGCCAGCTCGTCGCAACCCAGGCCACCAATTCGCTGCAAGCGTTCGCGACGCTTGTCGGAGGTGGCCTTGGAGCCCATCACGCCGATGTAGAACGCTTCGGTCCGTACGGCTTCAAGCATGGCCAGGTCATCGATTTTTGGATCATGGGTCAATGCCACCACTGCCGTATCGGCATGGCAACCGCCATTGGCGATGAATTCCGACGGCAGCTCGCGGCGCACCTCTATGCCATTCAGCACTACGCCGTCGAGTACTTCGTCACGCGGCTCGCAAAGGATGACCTCAAAACCCAGCCCCCTGCCGAATTCGGCGCAAAAATGCGCCACGCTGGAATAGCCGGCCAGCAGCAGCCGCTGGGCGGCGCCGACACGCAAGCGCACCCGGGCATTTTCCCGTTCGACCCGTGGCCCCTGACTATGGTCATCGAGCAGCTGGCGGGTACCCGTAGGCAGGCTCACCTCACGCAGTACCCGGCGCTGGCCCAGCAGCGCACGTTCCAACTCACGCAGATGCGCCTGCACCTCGCATTCAACCGGCAGGTTCTCCACCAGCACTTCCAGCACACCGCCACACGGCAGGCGAACGCGCGAACGCGGGTCGCTGCCGTCGCCATAACGCACGATGGCAACCGGCTCCGGGAATTCCCCCAGGGCCACGCGTTCGAGAAAGTCGTCTTCGACACAGCCACCGGACAGCGAGCCCAGCCACTGGCCGCTGGCGTTCACCGCCAGCAGCGAGCCCGGCGCACGCGGTGCCGAGCCGTAGGTGGCGAGCACCGTGCACAACCATACCCGCTGACCGTTGCAGGACCACTGCAAAGCCTGACGGATCACCTGTAGATCGAGATGCTGCACGCTTTACTCCGCCTTCAGCTCGGCGAGCTGCTGTACGTTCAGGTCGCCGGGCAATCCACCCCAGGCCTGGCGCAAGTAGTTGACCATATCTGTCACCTGTTGGTCATCAAGCTTGTCGGCAAAGCCCGGCATCGGCTGCATGCGCTCGAAGCCGGTGAACTGCTGTTCACGGATACCCTCGAGGACCACCTTGACCAGATTGCGCGAGTCGGCCTGACGCAGCACGGTGTTGCCGCGCATGGCCACGGCGATGTGCGGCTTGCCCTCGCCGTCGACACCATGGCAGCCGGCGCAGACGTTCAGGTACTGCTGGTGGCCCCGCTTGGCACTGTCGCTCATCCGCTCCAGGGCAACGGCCTCGATAGCCTTGGCCGGCGGCGGCTGGTCGCCCAGCAGGTAGGTGGCCATGGCCGCAAGGTCTGCATCTTCCAGGTGCTGGGTGCTGTGGTGCACCACCGGGAACATCTCGTTGAACATGCTGCCCTGGGCGCTGATGCCGTGCTTGAGGAAGGTGGTCAGGTCCGGCTGCGTCCAGCCGCGCTCGGCCAGGTCCTGGGCCAGCAGGCTTGGCGCCAGGTAGCCACCCAGCAGGCCGCCGCTCAGGCGTTGGTCCTGCTGCAGCGCACCGATCGGATTGCGCGGGGTATGGCATTCGCCACAATGGCCCATGACCTCGACCATGTACTGGCCGCGCTGCCAGGCCGTGCTTTTACCCTCGGTCGGCTGCAGTTGCACGCTCTTGCCATACAGCATGTTCCAGCCGCTGAGCCCCATGCGCACATTGAACGGGAAGCGCAACGCGGTCTGCGGTGCCGGGCGGTTGATCGGCGGTATGGTCATCAGGTAGGCGAGGATCGCGTCCGAGTCTTCACGCTTGATCAGGTGGTACGAGGTGTAAGGCATCGCAGGATAAAGGTTGGCGCCGTCCTTGCGCTTGCCCTCGGTGACTGCGGCGAAGAACTCGTCGGCGCTGTAGTTGCCGATGCCGTACTGTTTGTCCGGGGTGATATTGCTGCCATAAATGGTGCCGAACGGCGAATGGATCGGCAAGCCGCCCGCATACGGCGCGCCGCCTTCGGCGGTATGGCAGGCCATGCAGTCGGCCGCGCGGGCCAGGTATTCACCGCGCTTGACCTGCGCATCGTCGGCCGCCAAGGCAAACGAACTGACCGCCAGCCCGAGGGCCAACGCCGAGGCGCTACGTACGAAGCCCATGTTCAACCCTCCTTGACCAGGCCGAGATCGTTGAGCACCTTGCGGGTGGCATCGTAGTAACGCACGTAGCCTGTGCAGCGGCAGATGTGGTGACCGAGGCTGGCCTCGATGCGGTCTTCCACTTCGCTCTTCTTCAGCGGCTGGCGCTGGGCCGTTTCCACCAGCACGGTAGCGGCGTTGACGAAGCCTGGTGCGCAGTAGCTGCACTGGAAGGCGAACAGGTCGACGAACTTCTGCTGGATCGGGTTGAGCGTCAGGTTGCCGGCCTGGTCTTTTTTGGCATGGCCTTCGATGGTGCGAACCTTCTTGCCTTCGAAGTAATGCGCACCGGTGATGCAGGTGCGCACTTCTTCGCTGGTGCCGTCGGGGTTGTCGACGATCACCACGCAGGCGTGGCAGATGCCCTGGCCGCAACCCAGGCGCGAGCCGGTGAGGTTCTGGTGTTCGTGCAGGTAGTCGATCATCGCCAGGTCCGCGGGAACCTCGACCGGCCCGACCGGTTGACCGTTGAGCGTCAGTTGCAGTGGACGGTTAGCCATTGAGGGCCTCCTTGATACGGGCTGGGGTGATGGGGAGATCGCGCACGCGCTTGCCGATGGCATGCGCGACGGCATTGCCGATGGCACCGACGACCGGGATCATCACCACTTCGGCGATGCCCTTGGAGGGGTCGGTCGGTGACAGCGGCGGGAGGATTTCGCTGGTCTGCTGCCACACCGCCACATTGCGCGCATGCGGCAGGCGGTAGCGGTTGAAGTTCCAGTCGCCCTCCCCGGGCCCACCCTCGTACAACGGCATTTCTTCGGTCAGTGCATGGCCAATGCCCATGGCGATACCGCCTTCGAGCTGGCCCTTGACCAGTTCCGGCACCAGCACCCGGCCACACTCGACCCAACTGTGGTGGTTGAGCACCTGCGTCTCCAAGGTGCCTTTGTTGACCTTGACCTCGACGATGGTCGCCACCGGGCTGTAGTAGGTGACCATGGCGTTGTTCAGCTGGGTGTCGGGGTAGGCCGCATTCTGCCGGTCGAGCAGGTGATAGCCATGGCTGCCCATCTGCGCCTTCTTGGCATTCACCGCACCATCGCCGTACTTCACCGCCATGGCATCGAGGGGGAAGCGCTCGCGCACGCCATCGATGACAAAGTCGGCCTCGGCCCAGCTCCAGCGGTTGAAGCCGTGCACGCTCACGCCAGTAACCAGCCCCATGTCGTGGGCCTTCTGCGCCAGCTGGGCAAACGGAATCGGCGCCAGGCCATTGCCGGTCAGCTCACCGTTGACCCACACCGCATTTTCGCGGCGCACCACCAGCGGGTTGGCCTGGCCGCCGTGCGGGCCTTGGCTCCAGATCGCCATGGCCGCCGGCCACAACCCATGATTGAACAGCACACGCGCCGCTTCGCGGGTGGCATGGCTGAAGTAAAACGCCGAGTTGGTCGCCGACGATGGCGACGCCAGCTTGCCGACCCAGCGCGGGTTGCGCAGCGCGGCGTCCTGCTCCGGCTGGCTGATCAGGTACGGGTTTCCGCTAGTGCTCAATTGCAGCTCTGGCCATTCGGTGACTGCAGTCGTCACCTCGTCGGCCGAACGGCCGAGGAAATCGCTGACCACCAAAGCCTGGGAGGTGGACATGCCGGTGCCCAGCTCGGTGCCGATATGGCGCAGGCTGATGCGGCCATCGGCGCTGAACTCGACACTGGCCATCGGCGCCTCGGAACCTGTGCCGAAGTCCTTCTGGCAGATGGCGAAGCCGACGCCGTACCAGTGGTCCGGGTCCCTGGCGTCCATCTGTTGCTTGCGTGCATCGCGGTTGCGCCACCACTCGTGCACAGCGGCCTTGTCGAGGATCTCGTACAGGCGCAGGGCGCCGGCCGGGACCGCACCCTGGGTGTTCTTCATGCCCGATTTCAGCGCGTTGGCGCGGCGCAGGTCGATGGCATCGACGCCCAGGCGGCCGGCGATCTCATCCACCATCATCTCGGTGGCCGCCATGCTCTGCAGGGTGCCGTAACCGCGCATGGAGCCGGCCTCGACGCCACGGGAATAGTAGGCGGTCACCGACAGGTCGTTCTGTGGCATGTAGTAGATCGACTGCGCTGCCGTGGCGCCCACGGCTGCCACCGACGGGCTGTAGTTGATGCGCCCGCCGCCGTCGCAGCTCATGTCGGCGCGGAAGATCTTGAAGCTGTTGTCCTTCTTGTCCACCGCCAGCTGGTAGCGGATATCGAAGGCATGGCGCTTGATACCGCTCTGGAACTGCTCGTAACGGTCGTTGGCCAGGCGGATCGGCACGCCGGCGCCGTAAAGCGCAGCCACCGCGGCATAGAAGACGAAGATGTTGTTGTCTTTTGAGCCATAGCCCACGGTATAGCCCGGATGCATGTTCAGCGTGTTCAGGGCAAAGCGCGACGGCTTGATCATGTGCACGCATTCCTGCGCCACTTCGAACGGGCACTGAGTGGCGACCACGAAGTGCAGCGTGCCCGTGGCCGGGTCATACCAGCCGTTACCGTTGTCCGGCTCCAGCGCGGCAGGTTCGATGGACGGCGTCTTGTAGCGCTCGTCGAACACCAGCCAGTCCTCGGGCGGGTTGTCCAGCTGCTCGGCCATGCGCTTGGCGTAGAACAAACCCTGCTCGGTCAGGTCGCCGTGCTGGTTGGGCTGCTTCGACCACACCGGCTTGCGGTTGAGAATGGTGGGGAACAGCATGGCGTTCTTCAGGCTGGAGAACTCATCGTCGTCGAACGGCGTGGCGCCGCCCACCCGCACGAAGCGGAAGCTGCCATAAGGGTCGCGCTGGTACAGCGGCGCCTGGGCACCGTAACGGATCGCCTGCTGATTGAACTGCAGCTTGCGCTTGGCCTGGCGGAAGCGCTCGAAGTCGTGCCAGATCAGGATCGCCACCGGGTGGCCGATGAACATCGGCACCTTGCCGGGCGGCAGCAGCGGGTCGGGCGAATGGGCCTCGGGCCAGGCAATGCCGTCCTGTTCGAGGTCGGCGGCAGTGACGATGCGGTCCGGCTGCAGGTCGGTGCCGAGCAGGCTGAGGTCATGCCCGGCATAGATACGATCAACCGTGGTGGCCTTGAGCAGCAGCGCATGGCCCTGCTGCGCGGGCCACCCGGGCATGTCCTTGGCGCGGATGTCGCGGGCGAACACTTTGTCGCCGCAGACCTTGGACAACGCATCGTTACGGAAACGCGCCTTGCCGTCGTGGTTCATCCACTTCTGCGGCGAGGTGGTGACGCGCTCCTCCATCAACGCGGCGAAGGCCTGGCTGCCAAGTGGCGCCATGGTCACGCCGACACCAGCGATCAGGCCGCCTTGCAGAAAGGCGCGCCGGGAAATATCACGGTTGGACATGCTTGATCCTCTGGGCAGTTGGGGCCTGCCCTTTCTTTTGATTCTTGGCCTGGCTTGAGAAAAGCTGACCTTGGCGTCAACTTTACAGCAATTGGGTGGGTATAGGCAAAGTCAAGCCGACAATGTGTCGCGGTGTGTATAGGGCAAGAGGCGGAATTCGCGCTTTGGCGGGTAGGTGTTTGGCGGGAGAGTTTCAGCGCCTGGTAGGTGTTCGCCGCGAGAGTTTCAGCGCCCGGTAGGTGTTCGCCGGGAGAGTTTCAGCGCCTGTGAGATCGAGCGCCGCCCGCGCGGCGCTTCGCGGGTAAACCCGCTCCTACGTTTGTTTCGGGCCAATTATGCCTGTGGGATTTACGCCCTAACGCCTTGGCGCACGCCTCGATATCGCGTCGTACAAACAAGGCGGTCGCGCGCGCCTGGCACAGAAGGGAGATCGAGCGCCGCCCGCGCGGC
>NZ_JBYSYE010000028.1:0-74275 GCF_058782925.1 Pseudomonas sp. FW305-E2 | reverse complement strand
CTGATCGACCAGTCCAAGACCCGTCTTGAGCGCCTGGGCTTCTTCAAGGAAGTCAACGTCGAGACCCCGCAGGTGCCAGGCACCGACGACCAGGTCGACGTCAACTACAGCGTCGAAGAGCAGGCCTCGGGTTCGATCACCGCCAGCGTCGGTTTCGCCCAGAGCGCCGGCCTGATCCTGGGGGGGTCGATCAGCCAGAGCAACTTCCTCGGTACCGGTAACAAGGTGTCCATCGGCCTGACCCGTTCGGAATACCAGACCCGTTACAACTTCGGCTTCGTTGATCCCTACTTCACCGCCGATGGCGTCAGCCTGGGCTACAACGCCTTCTACCGCAGCACCGATTACGACGACCTCGACGTCGACGTTGCCAGCTATGCGGTGGACAGCTACGGTGCCGGCGTCAGCCTGGGCTACCCGATCAGCGAAACCTCGCGCCTGACCTACGGCCTGAGCGTGCAGCAGGACAAGATCAAGACCGGCAAGTACACCGTTGACGAGATCTTCGACTTCCTCGAGCAGGAAGGTGACAACTTCCTGAACTTCAAGGCCTCGATCGGCTGGTCCGAGTCGACCCTGAACAAAGGCGTACTGGCCACCCGTGGTCACTCGCAAAGCCTGACCCTGGAGTCCACCGTTCCGGGCAGCGACCTGTCGTTCTTCAAGCTTGACTACCGTGGCCAGCTGTTCAAGCCGATCACCAGCGACTACACCCTGCGCCTGCATACCGAGCTGGGCTATGGTGATGGGTACGGCAGCACCTCCGGCTTGCCGTTCTACGAGAACTATTTCGCGGGTGGTTTCAACTCCGTCCGTGGCTTCAAGGACAGCAGCCTGGGCCCGCGCAGTACCCCGAGCATCGGTGAGGCAGCAGGTGGCAAGCCAGGCACCATCGCTGACCCGGATCAGGATCCGTTGCCGTTTGGTGGTAACGTGCTGGTGCAAGGCGGTGCCGAGCTGCTGTTCCCGCTGCCGTTCGTCAAGGACCAGCGTTCACTGCGCACTTCCGTGTTCTGGGACGTGGGTAACGTGTTCGACACCAATTGCGGCAACAAACCTGATTGCGAGAAGGTCGGGTTCTCGGGCATGGCCAGTTCGGTCGGCCTGGGCGTGACCTGGATTACCGCACTGGGCCCGTTGAGCTTCAGCCTGGCAATGCCGGTCAAGAAGCCGGACGATGCCGATACCCAGGTGTTCCAATTCTCTCTGGGCCAGACCTTCTAAGGTCGGCCCTTGCTTAATGACAACGGTTTATCCAGGAGTGCATCGTGCGTAAATTGGCTCAATTGGCCGTAGTGGCCGCGGCGCTGGTCGCCACCCCGGCTTTCGCCGAAATGAAGGTTGCCGTCCTGAACTACCAGATGGCCCTGCTCGAGTCGGATGCCGCCAAGAAGTATGCGGTTGATGCCGAGAAGAAATTCGGTCCGCAACTGACCAAGCTGAAAAGCCTGGAAAGCAGTGCCAAGGGCATCCAGGACCGCCTGATCAAGGGCGGCGACAAGATGCAGCAGCAGGAGCGTGAGCGCCTGGAGCTCGAGTTCAAGCAAAAGGCCCGCGATTTCCAGTTCCAGTCCAAGGAACTGAACGAAGCCAAGGCCGTTGCCGACCGCGATATGCTCAAGCAACTGAAGCCGAAGCTGGATGGTGCTGTCGAGGAAGTGATCAAAAAGGGCGGCTACGACCTGGTCCTCGAGCGTGGTGCGGTCATCGATGTCAAACCTCAGTACGACATCACCCGCCAAGTCATCGAGCGCATGAACCAAGCCCGTTGATATGAGTGTGACCATGACGCTAGGCCAGCTGGCCGAGGTGCTCGGAGCTACCCTCAAGGGGCCCGAGGCGCTGCAGATTACCGGGCTGGCCACCTTGCAAGAGGCTGGTCCGACGCAGTTGAGCTTCCTCGCCAACCCGCAGTACCGCAAGTACCTGGACAACAGCCAGGCCGGCGCGGTGCTGCTCAAGGCTGCGGATGCCGAAAGCTTTGCCGGCAATACCCTGGTCGTTGCGGACCCGTACCTTGCTTACGCGCGGATTTCCCACCTGTTCGATCCCAAACCCAAGGCTGAGGCGGGAATACATCCCAGCGCCGTGGTGGCGGAAGATGCCCAGGTGGACGCCAGCGCCAGCATCGGGCCGTTCGCGGTCATCGAAAGTGGTGCGCGCATCGGCGCCAACGTCAGCATCGGCGCACACTGCTTCATCGGTGCCCGCTGTGTGGTCGGTGAAGGTGGGTGGCTGGCACCGCGGGTCACGCTGTATCACGACGTGACCATCGGTAAGCGTGTGGTCATCCAGTCGGGTGCCGTGATCGGCGGTGAGGGCTTCGGCTTTGCCAACGAGAAGGGTATCTGGCGCAAGATTGCGCAGATCGGCGGCGTCACCATTGGTGATGACGTTGAGATCGGTGTCAATACTGCTGTCGACCGTGGCGCGCTGTCCGACACCCGGATCGGCGACGGGGTGAAGCTGGATAACCAGATCCAGATCGCTCACAACGTGCAGATCGGTGATCACACTGCCATGGCTGCTTGCGTCGGAATCTCCGGCAGCACGCGCATCGGCAAGCACTGCATGCTGGCCGGTGGTGTGGGGCTGGTTGGGCATATTGATATTTGCGATAACGTTTTCGTTTCCGGAATGACCATGGTTACCCGTTCGATCACTGAACCGGGTTCCTATTCTTCCGGCACTGCCATGCAGCCGCTGGCTGACTGGCGCAAGAGCGCCGCGCGTATCCGCCACCTGGACGACATGGCCAAGCGTCTCCAGCAGCTGGAAAAACGCGTCGATACCGTGACCTCAGGTGGCCTGCCGACATCAGAAGGCTGATACCATTCCCTGAGCAAGAGTGAACAGTCGCTAGCTGGCTCCTCTTTGGATTGCAAAAGGAGCGTGTGGTCAGCACCTGCGCTCCCTATTCTTATTACAGGCTTCCCCACCGAAATGATGGACATCAACGAGATTCGCGAATACCTGCCTCACCGCTACCCGTTCCTGCTGGTAGACCGTGTGACGGATCTGGACTTCGAGGCCCAGAGCATTCGTGCCTACAAGAATGTCAGCATCAATGAGCCGTTTTTCAATGGCCACTTCCCGGCACACCCGATCATGCCGGGTGTCCTGATCATTGAAGCCATGGCCCAGGCGGCCGGCATCCTTGGTTTCAAGATGCTCGATGCCAAGCCGGCCGATGGCACCCTGTACTACTTCGTCGGTTCCGACAAACTGCGTTTCCGTCAGCCGGTTCTCCCGGGCGACCAGCTTGTGCTGGAAGCCAAGTTCCTCAGCCGTAAAAGCATGATCTGGAAGTTCGAGTGCCGCGCCCTTGTCGATGGCAAGCCGGTCTGCTCGGCAGAAATCACCTGCGCGGAACGCTCCCTATGAATTCGATTGATCCTCGGGCCATTATCGATCCGTCGGCCAAGCTGGCCGACGGCGTCGAGGTCGGCCCTTGGTCGATCGTTGGCCCTGATGTCGAAATCGGGGAGGGCACCGTTATCGGCCCGCATGTTGTGCTCAAAGGCCCGACCCGCATCGGCAAGCACAACCGCATCTTTCAGTTTTCCTCGATCGGTGAAGACACCCCGGACCTTAAGTACAAGGGTGAGCCGACGCGCCTGGTGATCGGCGATCACAATGTGATTCGCGAAGGGGTGACCATCCATCGCGGTACTGTTCAGGACCGCGCGGAAACCACCGTGGGTGACCATAACCTGATCATGGCCTATGCCCACATTGGCCACGACAGTGTCATCGGCAACCACTGCATCCTGGTCAACAACACGGCGTTGGCAGGTCATGTACATGTGGGGGACTGGGCGATCCTGTCCGGTTACACCCTGGTTCACCAGTACTGCCATATTGGCGCCCACGCGTTTTCCGGCATGGGCACGGCCATTGGCAAGGACGTTCCGGCCTTCGTTACCGTGTTCGGCAGCCCGGCCGAAGCCCGCAGCATGAACTTCGAGGGCATGCGCCGCCGCGGTTTCAGCGACGAGGTGATCCATGTGCTGCGTCGTTGCTACAAGATAGTCTACCGTCAGGGCCTGACCGTCGAAGACGCGCTCAAGGAGCTGGCCGAACCGGCCACGCAACACCCTGAGGTCGAGCTGTTCCGTCAGTCGATCCTGAGCTCCGCTCGCGGCATCACGCGCTGATATGGCCCAGCTTTGCGTAGCGCTGGTCGCGGGTGAGGCCAGTGGCGATATTCTTGGTTCAGGCTTGATGCGTGCCCTCAAGGCACGCCACCCCGACGTGCGGTTCATCGGGGTTGGCGGCCCCTTGATGGAAGCTGAGGGCCTGCAATCCTATTTCCCCATGGAGCGCCTGGCCGTCATGGGGCTGGTCGAGGTACTCGGTCGCCTGCGCGAGCTGCTCAAGCGCCGCAAGTTGCTGATCCAGACCCTGATCGAAGAAAAGCCCGACGTATTCATCGGCATCGACGCCCCTGACTTCACCCTCAACATCGAGCTGAAGCTGCGCCAGGCCGGGATCAAGACCGTGCACTATGTCAGCCCGTCAGTGTGGGCCTGGCGGCAGAAGCGCGTGCTGAAGATTCGCGAAGGCTGCGACCTGATGCTGACGCTGCTGCCGTTCGAGGCGCGGTTCTACGAAGAGCAAGGTGTGCCAGTGCGTTTTGTTGGCCACCCGCTGGCGGACACCATCCCGCTTGAATCCGACCGCCCGGCCGCGCGCGCCGCGCTGGGCCTGGGCGAGGGGCCGGTGGTGGCATTGATGCCGGGCAGTCGGGGCGGCGAAGTAGGGCGCCTGGGCGCGTTGTTCCTCGACGCCGCCGAGCGCCTTTGCCAACAAGTGCCGGGTGTGCGCTTCGTGTTGCCCTGCGCCAACGCCACGCGGCGCGCCCAGATCGAACAGATGCTTGAAGGGCGCCAACTGCCGCTGACCCTGCTCGATGGCCAGTCGCACCAAGCCCTGGCAGCCTGTGACGCGGTGCTGATCGCCTCGGGTACCGCCACCCTCGAGGCGCTGCTGTACAAGCGGCCGATGGTGGTGGCGTACCGCCTGGCGCCCTTGACCTTCTGGATTCTCAAGCGTCTGGTGAAAAGCCCTTACGTGTCATTGCCGAACCTGCTGGCCCAGCGAGAGCTGGTGCCCGAGTTGCTGCAGGACGACGCTACCAGTGAAGCGCTGGCCAACACCCTGGCGCCGCTGGTGCGCGATGGAAGCCAGCAGACCGAACGTTTCGACGAAATTCACCGCACCCTGCGCCGTGACGCCTCCAATCAGGCGGCCGAGGCGGTACTGGCCCTGCTCAAGGACCGCTGACATGCAAATTGGACTGGACTTCAACCTGGTAGAAGACCTGGTCGCCGGCGTTGACGAAGTGGGCCGCGGCCCGTTGTGCGGCGCGGTGGTAACGGCGGCCGTGATTCTTGATCCCGCGCGGCCGATTCTCGGTCTGAACGATTCGAAGAAACTCACCGAAGCCAGGCGTGAGGCGCTGTTCGACGAGATCTGCGAAAAGGCCTTGAGCTTCTGCATCGCCCGCGCCGAAGTCGAGGAAATCGACAGCCTGAACATCCTGCAGGCCACCATGCTGGCCATGCAGCGGGCAGTGGAGGGCTTGCACATTACGCCGAAGCTGGCCCTGATCGATGGCAATCGCTGCCCGAAGCTGGCGGTGCCAGCAGCACCGGTGGTCAAGGGGGATAGCCAGGTGCCGGCCATTGCGGCGGCATCGATCCTGGCCAAGGTGACCCGTGATCGGGAAATGAGTGCGTTCGAACTGATCTACCCGGGTTATGGCATTGGCGGGCACAAGGGCTACCCGACCCCGGTGCATCTCGAGGCCTTGGCGCGCCTTGGGCCTACGCCCATTCATCGGCGTTCCTTCGCCCCGGTGCGGGCGGCTTGGGAAGTGCGCGAAGGCGTCACCGATTCCCTGATCTGACCTATTGGGGCCGCTTTGCGGCCCTTCGCGGGCACGCCCGCTCCCACAGGATTCATCGGTCTGAGCAGCGGGGCCATACCTGTGGGAGCGGGCGTGCCCGCGAAGGGCTGCAAAGCAGCCCCAAAAAAAGCCCCTAGTTAGGCTACAATCCCGCCCTTGTCGTTAAGCACTGCTACAGGATCTTCCATGTCGGTTCCCTTCGTTCACCTGCGCGTCCACTCCGAATTCTCGCTGGTCGACGGCCTGGTGCGGATCAAGCCGCTGGCCAAGGCGCTGACCGGGATGAACATGCCGGCGGTCGCGATCACCGATCAGAGCAACATGTGCTCGCTGGTGAAGTTCTACAAGACGGCCATGGGCGCCGGCATCAAGCCGATCTGCGGTGCCGACCTGTGGCTGGCCGGTGCCGACCCGGAAGCCCCGCTGTCGCGCATCTGCTTCCTGGCCATGAACCCCAAGGGCTATCGCAACCTCACCGAACTGATCTCGCGCGGCTGGACCGATGGCCAGCGCAATGGCCTGGTCATCCTCCAGCGTGAATGGATCGCCCCGGCCAGCGAGGGCCTGATTGCCTTGTCCGCGGGCAAGGAAGGCGACATTGGCATGGCGCTGCTGGCGGGTCGGCAAGACGAAGCCGAAGCGCTTCTTCAGGACTGGATGGGCATGTTCCCCGAGCGCTTCTACGTTGAAGTGCAGCGCACCAATCGCGCACGCGACGAAGAATACGTGCACGCGGCGGTGGCATTGGCCGACAAGCTTGGCGCCCCGCTGGTGGCTACCAACGACGTACGTTTCATCAAACAGGCGGATTTCGACGCCCACGAAACCCGCGTCTGTATCGGTGAGGGCTGGACCCTCGATGACCCGCGCCGCCCGCGTTGCTACAGCGACCAGCAGTACCTGAAGTCGGCGGAGGAAATGGCCGAGCTCTTCAGCGACCTGCCCGACGCCATCGCCAACACCGTCGAAATTGCCAAGCGCTGCAACATCCAGGTACAGCTGGGCAAGTACTTCCTGCCTGACTTCCCCACGCCCAATGGCATGGGCATCGATGACTACCTGCGGCATGTGTCCCACGAAGGCCTGGAAGAGCGCCTGGCCGTGTTGTGGCCGAAAGAGACGACGCCCAATTATGAAGAAAAGCGTCAGGTTTACCTGGACCGCCTGAAGTTCGAACTGGACATCATCATCCAGATGGGCTTCCCCGGTTACTTCCTGATTGTTATGGACTTCATCAAGTGGGCCAAGAACAACGACGTACCGGTGGGCCCGGGTCGTGGTTCGGGTGCCGGCTCGCTGGTGGCCTATGTCCTGAAGATCACCGATCTCGACCCGCTGGCCTACGACCTGCTGTTCGAGCGCTTCCTCAACCCTGAACGTGTTTCCATGCCCGACTTCGACGTCGACTTCTGCATGGACGGCCGTGACCGGGTGATCGACTACGTGGCCGAGGCCTACGGGCGTAATGCGGTGAGCCAGATCATCACCTTCGGTACCATGGCCGCCAAGGCGGTGGTGCGTGACGTGGCGCGGGTGCAAGGCAAATCCTATGGCCTGGCCGACCGCCTGTCGAAGATGATCCCCTTCGAAGTGGGCATGACCCTGGAGAAGGCCTACGAGCAGGAAGAAATCCTGCGTGACTTCCTCAAGGGCGACGAAGACGCCCGTGAAATCTGGGACATGGCCCTGAAGCTGGAGGGTGTGACCCGGGGTACCGGCAAGCACGCCGGTGGTGTGGTTATCGCACCGACCAAGCTCACCGACTTTTCGCCGATCGCCTGTGATGAAGAGGGTGGTGGCCTGGTAACCCAGTTCGACAAGGATGACGTCGAGGCCGCCGGCCTGGTGAAGTTCGACTTCCTCGGCCTGCGTACCTTGACCATCATCAAGTGGGCGATGGAGATCATCAACCGCGAGCAGGCCAAGAAGAACCTGCCCGACCTCAACATCGACTTCATTCCGCTGGACGACCGCAAGACCTACGAGCTGCTGCAGAAGGCCGAAACCACGGCGGTGTTCCAGCTTGAATCGCGCGGCATGAAGGAGCTGATCAAGAAGCTCAAGCCCGACTGCCTGGAAGACCTGATCGCACTGGTTGCGTTGTTCCGCCCGGGCCCGCTGCAATCGGGCATGGTGGACGACTTCATCAACCGCAAGCACGGCCGCGCCGAGCTGGCCTACCCGCACTCCGACTACCAGTACGAAGGCCTCAAGCCGGTACTGGCGCCAACCTACGGCATCATCCTGTACCAGGAACAGGTGATGCAGATCGCCCAGGTGATGGCAGGTTATACCTTGGGTGGCGCCGACATGCTGCGCCGGGCCATGGGTAAGAAAAAGCCCGAGGAAATGGCCAAGCAGCGCGGTGGTTTCATCGAAGGTTGCGTAGCCAACAATATCGATGCGGACCTCGCCGGTAACATCTTCGACCTGGTAGAGAAGTTCGCGGGCTACGGCTTCAACAAATCCCACTCCGCCGCCTATGGCCTGGTGTCGTACCAGACCGCCTGGCTGAAAACCCACTACCCGGCGCCGTTCATGGCCGCGGTCCTGTCGGCGGATATGCACAACACCGACAAGGTGGTGGTGCTGGTGGAGGAGGTACGCAGCATGAAGCTGCGCCTCGACGCGCCGGACGTGAATTTCTCGGACTTCAAGTTCACCGTCAACAACGACGGCCGTATCGTCTACGGCCTTGGTGCCATCAAGGGTGTCGGCGAAGGCCCGGTGGAGGCGATTGTCGAGGCCCGTGCCCAAGGCGGTCCCTTCAAGGACCTGTTCGATTTCTGTGAACGCATCGACCTCAAACGGGTCAACAAGCGTACCCTTGATGCGCTGGTGCGCAGTGGCGCGCTGGACCGCCTTGGCCCGCACTTCCATGACGAGATCAAGGCCTACCACGCCAACATCGACATCAACCGGGCAACCTTGCTGTCGGCGCTGGGCGAGGCCATCAAGGCAGCCGAGCAGGCCGCACACACCGCTGACAGTGGTCATGTCGACCTGTTCGGCAGCATGTTCGACGCGGCAGATGTCGATGTGTATGCCAACCACCGCAAGGTGCGCGAGCTCACCCTCAAGGAGCGTCTGAAGGGGGAGAAGGACACCCTTGGCCTGTACCTCACCGGCCACCCGATCGACGAGTACGAGACCGAGATCCGTCGCTTCGCCCGCCAGCGCATCGTCGACCTCAAGCCGTCGCGCGAAACCCAGACCATCGCGGGCATGATCATTGCGCTGCGGGTGATGAAGAACAAGAAGGGCGACAAGATGGGCTTCGTCACCCTGGATGACCGTTCCGGGCGGATCGAGGCATCGCTGTTTGCCGATGCCTTCATGGCGGCACAGTCCTTGCTGCAGACCGATGCGATGGTGGTGGTGGAAGGCGAGGTCAGCAATGACGACTTCTCCGGGGGCTTGCGCCTGCGGGTGAAGCAGGTGATGACCATGGAAGACGCACGCACCAAGCTGGCCGAGAGCCTGCGCCTGAAGGTGGCGCATGACGCACTGAAGGGCGACCGGCTGAAGTGGCTGGGCGAGCTGATCACCCGCCATCGCGGTGCCTGCCCGATCACGCTGGAGTACACCGGCAGCGACGCCAAGGCCATGCTGCAGTTTGGCGAGCAGTGGGCGATCGACCCGGCCGATGGGCTGATTCAGGCGCTGCGTGACCAGTTCGGGCGTGAGAACGTCTTCCTGCAATATCGTTGAACCGACAAAAATTTAATCTCGACCTGAATGCGCCTGATCCCTTAAGGTATGGCGCCAAACGGATCAACCGGCCGGCCGCCTGGCCGTAGACCCAAGACGGATGACTATGAACCCGAATTTCCTCGACTTCGAACAGCCGATTGCCGACCTGCAAGCCAAGATCGAAGGCCTGCGCCTGGTGGGCAACGACAACTCGCTGAACATCAGCGATGAAATTGCCCGTCTGCAAGACAAGAGCAACACCCTGACCGAAAGCATCTTCGGCAACCTGACCAGCTGGCAGATCGCCCGCCTGGCCCGTCACCCGCGTCGTCCATACACCCTGGACTACCTGGAGCACATCTTCACCGAGTTCGAAGAGCTGCACGGGGACCGTCACTTCTCTGACGACGCCGCCATCGTGGGTGGTACTGCGCGTCTGGACGGCAAGCCGGTCATGGTCATTGGCCACCAGAAGGGCCGTGAAGTGCGCGAGAAAGTGCGTCGCAACTTCGGCATGCCGCGCCCGGAAGGTTACCGCAAGGCCTGTCGCCTGATGGAAATGGCCGAACGCTTCAAGATGCCGATCCTGACCTTCATCGACACGCCGGGCGCCTACCCGGGCATCGACGCCGAAGAACGCAACCAGAGTGAAGCCATCGCCTGGAACCTGCGGGTCATGGCACGCCTGAAAACCCCGATCATCGCTACCGTGATCGGTGAGGGTGGTTCCGGTGGGGCACTGGCCATTGGCGTGTGCGACCAACTGAACATGCTGCAGTACTCCACCTACTCGGTTATTTCGCCGGAAGGCTGTGCTTCGATTCTGTGGAAAACGGCCGATAAAGCAGCAGACGCGGCCGAGGCCATGGGCATCACCGCCGAGCGTCTGAAAAGCCTGAACATTGTAGACAAGGTCATCCAGGAGCCGCTGGGCGGCGCCCACCGTGACCCGGCCCAGATGTCCGAAAGCATCCGTGCCGATCTGGTGCAGCAGTTGGACATGCTCGGCAAGTTCGACAACGATGCGCTGTTGGCCCGTCGTTACGAGCGCCTGATGAGCTACGGCCTCTGATTCTGATTAGCCCTGGGGCCGTTTTGCGGCCCTTGTGATTGATGGCACCGGCTTCGCCGGTGTTCGCGGGTAAACCCGCTCCTACAGGTTGCGCTGCCCTTGAGGCTTGCGCCGTACATGTGGGCGCGGGCATGCCCGCGAATGCTTTCTTGAATCGAGCGAGGGCTAGATGATCAACCTCACTCCTTGGCTCAACGCCCCCACCTGGCACGTCGCCTTCTCCGGCGGCCTTGACTCCACCGTCCTCCTGCACCTGCTGGCCGAGTACGCCCGCAACCACGCATCCCCCCCGCTGCGCGCCATCCATATTCACCACGGCCTGCAAGCCGCTGCCGACGCCTGGCCCGCCCACTGCCAAGCCATCTGCGACAATTTCGACGTTGAACTCCAGGTCATCCACGTCCAGGTCTCCCCAGGCGCCAGCCTGGAACAGGCGGCCCGAGAGGCCCGCTATGCCGCCTTCAGGCAAGTGCTCGGCCCGGGCGATATCCTGTTCACCGGTCAGCACCGCGACGACCAGGCCGAGACCCTGCTGTTCCGCCTGTTGCGCGGCGCCGGCCTGCGTGGCCTGGCGGCAATGCCGGGGCAGCGGGCGCTGGGGCAGGGCAGCCTGGTCAGGCCGTTACTGGCCTGTTCCCGGCAACATTTGCAGGATTATGCCCAAGCCCAAGGGCTGACCTGGATCGAAGACCCGTCAAACGTCGACACACAATTCGCCCGCAACTACCTGCGCGGCGAAGTGATGCCGCAGTTGCAGCAACGTTGGCCACAGGCCAGCCAGAACTTCGCCCGTGCAGCAGAGCATCTGGGCGAGGCGCTGGGTTTGCTGGACGAACTGGCCCAGGAGGATCTGGCGCTTGCGGGCAAAGGGGCGCCTCTCGCCTGGCCGGGGCTGGATTCCCTCGACCTGGCCGCCCTGCTGGCGTTATCGCCGGCGCGTCAGCGCAATGCCTTGCAGTACTGGCTGAGCCAGCGCACCCGTTTGCCCGATACCCGGCACTGGGCCGGCTGGGCAGACCTGCGCGATGCCGCTGCCGATGCCCGGCCAGTCTGGCGGCTTGCCGATGGACGGTTGGTGCGTAGCCACGGGCGCATCTGGTGGCTGAGCGGTGATTGGCTACAGCAACCGACCGGCTCGCTGGCCTGGCCCGAGCCTGATGGGCCGTTGCGGTTGCCGGGCAATGGTTGCGTGCGTCTTGTTGGCGCAGCCATGCCGAGCGGGTTGCGTATTGCCTACCGTCAGGGGGGTGAAATGCTGGCGGTTCCCGGCCGTGGCCGGCGGGACCTCAAGCGCCTGCTCAACGAACAGCAGGTGCCGCATTTCCTGCGCTCGCGCCTGCCGTTGCTGTATCACGGCGAATGCCTGCTGGCGGTGGCCAACCTGCCCGGGCTGGTGCAGGCGGATTGCCAACTGCACTGGCAGTTACCGACGAACGCGCAAGGTTTGAGCTGAAGGGTACATTCCGGTAGACTACCCTCCCTTCTTGATACAACTTCTGTGGGTTCCGCGAAAACACAGGAGTTGCCGATTACCAAGCAGTTTTTTGCCGAGCTGATTCTGGAAATGACGAGCGAACGCCATGCCGGGTATACCCTGGCTGTACAGACGCGGCAGTTTTTCGAGATGCACTGTGATTGACGCAGGTGATCGGGGGCTTCGGCCTTCCTTCGCTTTCTCCGGCGGCGCTGGCCGCCTTAACGCAGACTTCTAGGGTTTTTCATGACGCGCTACATATTCGTCACGGGCGGTGTTGTTTCTTCATTGGGGAAAGGCATTGCCTCGGCTTCCCTGGCGGCCATCCTGGAAGCGCGGGGCCTGAAGGTCACCATGCTCAAGCTGGATCCGTACATCAACGTCGACCCGGGCACCATGAGCCCGTTCCAGCACGGTGAAGTGTTTGTCACCCACGATGGCGCCGAGACCGACCTCGACCTGGGTCACTACGAGCGGTTCATCCGCACCACCATGACCCAGAACAACAACTTCACCACTGGCCGTATCTACGAGCACGTGCTGCGTAAAGAGCGTCGTGGTGATTACCTGGGCGCGACCATCCAGGTCATCCCGCACATCACCGACGAAATCAAGCGTCGCATCATCAAGGGTGCCGGCGATGCCGACGTGGCCCTGGTGGAAATCGGCGGTACCGTGGGTGATATCGAGTCGCAGCCGTTCCTCGAGGCGATTCGCCAGCTGCGTGTCGAAGTGGGCTCCAAGCGTGCCATGCTGATGCACCTGACCCTGGTCCCGTACATCGCCACCGCTGGCGAAACCAAGACCAAGCCGACCCAGCACTCGGTCAAGGAGCTGCGCTCCATCGGCCTGCAGCCTGACGTGCTGATCTGCCGCTCCGACCACCCGGTGGATGCTTCGTCGCGTCGCAAGATCGCGCTGTTCACCAACGTTGAAGAGCGTGCGGTGATTTCGCTGGAAGACGTCGACACCATCTACAAGATCCCGGGCGTACTGCATGCTCAGGGCCTGGACGACTTCGTCGTCGAGCGCTTCGGCCTGCAGTGCAATGGCGCCGACCTGTCCGAGTGGGACAAGGTGGTCGATGCCAAGCTCAACCCGGAGCACGAAGTGACCATCGCCATGGTCGGCAAGTACATGGAGCTGCTGGACGCGTACAAGTCGCTGATCGAAGCGATGAGCCACGCCGGCATCACCAACCGGACCAAGGTCAACCTGCGCTACATCGATTCGGAAGACATCGAGAACCAGGGCACCAGCCTGCTCGAAGGCGCCGATGCCATCCTGGTACCGGGCGGTTTCGGCCTGCGCGGTGTGGAAGGCAAGATCACCGCGGTGCAATACGCCCGTGAGAACAAGGTGCCGTACCTGGGTATCTGCCTGGGCATGCAGGTGGCCGTCATCGAATTCGCCCGTAACGTGATGGGCTGGAAAGACGCCAACTCCACCGAGTTCGACCGTAACAGCGGCCACCCAGTGGTCGGCCTGATCACCGAGTGGGCCGATGCCACCGGTGCCGTCGAGACCCGCGACGAGGCTTCCGACCTGGGCGGCACCATGCGCCTGGGCGCACAGGATTGCCAGCTGGCTGCCGGTTCCAAGGTGCACGACTGCTACGGCAAGGACGTGATCACCGAGCGTCACCGTCACCGCTACGAAGTGAACAACAACCTGCTGCCACAACTGGTGGAAGCTGGTCTGGTGGTTTCCGGCCGTTCCGAAGACGGCGCGCTGGTGGAAGTGGTCGAGTCCAAGGATCACCCATGGTTCGTCGCTTGCCAGTTCCACCCGGAGTTCACCTCCACCCCGCGTGACGGCCACCCGCTGTTCAGTGGTTTCGTCAAGGCAGCCCTGGCTCAGAAGAACAAGGCCTGATCGATGACCCAGAAGATCATTCGCGTCGGTAACATCGAGATCGCCAACGACAAGCCGTTCGTCCTGTTCGGCGGCATGAACGTTCTGGAATCCCGTGACCTGGCGATGAAGGTCTGCGAAGAGTACGTGCGGGTTACCGAGAAGCTCGGTATCCCGTACGTGTTCAAGGCCAGTTTCGACAAGGCCAACCGTTCGTCGGTAACGTCCTACCGTGGCCCTGGCATGGAAGAGGGGCTGAAGATCTTCGAAGAGATCAAGCGCACCTTCAACGTGCCGGTGATCACCGATGTGCACGAGCCTTACCAGGCCGAGCCCGTCGCCAAGGTATGCGACATCATCCAGCTGCCGGCTTTCCTGTCGCGGCAGACTGACCTGGTGGTGGCCATGGCCAAGACCGGCGTGGTGATCAACATCAAGAAGGCTCAGTTCCTCGCACCTCAGGAAATGAAACACATCCTGGCCAAGTGCGAAGAAGCCGGTAACGACCAGTTGATACTCTGCGAGCGTGGTTCGAGCTTCGGCTACAACAACCTGGTGGTCGACATGCTGGGCTTCGGCATCATGAAGCAGTTCGAGTACCCGGTGTTCTTCGACGTGACCCACGCCCTGCAGATGCCGGGTGGCCGCGCCGATTCCGCCGGCGGCCGTCGGGCCCAGGTCACTGACCTGGCCAAGGCCGGCATGAGTCAGGGCCTGGCCGGGCTTTTCCTCGAAGCCCACCCCGATCCGGACAACGCCAAGTGCGATGGCCCATGCGCCTTGCGCCTGGATAAACTGGAGCCGTTCCTGGTCCAGCTCAAGCAATTGGACGACCTGGTGAAAAGTTTTCCGACGGTAGAAACCGCGTAAAGCTCATTTCTCGGGTAAAGTACCGCCCGATCCACCCCTGACCAGTCGGTCAGGGGCTCCCTTCATCAGGCCTGCCCAAAGCAAGTTCGCCTGGTGAACGGCAAGAATTTCCTAAGCTAAGTTGTTTTCGTCAAATTCTGGAGTGCTTACAACAATGGCAAAAATCGTCGACATCAAAGGTCGTGAAGTTCTCGATTCGCGTGGCAACCCCACTGTGGAAGCCGATGTACTGCTCGACAACGGCATCATCGGCAGCGCTTGCGCGCCGTCCGGTGCTTCTACCGGCTCGCGCGAAGCGCTGGAGCTGCGTGATGGCGACAAGAGCCGTTACCTGGGCAAGGGCGTGCTGAAGGCCGTCGCCAACATCAACGGCCCGATCCGTGACCTGCTGCTGGGCAAGGAACCTTCCGACCAGAAGGCGCTGGACCGCGCCATGATTGAACTGGACGGTACCGAGAACAAGGCCAAGCTGGGCGCCAACGCCATCCTGGCTGTTTCCCTGGCTGCCGCCAAAGCTGCTGCCCAGGACCAGGACCTGCCGCTGTACGCGCACATCGCCAACCTGAACGGCACCCCGGGCCAGTACTCGATGCCGGTTCCGATGATGAACATCATCAACGGTGGCGAGCACGCCGACAACAACGTCGACATCCAGGAGTTCATGGTTCAGCCGGTTGGCGCCAAGACCTTCTCTGACGGCCTGCGTATGGGTACCGAAATCTTCCACCACCTCAAGGCCGTCCTGAAGGCCCGTGGCCTGAACACCGCCGTAGGTGATGAAGGTGGTTTCGCCCCGAACCTGGCATCCAACGAAGACGCCCTGGGCGCCATCGCTGAAGCTGTCGAAAAAGCCGGCTACAAGCTGGGCACCGACGTGACCCTGGCCCTGGACTGCGCGGCTTCTGAATTCTACGAAGACGGCAAGTACAACCTGTCCGGCGAAGGCAAGTCGTTCGACGCCGAAGGCTTCGCCGACTACCTGAAAGGCCTGACCGAGCGTTTCCCGATCATTTCGATCGAAGACGGCCTGGACGAGTCCGACTGGGCTGGCTGGAAAATCCTCACTGACAAGATAGGTGAAAAAGTCCAGCTGGTCGGTGACGACCTGTTCGTGACCAACACCAAGATCCTCAAGGAAGGCATCGAGAAAGGCATCGGTAACTCGATCCTGATCAAGTTCAACCAGATCGGCTCGCTGACCGAAACCCTGGAAGCCATCCAGATGGCCAAGGCTGCTGGTTACACTGCAGTGATCTCGCACCGTTCCGGTGAAACCGAAGACTCGACCATTGCCGACCTGGCTGTGGGTACTGCTGCTGGCCAGATCAAGACCGGCTCGCTGTGCCGTTCCGACCGCGTTTCCAAGTACAACCAGCTGCTGCGCATCGAAGAGCAACTGGGCGCCAAAGCGGTTTACCGCGGTCGTGCCGAGTTTCGCGGCTAAGCAAGAGATGGTAAAAAGGCAGCAGCCGAAGTTGTAGGAACGTTCGTACTGAACTTTCCTACGTACTAACGGGTTTCTGTCGACGAAGCCTGGCCTCGGCCAGGCTTCGTGCTATTGGAGGCCCCGAAGTAAAAACGCGGCAGCCTTTTTAACCTGGATAACGTGATGCGCAGTCCCTATTGGTTGTTCCTCGTTCTGCTCTTGCTGTTGGGTGGCCTGCAGTACCGCCTGTGGGTGGGTAACGGCAGCCTGGCGCAAGTGACCGAACTGAAGCAGCAGATTGCCGATCAGCATGCCGAAAACGAGCGCTTGCTCGAGCGTAATCGTGTGCTCGATGCTGAAGTGCTAGAGCTGAAAAAAGGCATGGAGACCGTTGAAGAACGGGCCCGCCACGAATTGGGGATGGTCAAAGAGGGCGAAACCCTCTTCCAGTTGCCACAGAAATGATCGATACCTTGCCGGCCTTCTGGGCCGTGATTCCTGCGGCGGGTGTAGGTGCCCGCATGGCTGCCGACCGCCCCAAGCAATACCTGGAGCTGGCTGGGCAGACCCTTCTCGAGCACAGCCTCGACTGTTTTCTTGGCCACCCGGCGCTTAAGGGCGTGGTGGTCAGCATTGCCGAAGATGACCCGTACTGGCCTGGCCTGCGCTACGCCAGCGACCCCCGCATCCAGTGCGCGGCGGGCGGGCGTGAACGCGCTGACTCGGTGCTTAACGCCTTGCTGGTGCTGCATGCCCAGGGGGCGGGGGACAGCGACTGGGTGCTGGTGCACGATGCTGCGCGGCCGAACCTGGCACGCAGCGACCTGGACAAGCTGTTGTCGGAGCTGGCGGACGACCCGGTGGGTGGCCTGCTGGCGGTGCCGGCGCGCGATACCCTCAAGCGTGCCGACAGCCATGGCCGGGTGAGTGCTACCGTGGACCGCAGCACGATCTGGCAGGCGTACACACCGCAGATGTTCCGCCTTGGAGCGTTGCACCGGGCGCTGGCAGAGTGCCTGGTGTCGGATGTGGTGGTGACCGATGAAGCCTCGGCCATC
Source organism: Pseudomonas sp. FW305-E2 (assembly GCF_058782925.1). Classification (NCBI taxonomy): domain Bacteria; kingdom Pseudomonadati; phylum Pseudomonadota; class Gammaproteobacteria; order Pseudomonadales; family Pseudomonadaceae; genus Pseudomonas; species Pseudomonas sp. FW305-E2. The sequence continues at coordinate 56,917 of NZ_JBYSYE010000028.1, read as the reverse complement.
GAATGGTCCGGTCAGGCGCCGCGGCTGGTGGAAGGGCGCAGTGACAACATAAAGGTAACCCGGCCCGAAGATCTCGAATGGTTGCGCCAGCGCTGGGCGGGTAAACGCTGAGCGTTCACCGTTGCTGCCGCCACCGTATTCGCGGGTGAACCCGCTCCTACATACGCATCGGTGGTTGGGCACAGGCCGTCGTAGGAGCGGGTTCACCCGCGAAGAGGCCCGTACATGCAGCACATCCCGTCAGCCGAAACGATACTCCGGCAACCCTGCCAACCCCTCCTTCAGGTAATCCACCAGCCGCCGTACCTTCGGCGACAGGTGCCTCTGCTGCGGATACAGCGCCCACACCGCCGTATTCGGCGGTTGGTGCGCCTCCAGCAGCGACACCAGCGCACCACTGTTCAGGTGTTCCAGCACGTAGTAATCCGGCAACTGGCACAACCCGATCCCTTGCAGCGCCGCATCCAGCACTGCCTGGCCACTGTTGCAGCGCCAGTTACCCTGTACCCGCTGGCTGATCTCACGGCCATCCTGCTGTAGCGCCCACAAGTCCGAACTCCCCACCAGGCAATTGTGCCGCGCCAGCTCCGACAGGCTGTGTGGCCGGCCATAGCGCTCAAGATAGGCCGGCGAGGCGCACAGGTACATGCGCCTTGGCGCCAGGCGGGTAGCCACCAAGCGAGAGTCGGCCAGGCGGCCCAGGCGGATGGCCAGGTCCATGCCTTCATGCAGCAGGTCGAGGGTGTGGTTGCTCAGCTCCACATCCACGCGCAGCTGCGGGTACAGCGCCATGAATCGCGTCACCAACGGCACGATGAAGCGCTCGCCGTAGGCCACGGCGCACGTCATGCGCAACAAGCCCTTGGGTTCGCTGGCCAGGTCGCCCATGGCGCGCAGCGCTTCCTCGCGGCCATCCTGCAAGCGTTGGCAATGCTGCAGGAAGGTCTGCCCGGCTTCGCTGAGGGTTACCCGGCGGGTACTGCGATACAGCAGGCGCGTCTGCAGGCGGTCCTCCAGCCGGGCGATCTGCCGGCTGATGTGCGATGAGGAAACCCCCAGGCGTTCGGCGGCGGCAGTGAACTGGCCCGACTCGGCCACGGCGACAAATTCGTCGATGCCTTCCCATCGGCTGCTCATCGATTATCCCTGTGTGGCAATAATGTTTTGTCTTTGGCCTGATTATTCATCAAAAGGCGCTGAATTACACTGCAAGACTGAATCGATCCACTGTCTGGAGACCTTTGATGATCAAGTCCCGTGCTGCCGTTGCCTTCGAAGCCAAGAAACCCCTGGAAATCGTCGAAGTCGACGTGGCCATGCCAAAGGCCGGTGAAGTGCTGCTGCGCGTGGTCGCCAGCGGTGTCTGCCACACCGATGCCTATACCCTGTCCGGTGCTGACCCGGAAGGTATCTTCCCGTCGATCCTCGGCCACGAAGGCGGTGCCATCGTCGAAGCGGTGGGCGAGGGGGTGACCTCGGTCGCCGTGGGTGACCACGTCATCCCGCTGTACACCCCAGAATGCGGCAAGTGCAAGTTCTGCCTCTCGGGCAAGACCAACCTGTGCCAGGCCATCCGCGCCACCCAGGGCAAGGGCCTGATGCCGGACGGCACCACGCGCTTCTCGTACAAGGGCCAGCAACTGTTCCACTACATGGGCACCTCGACGTTCTCCGAATACACCGTGCTGCCGGAAATTTCCGTGGCCAAGATCCAGAAAGAAGCACCACTGGAAAAGGTCTGCCTGCTGGGCTGCGGCGTCACCACCGGTATCGGCGCGGTACTCAACACTGCCAAGGTCAAGCCAGGTGATACCGTGGCCATCTTCGGCCTCGGTGGCATCGGCCTGTCAGCCGTGATCGGTGCGGTCAAGGCCAAGGCTTCGCGTATCATCGCCATCGACATCAACCCGGCCAAGTTCGAGATCGCCCGCCAGCTGGGTGCCACCGATTGCGTCAACCCGAAAGACTACGATCGCCCGATCCAGGAAGTGATCGTCGACCTCACCGATGGTGGCGTGGACTTCTCCTTCGAGTGCATCGGCAACGTTCAACTGATGCGCGCCGCCCTGGAATGCTGCCACAAGGGCTGGGGTGAGTCGGTCATCATCGGTGTGGCCGGTGCCGGCCAGGAAATTTCCACGCGTCCGTTCCAGCTGGTTACTGGTCGGGTTTGGCGTGGTTCGGCGTTCGGCGGCGTGCGTGGCCGCAGCGAGCTGCCGAGCTACGTGGAAATGTCCGAGAAAGGCGAGATCCCGCTGGACACCTTCATCACCCACACGATGGGGCTGGAAGACATCAACAAGGCCTTCGACCTGATGCATGAAGGCAAGAGCATCCGTAGCGTGATCCACTTCTGAGGTCTGCCATGAGCCTGGATAACATCTCCTGCCAGAAGAGCTTCGGCGGCTGGCACAAGCGTTACCGGCATCATTCCAAGGTGCTGGGTTGCGATATGGTGTTCGCCGTGTACCTGCCACCGCAGGCCGAGCAGGGCGAAAAGCTGCCGGTGCTTTACTGGCTCAGCGGCCTCACCTGCACCGACGAGAACTTCATGCAGAAGGCCGGCGCCCAGCGTCTGGCCGCCGAGCTGGGGCTGATCATCGTTGCCCCCGATACCAGCCCGCGTGGCGAGCAGGTGCCGGGCGATCCGGACGGCGCCTGGGACTTCGGCCTGGGCGCTGGCTTCTACCTCAACGCCACCCAGCAACCCTGGGCCCAGCACTACCGCATGCACGACTATGTGGTGGAGGAGTTGCCAGCCCTGATCGAGGCGCACTTCCCGGCGTCGGGCGAGCGCAGCATCAGCGGCCACTCCATGGGTGGGCATGGCGCGCTGGTGTGCGCCTTGCGCAATCCGGGGCGCTACCGCTCGGTGTCGGCATTCTCGCCAATCAGCAATCCGATGGATTGTCCGTGGGGCGAGAAGGCCTTCAGCCGCTACCTGGGTGAAGACCGTGGACGCTGGCGTGAGTGGGATGCCAGTGTGCTGCTGGCCGAAACCCCTGCTGGCCAATGCCCGCCGTTGCTGGTGGACCAGGGCGACCGTGACGACTTCCTCGAGAAGCAACTCAAGCCTGAAGCGCTGGAACAGGCGGCACGCAAAGGTGGCCATGCAATGACCCTGCGTATGCAGCCGGGCTATGACCATAGCTACTACTTCATTGCCAGCTTCATCGAGGAGCACCTGCGCCATCATGCGGTGGCACTGGGGCGGGTTTAACGCTTGCTGTGGGAGCGGGCGTGCCCGCGAAGGGCTGCACAGCAGCCCCAATCCCACAAATCCCCTGCAAAGCAGGTAGAATCACGCCCTGACTCATTCAGGGCGTTTTTTTATGCGTATTGGCCACGGCTACGATGTGCACCGTTTCTGCGACGGTGATTTCATTACCCTGGGCGGGGTGCGTATCCCCCACAAATACGGCCTGTTGGCCCATTCTGACGGTGACGTGCTGCTGCACGCCCTGAGCGATGCCTTGCTTGGCGCTGCGGCGCTGGGCGACATCGGCAAGCACTTCCCTGACACTGACCCGCAGTTCAAGGGTGCTGACAGCCGCGCGCTGCTGCGTCATGTGGTCGGCATCGTCAAGGCCAAGGGCTGGAAGGTCGGCAACGTTGACGCCACCATCGTCGCCCAGGCACCGAAAATGGCCCCGCACATCGAAACCATGCGCCAGCTGATCGCCGAAGACCTGCAGGTCGAGCTCGACCAGGTCAATGTCAAGGCCACCACCACAGAGAAGCTTGGCTTTACCGGCCGCGAGGAGGGCATTGCCGTGCATTCGGTCGCCCTGCTGCTGCCAGCATGACCGAACTGGAATTGCTGGGCCCGCGCGCATCGGGCGAACCCCTGGGCACCGCCGTCCTCAAAGCGGTTGCCGAAGACTTTCAGGTTGACGAAGTCCTGGATATACCGCTATCGGGCCAAGGCGAGCACCTGTGGCTGTGGGTCGAGAAGCGTGACCTGAACACTGAAGAAGCCGCCCGGCGCCTTGCCCGCGCCGCTGGCGTGCCCGTGCGCAGCATCAGCTATGCCGGCCTGAAGGACCGCCAGGCGCTCACCCGCCAGTGGTTCAGCCTGCACCTGCCGGGCAAGGCCGATCCGGATCTGTCGCGTGCCGAGGATGCCAGCCTGCGTGTGCTCAAACAGGTGCGTCACCAGCGCAAACTGCAGCGCGGCGCGCATTCGGCCAACGGGTTCACCTTGCGCCTGACCGCCCTGGCTGCCGATCACCAGGCGGTGGATGCGCGCCTGGAGCAGCTCAGGCAGCAAGGTGTGCCCAACTACTTCGGCACCCAGCGCTTTGGGCACGGTGGTGGCAACGTCCACGACGCCCTCGATTGGGCCGCGCGCAAGGCTTTGCCTGAACAGCGCAACGTGCGTTCGCGGCTGCTTTCGGCCGGGCGCAGCTACCTGTTCAATCAGTTGCTGGCTGCGCGTGTGGCTGACGGTAGCTGGGCCCGAGCCCAGGTCGGGGACCTGCTGGCGTTCACCGACAGCCGCAGTTTCTTCCCGGCGGGTGAGGCGGAATGTGCCGACCCGCGGCTGGCGATTCTCGACTTGCATCCAACCGGCCCGATGTGGGGGGAGGGCGCTTCACCTGCTGGCGCTGCGCCTGCCCAGCTGGAAAACGCTATCGGCGCACGTCAGCCGGCACTTTGCCAGTGGCTGGCCCAGGCGGGCATGGATCACGAACGGCGAATTCTGCGGCTCCCTATTGGCGGCCTGACGTGGCATTATCCCGAGCCTGATATCCTGCAACTGGAATTCGTCCTGCCGGCCGGATGCTTCGCCACCGTGGTGGTGCGTGAAGTCGTGGATCTGGTGTCGGCAGGGCAGACGGACAGCCCATGCGTATTCTGATTTCGAATGACGACGGTGTTACCGCACCTGGCATCGCCGCGCTGCACGCTGCGCTGGTGGATTATGCCGAGTGCGCGGTGATCGCCCCGGATCAAGACAAGAGCGGCGCCAGCAGTTCGCTGACGCTGGACCGGCCACTGCATCCGCAGACCCTGGCCAATGGCTTCATCAGCCTCAACGGCACGCCGACCGACTGCGTGCACCTGGGGCTCAATGGGCTGTTGCCACAGACGCCGGACATGGTCGTGTCGGGGATCAACCTTGGTGCCAACCTGGGCGATGACGTGCTGTATTCGGGAACGGTCGCTGCGGCGCTGGAAGGCCGCTTCCTCGGCGGTACCTCGCTGGCGTTCTCGCTGTTGTCGCGCCAGCCGGACAACCTGCCGACTGCGGCCTATATCGCCCGTCGTCTGGTCGAGGCACAGTCGCGCCTGGTGTTGCCGCCACGCACCGTACTCAACGTCAATATTCCCAACTTGCCGCTGGAGCACATCCGTGGCATCCAGCTCACCCGTCTCGGTCACCGGGCGCGGGCGGCGGCGCCCACCAAGGTGGTCAACCCGCGTGGCAAGGAAGGCTACTGGATTGCCGTGGCCGGTGATGCCGAGGACGGCGGCCCGGGCACCGACTTCCACGCGGTGATGCAAGGCTACGTATCGATTACCCCATTGCAGCTCGACCGCACCTTCAATGATGCCTTCGAGCAGCTCGATGGATGGCTGGAGGGCCTGCTCTGATGCGCGAGGACGATATGCTGCGGCGTGGCATCGGCATGACCTCTCAGCGTACCCGGGAGCGGCTGATACAGCGTTTGTGCGAAGAGGGGGTTTCGAACACCAAGGTGCTCGACGTGATCCGTCGTACGCCGCGCCACCTGTTCGTCGACGAGGCGCTGGCGCATCGAGCATACGAAGACACCGCGCTGCCGATCGGCCACAACCAGACCATCTCCCAGCCGTTCATGGTTGCTCACATGAGCGAGCTGTTGCTCGAGGCCGGGCCGCTGGACAAGGTGCTGGAGATTGGCACCGGTTCGGGCTACCAGACGGCGATCCTGGCTCAGCTGGTCGAGCGGGTGTTTTCGGTAGAGCGCATCAAGGTGCTGCAGGACCGGGCCAAAGAGCGCCTGGTGGAGCTTAACCTGCGCAACGTGGTATTCCGCTGGGGTGACGGTTGTGAGGGGTGGCCGGCGCTTGCGCCGTACAACGGCATCATCGTCACCGCCGTGGCGCCGGAAGTGCCACAGGCACTGCTCGACCAACTGGCACCCGGTGGACGCATGGTCATCCCGGTAGGGCCGGCCGGCGAAGCGCAGCAACTGATGCTGATCGTGCGCGAGGAGCATGGATTCTCCCGTCGCGTACTGGGGGCTGTGCGCTTCGTGCCGCTGCTCAATGGGCCTCTGGCCTGAAGCCTGTTGATCTGAGCTGTGCAGGCATGAGGCGCGGTGTATTTTTGTGCCGGTGGCGAATTCTTGTCGCTTCGCCCTGTCTATCAGGCGGTGCGAAGCGCTAACGCACAGCGTGCACCGGGGTTTTGTGCCCGTCTTTTGAACCCGTCTGCCATTACCGGCTGGCTTGGTTATAATTGCAACAATATTGCATTTCTTGTCTTCATATCGATTTTCGGCACCATGAGGGGAGCGCGGGTGGGTCACACAGTCATTCGGCAGCGCAAGGACGGGTCGGGTTTCAAGCTTCTGGTGATTGCATTGGCCATGGGCACGCTTCTGGTGGGTTGCTCAAGCACCAGCAGCAACAGCGCGCGGGTGGTCGACCGCAACAACACCGTGCCCAAGCGCCCGGCGGTGACTTCTGGGCAATACATCGTCAAGCCAGGCGACACCCTGTTCTCCATCGCCTTCCGTTATGGCTGGGACTACAAGGAGCTGGCTGCACGCAACGGTATTCAGGCGCCTTATACCATCCGCCCGGGCCAAGCGATTCGTTTCAGCAGCGGTTCCAGCAGCCGCACCACGGTGGTGTCCAGCCCGTCCTCGTCAAGCCGCACCACGGTCACGCGGCGGCCTGTGGGCAGCACTGCCACGGCGCCTGCCAGCACCAGCAAACCGGCCACGTCGGCGCCTTCCACCCCTGCCCCTGTGGTCGCTACCGTACCAGCCGCAGAGCGCGCGGTAGGTGGTTGGACCTGGCCTGCCAATGGCGTGCTGATTGGAAAATTTGCTTCAAACGGTAGTTTGAATAAAGGCATTGATATCGCCGGTGATTTGGGACAGCCTGTTTTTGCTGCGTCTGATGGTGCGGTGGTTTATGCCGGGAGTGGTTTGAGGGGCTACGGCGAGCTGATCATCATCAAGCACAGCGACACCTACGTCAGTGCCTACGGTCATAACCGCAGGCTGTTGGTTCGGGAGGGGCAGCAGGTCAAGGCAGGGCAGTCGATTGCTGAAATGGGGTCTACGGGCACAGATCGGGTGAAGCTGCATTTCGAGATTCGCCGCCAGGGCAAACCCGTCGATCCACTCCAGTTCCTGCCACGTCGTTGACCGTTGTACCCAGCCTGTTCCTGTGATGTAGAGGGGACAGGCTCAAGCGCTGCCAGGGAGAAAGGTGCCGCTCGAGTCTGAGTTCGAACTCAGCAAAGGATTATAACAATGGCTCTCAGTAAAGAAGTGCCGGAGTTTGACATCGACGATGACGTCCTCCTAATGGAGACGGGTATCGTTTTGGAAACGGATGTGGTGTCAGACGAACCTGCTGTATCTTCGGTTCGGACGAGGGCCAAATCGGGCTCTTCGCTCAAGCAACACAAGTACATCGATTACAGCAGGGCGCTCGATGCCACCCAGCTGTATCTCAACGAGATCGGTTTCTCGCCGCTGCTTTCGCCGGAAGAAGAAGTGCATTTTGCGCGCTTGTCGCAAAAGGGTGACCCTGCCGGCCGCAAGCGCATGATCGAAAGCAACCTGCGCCTGGTTGTCAAAATTGCCCGTCGTTACGTGAACCGTGGCCTGTCGCTGCTCGACCTGATCGAGGAGGGCAACCTGGGGCTGATCCGGGCGGTCGAAAAGTTCGATCCGGAGCGTGGTTTCCGTTTTTCGACCTACGCGACCTGGTGGATTCGCCAGACCATCGAACGGGCGATCATGAACCAGACTCGCACCATTCGCCTGCCGATCCACGTGGTCAAGGAACTGAACGTCTACCTGCGCGCCGCGCGCGAGCTGACGCAGAAACTCGACCACGAGCCCTCGCCGGAAGAAATCGCCACCTTGCTGGAAAAGCCGGTCGCCGAGGTCAAGCGTATGCTCGGCCTGAACGAACGGGTGTCTTCGGTAGACGTGTCGCTTGGCCCGGATTCGGACAAGACGCTGCTCGATACCCTGACCGACGACCGCCCGACGGACCCGTGCGAACTGCTGCAGGATGACGACCTGTCGCAGAGCATCGATCAGTGGCTGGGCGAGTTGACCGACAAGCAGCGTGAAGTGGTTGTACGCCGCTTTGGCCTTCGTGGCCATGAAAGCAGTACCCTGGAGGATGTTGGGCTGGAGATCGGCCTTACCCGTGAACGCGTGCGGCAAATCCAGGTGGAAGGGCTCAAGCGCTTGCGCGAGATCCTTGAAAAGAATGGTCTGTCCAGCGAGTCATTGTTCCAGTAGCTAGCGCTGTAACAAAAGACGCCCCGATGCTCTCGGGGCGTTTTTGTTTGTGGCGAAAAGCGAGGTTCCCTTTCAGATTGTCGGGGGGGCATGGCGCCCAGACGCACCTGGCAAGACACCTATCAAATGTGTACCGCGCTACCCCAGTAACATCGCGTGTAAGCCTTTACTTACTCATTGTGTAAGCTTTCCATGCAACCTTCAGTAAATCAAAGTCGTTTCCAAAGGCTGAATTTTTACAACCCATTGAAAAGCATGGTTTATTCACCGGTGAGTAAATGTGTCCGCGGAAATACCTTGCAAGCTCCATCGCTTGCTCGCCTGGCTGAACCCGCTAGTATTCGAACTGTGCACAGGGACATGCACAGGCTTTCAGGATGAAGGCCAGGGACATCGCAAGAAGCGATTTCATCAGGATGATGTTTGGGACAAGCAGGGACTACGGAAAAAAATGTGGGCGGGTCAAACCGCCCCTTTTTTTGCCCGTAGGAAAACAAAAAAGGCCCCGAAGGGCCTTTTTCGCGTCTGGGCGCTATCAGCGCTCCAGGTCGGCAATCTTGCCAGGCTTGCCATCCCATTCTTCAGCGTCCGGCAGGGCGTCCTTACGCTCGGTGATATTAGGCCAGATTTCCGCCAGCTCGGCGTTCAGCTCGATGAAGTTTTCCATGCCCGAAGGCACTTCGTCTTCCGAGAAGATGGCTTGCGCTGGGCACTCCGGCTCGCACAAGGCACAGTCGATGCACTCGTCCGGGTGGATGACCAGGAAGTTCGGGCCTTCGTAGAAGCAGTCCACCGGACAGACTTCCACGCAGTCGGTGTATTTGCATTTGATGCAGTTGTCGGTGACGACGAAGGTCATTTCTAATTCTCTCCTCAGGCGACGGCGGCGGCCCTTCCTCTCAGGGCCGCGCGGTTTACGGGTATGTGGCTGCAGGCCAGGCTAATAACCTGCAGCACCAGCAAACCGCGGCGGATTCTACCAGCTTGTAATGGGCGCCGTTATAACAGGTTCTTTAGTTGATATAGCATTTCGATAGCTTGACGCGGGGTCATGTCGTCCAGTTGCAGCTTGCCCAGCTTCTCGATGGCTGGATGAGGCAGGCTGGCAAACAAGTCGCTCTGGTGCGGCACTTGCGGCGCGTCCTTGGCCTTGTGGGCCGCAGGCTGCTCATGGGGCAGGCTGGTGGTTTCCAGCCGGCCAAGGTGTTCGCGAGCACGCTGGATCACTGCCGTCGGTACGCCGGCCAGCTGTGCAACGGCCAGGCCGTAGCTTTGGCTGGCAGGGCCGGGTAGCACGTGGTGCAGGAACACGATGCGTTCATTGTGCTCGGTGGCGTTCAGGTGCACGTTGGCCACCAGCGGCTCGCTCTCCGGCAGCACGGTCAGTTCGAAGTAGTGGGTGGCGAACAGTGTGTAGGCACGCAGCTGGGCCAGGCGCTCGGCGGCGGCCCAGGCCAGCGACAGGCCATCGAAGGTGCTGGTACCGCGGCCCACTTCGTCCATCAGCACCAGGCTGCGGTCGGTGGCGTTGTGCAGGATGTTGGCGGTCTCGCTCATCTCCACCATGAAGGTCGAGCGCCCGCCGGCCAGGTCGTCACTGGAGCCGATGCGGGTGAAGATGCGGTCGACCAGCGACAGCTCGCAGCTGGCTGCCGGCACGAAGCTACCGATGTGGGCCAGGAGCACGATAAGCGCAGTCTGGCGCATGTAGGTCGATTTACCGCCCATGTTAGGGCCGGTGATGATCAGCATGCGCGTACTGTTGTCCAGGCCCAGGTCGTTGGCCACGAACGGCGTGGTCAGTACCTGTTCCACCACCGGGTGGCGGCCCTGCTCGATGCGCAGGCAAGGCTCGTCGACAAAGCGTGGGCAGCTCAGGTCGAGGTTCAGTGCGCGCTCGGCCAAGTTGCTGAGCACATCCAGCTCGGCCAGGGCGGCGGCGCTGTCCTGCAGCGGTGCCAGGTGGCTGATCAGGGTTTCCAGCAGCGCGTCGTAGAGCATCTTCTCGCGGGCCAGGGCGCGGCTCTTGGCCGACAATGCCTTGTCCTCGAACGCCTTGAGCTCCGGGGTGATGAAGCGCTCGGCGCCTTTGAGGGTCTGGCGGCGGATGTAGTCGCCCGGGGCCTGCTCGGCCTGCTTGGTCGGCAGTTCGATGAAGTAGCCGTGCACGCGGTTGTAGCCGACCTTGAGGTTGGCAAGGCCGGTGCGGGCCTTTTCCCGGGTTTCCAGGTCGATCAGGAACTGACCGGCGTTCTCGCTGATTGCCAGCAGCTCGTCCAGTTCGTTGTCATAGCCGGCTTTCAGTACACCGCCGTCGCGGATCACCGCCGGCGGGTTATCGATGATCGCCCGCTCCAACAGGCTGGCCAGTTCCGGATAGGTACCGGTAATGGCCGCCAGACGCGCCAGGTGCGGCGCTTCGAGTTCGGTCATGGCGTTCTGCAGCTCTGGCAACGCGCCCAGCGCATCGCGCAGGCGTGCCAGGTCGCGCGGGCGGGCATTGCGCAGGCCAATACGGGCGAGGATCCGCTCGATATCGCCAATTTCCTTCAACTGCGGCTGCAGCTTTTCGAAGCGGTAGCTGTCGAGCAGGCAGCGGATCGAGTCCTGGCGTGCTTGCAGCACCTTGAGGTCGCGCAGCGGGCGGTTCAGCCAGCGGCTCAGCAGGCGGCTGGCCATGGCGGTCTGGCAGCGGTCGATCACCGATTGCAGGGTGTTGTCGCGCCCACCGGCCAGGTTGATGTCCAGCTCCAGGTTGCGGCGGCTGGCCCCATCGAGGATGACTGTATCGTCCAGACGCTCGTGGCGCAGGCTGCGCAGGTGCGGCAGGGCGGTGCGCTGGGTTTCCTTGGCATAGGTCAGCAGGCAGCCGGCGGCGCCGATGGCCAGGGTCAGCTTGTCGCAGCCGAAGCCCTTGAGGTCCTTGGTCGCGAACTGCTGGCACAGGGCCTTGCGTGCCGAGTCGCGGTCGAAGTCCCAGGGTGCGCGGCGGCGGGCGCCTGGGCGTTTCTCCGCAGGCAGGTCCCGTGGCCAGTCGTCGGGGATCAACAGCTCGACCGGGTTCAGGCGCTCGAGTTCGGCCAGCAGGTTTTCCCAGCCCTTGATCTCCTGCACGCTGAAATTGCCGCTGGTGATGTCCAGTACCGCCAGGCCGAACAGGCGCTCGTCACCGAGCAGTGCGGCGATCAGGTTGTCGCGGCGCTCGTCGAGCAGTGCCTCGTCACTGACCGTGCCGGGGGTGATGATGCGTACTACCTGGCGCTCCACCGGGCCCTTGCTGGTGGCGGGGTCGCCGATCTGCTCACAGATCACCACCGACTCGCCAAGCTTGACCAGCTTGGCCAGGTAGCCTTCCAGCGAATGGAACGGAATCCCGCACATGGGAATGGACTGGCCGGCCGACTGACCGCGGGCGGTCAGGGTGATATCCAGCAGTTTCGCGGCCTTTTTCGCATCTTCGTAGAAGATCTCGTAGAAGTCGCCCATGCGGTAGAACATCAGCTGGTCCGGGTGCTGGTTTTTCAGCTTCCAGTACTGCTGCATCATCGGGGTGTGTGCGGAAAGATCTGACATTCAGGGCCTTACAGGGGGGATCTGGTTGGCGATGGTAAACCCGTAATGGTACAGGCTTTTTCGTTACGTTGCAGGCGCGTGCTGTGGGGCGTGCGCCTGCAGTCTGGCGGGCAATGGTGGAGCTGCGCCGCGTAACCCTCTAGAATGCGCGCCCCTCGATGAATGCCCCTAGCCGTGACCTGCACGATGAATGTGTCCAGCCCTGTCCCTTATGTAACGCAACAGCTGATCTACCTCCTTTATGGCGAGCGCCGGATCTATCAGCTGGAGGCAAAACTCAGCATCCTCACCGCCCTGGCTCGTTGCAAGCCGGCTGAGCTGCCGGTGATCCGCGTGCTTACCGACCAGCCACAGGCTTTTGCCGGCTGGCCGGTGGAAGTGATCGCACTGGACGAGCAGACCTTGCAGGATTGGGCCGGCGACGGCGGCTACACCCATCGGCGCAAGGCCTGCGCCATTGCCCAGGCCGGGCAGTGGGCGGACAAGACCGTGTTCATCGATACCGATACGGTATTTCTGCAGTCGCCGCAAAAGCTGTTCAGCCAGGTCGATGCCGGGCAATTCTTGGTCGACGAGGTGGAAATGAGCTGGGCCGAGGCTTCGCGCAACAGCTATTACCGCAGCTTCATCGAGGGGCTTGCTGAGTCGGGCGAAGCACCAGCCGATGACTTGCGGCTGTGTAACAGCGGTGTGATGGGCTTTACCCGCGACAACGTTGGCATCGCCAAGCGCGCCATCGACCGGATCGACAACTGGACGCCGTATGCCCGTGACCTGCATACGATCGAGCAGATCGCCTTTTCCTTCGAATTGCACGGCGCGCCGATCAACGAGGCGCGCGGCGTGATCAGCCATTACTTTGCGATGAAGCAGTACGTGCATGCCATTCTAGAAATCTTCTTTGCCCGCCATGGCGAGCATTTTCATTCGAAGATGCCAGGTCTGGCCCTGAAGGTGCCGGCGCATCGCCCGGTGCCCTCGTGGTTGGCTCGGCTCTCGGTGAAATGGAGCCTCAAGCATGTACCCCGGGAGCTGCGTGGCATCGGCCGCAAGTTGCTCTACGGCAGTGTGATGAATGCTGATGACTACCAGCGCGCGTGCAAGGTGGTCTGGTGGCGTTCGGCAATCGAGGACATGCGCACGCTGGGTGGCTTCGACTGGAGCCGGGAGTGGCCTGACGGGCTGCCGCGGCTGGGGCAGCGTGACGAACTGGCGTTCAGCGAAATCGCCCGGGCCAGCCTGAAAGTTTCCTGAGCCAGAGCCCGAAGCAGGGTGATAGGGTAGAGAACCGCCCTCGAGGAGCACCCTACATGGACCCGATCACCACGCTCGCCACCCGCCTGGGTGAGCACCTGCGCCGATTCAATGCGCAGGTGACTACCGCCGAATCCTGCACCGGTGGTGGCATTGCCGAAGCCATCACCCGCATACCTGGCAGCTCGGCCTGGTTCGAAGCCGGTTACGTCACCTATTCCAATGCCCAGAAAACCCGCCAGCTGGGAGTGCCTGAAGCGTTGTTCGGTCAGGTGGGGGCAGTCAGCCAGGAAGTGGTCGAAGCCATGGTCCGTGGGGCTCAGGCCGCCAGTGGCGCACGCTTCGCCGTGGCGGTGAGTGGTGTGGCCGGGCCGGACGGCGGCTCGCCAGCCAAACCGGTGGGCACTGTGTGGCTGGCCTGGGGTGATGGCGACCGGGTGTTCAGCGAACGTCGGCAGTTCGACGGTGACCGCGAGGCGGTGCGCCGACAGACGGTGATCGCCGCGTTAGACGGCTTGTTACAGCTTGGTGCCGAGTAAATCGACGACAGGGGTTTGCGCGGGCGTCTGCCTGTGGAATAATACTGGCTACTTATACAGGTATTCCGGCCGTCAGGGCCAAGTCGAACACGTGAGGATTTCAATGGACGACAACAAGAAGCGCGCCTTGGCTGCGGCCCTGGGTCAGATCGAACGCCAATTCGGTAAAGGCGCGGTCATGCGCATGGGTGACCATGAGCGTCAAGGCATTCCGGCCATCTCCACCGGCTCGCTGGGCCTGGATATCGCCCTGGGCATCGGCGGTCTGCCAAAAGGCCGTATCGTCGAGATCTACGGCCCGGAATCGTCGGGTAAGACCACGCTGACCCTGTCTGTCATCGCTGAAGCGCAAAAGAACGGTGCTACCTGCGCCTTCGTCGACGCCGAACATGCCCTTGACCCTGAGTACGCCGGCAAGCTGGGCGTCAACGTCGATGACCTGCTGGTTTCGCAGCCGGACACCGGTGAGCAGGCCCTTGAAATCACCGACATGCTGGTGCGTTCCAACGCGGTCGACGTGATCATTGTCGACTCCGTTGCCGCGCTGGTACCGAAGGCCGAGATCGAAGGCGAGATGGGTGACATGCATGTGGGTCTGCAGGCCCGCCTGATGTCCCAGGCACTGCGCAAGATCACCGGTAACATCAAGAACGCGAACTGCCTGGTCATCTTCATCAACCAGATCCGTATGAAGATCGGTGTGATGTTCGGCAGCCCGGAAACCACTACCGGTGGTAACGCCCTGAAGTTCTACGCGTCGGTCCGTCTGGATATCCGCCGTACCGGCGCTGTCAAGGAAGGCGACGAGGTGGTCGGCAGCGAAACCCGCGTCAAGATCGTCAAGAACAAGGTCTCGCCTCCGTTCCGTCAGGCTGAGTTCCAGATTCTTTACGGGAAAGGTATCTACCGTAACGGCGAGATCATTGATCTGGGGGTATCTCAGGGCTTGGTCGAGAAGTCCGGTGCCTGGTATGCCTACCAGGGCAACAAGATTGGTCAAGGCAAAGCCAACGCTGCCAAGTACCTGGCTGAGAACCCGGCTATTGGTGCCGAGATCGAGAAGCAGATTCGTGAGAAGTTGCTGAAAGCAGGTGCTGCTGCTGAAGCCGGCAAAGCTGCTGCTGCCGAAGCTGATGCCGATGACATGGCCGACGCTGACGCCGGTTATTGATTGCGCAGTAGATAACCGAATATGTCTGCCGTACTCGACACCCCCGTCGCCATCCGGCGGACAGCCATGGACCTGCTTGCACGACGTGAGCACGGTCGAGTCGAGCTGACGCGCAAGTTGCGTCAGCGCGGCGCTTCGGACGAGTTGATCGAGCCTGAACTCGATCGGCTCGCCGAAGAAGGGCTGCTTAGTGAAGCCCGCTACCTCGAGAGTTTCATTCGTTATCGTTCCGGCTCTGGCTATGGCCCTGCGCGTATTCGCGAAGAGCTGTGTCAGCGTGGTTTGGCGCGTGCAGATATCGACCAGGCCCTGCGTGAAAGCGAGGTGAATTGGGGCGAGCGTATGCGAGATGTGTGGCAGCGCAAGTTTGCCGGGCAGCGCCCGCAAGATCCGCGCAGCCGCGCCCAGCAGACCCGGTTCCTGGCTTACCGTGGGTTCCCCATGGACATGATCGGCCGCCTGCTCAGCGGACGTGATCTCGACGATTATTGACGCTCGAAACCACAGTGGCACGTGCACGTCGCGGATAATCTGTTTTGCCAAATGCCCCAGGCTGTCTCCATTCCATTGTAGGCGCGGGTTCACCCGCGAATACGGTGGCGGCTGCGGCGTTGAATGACCGGGGAGATTGGCCAGCAGGTCAGGCCCTTTCGCGGGTAAACCCGCTCCTACGACGGTCTGCGGCCAACAACCGATCCGGTGCAGGAGCAGCCTGAGGTTGCTCCTGCAGGTATCACGCGAGCTGTTACAGCGAAGCCTCAACTCACTTTCAGCGCCTGTCTGGCCCTCTGCGTGGTATGCATGGGTTGCGGCTTGGCCCAGTTCTCCGGCAGGTTGATGAAATCCACCAGCTCACGCAAGCGGCCCTGATCCCGGCCGTTGAAGGCGAATGAAAGGCGGGTCAGATGGCTGTAATTGCCAACTTCGTGCTCGGCACTGCTATCCGCTTGCTGGTGATATTTGCCACTCAGGCGCAAATCGGCAAACCCTTCCTGAATGTCATACAACGCCGCTTCGCTGAGCGCATGGTGCATGCGGATCACGAACTGGCTCTTCAGCCAGCGGCTGGAGTGGTAGTTGCTGTAGAACTGGTTGATTTCCTCAACCGCCTCGTCAGCGCTGTGTACCAGGCGCACCAGCTTCAGGTCGCTGGGCAGGATGTAGCGGTTTTCTTCCAACTGGCGGCTGATGAAGTCCAGGCAGTCACGCCAGAAGCTGCCGCCCGGTGAGTCCAGCAGCACCACCGGTACCAGTGGGCTCTTGCCAGTCTGGATCAGGGTCAGTACCTCCAGGGCTTCATCCAGTGTGCCGAAGCCGCCAGGGCACAGCACCAGGCCGTCGGCCTCCTTGACGAAGAACAGCTTGCGGATGAAGAAAAAGTGGAACGGCAGGAGTTTGTCGGTACCGTTCACCGTCGGGTTGGCATGTTGTTCGAAGGGTAAGGTGATGTTGAAACCCAGGCTGTGCTCGCTGCCGGCGCCTTCGTGCGCGGCCGCCATGATACCGCCGCCGGCGCCGGTGATAACCATCAGGTCGGAGCGCGCCAGAGTGGCACCTAGCTCGCGGGCCAGGGCGTACATCGGATGCTCGAGCGGGGTGCGTGCCGAGCCGAACACGGTCACTTTGCGTCGGCCCTTGTAGCGCTGCAGGGTGCGGAAGGACTGGTCCAGTTCGCGCAGGGCCTGCAGGGTGATCTTGGCGCTCCAGCGGTCGCTGTCGTCATGGGCCATGCGCAGGATGGTCAGCATCATGTCGCGGTAAAGTGGCAGGTTAGGGCTGTTGGGGGCAACCAGTTGCAGTTGTGCTTCGATATTGCTCAGGTCGATATTGTTGTCGCGGAAGTGGCTGAACAGCAGTTCATTCGAATGGTAAGGCATGCGACGTCTCCTTCTGCACCAATACCTCTGACCTCAATCTAGACCCTTGCGCCCGATCGTGCCGAGGTGTTCGGCGCAGCCGCCTGTCGGCCTGCGGCCATCGGCAGCACGGGTTTGGTTAACTGGTAGAGTGAAATGTGTCGATGCAGGAGGTGGCGGTATGCATCGCTTGGTCATCGAAGTGGACTGGCAGCTCTACCAGCAGCTGGAGAACGCGGCCCAGGTGCATCACCTGAGCCTTGAAGCCGAGTGCCGCCGCAGGCTGTCGGGGCTGGAGTGTCGGTCGCGATACTTGCAGGCGCTGTTGGCGGAGATGCGCGCCGATGCCGTTGAAGGGCGCTGGCGCGCTCATGAGGACGAGAAAGCGTAGCGTTGACGCTGTGCTTACTTCTTCTTGTTGCCGGCCAGGCAGCTGGCGTTGTCGAAGGCCTGGTCCATGACTGGCTGGTTGGTCTTGTAGACCGTGAAGCGGTAGACCATGACGGCGCCCTTGGACATCAGGTTGCGGAAGCCGTTGTTGCGGCACACGCTGTCGCCGAGCTGGCTACGCACCTGCTCAGGGTTGGCCTGCATGCGCGCTGCGTGGCTCTGGCGTACGCTCAGGTGGTTGACCAGCGCCTTGCCTTCAACGGTGTAACCCTGATCGAGGATGTCCTCGTTGATTGCGCGTGGGGTGCCGACGCTGCTCTCTTTGGCGACCTTCTGCAGCAGGGTGTTCAGGTCGTAATCCTGCTTGGATGCCGCCTGGGCTGCCAGAGGCAGGGCGAGCAGCAGGCTCAGGGCGGGGGCGATAAGGCGCAGCATGAATCTCTCCTGGTTCGATGACTGGCGCTTTGACATGCGCGGGTCAACGGCGTTCCGTAAAATTGCGCGTGGCGAGGACCGGCACGGTAGAAGTCCGATTATAAGGAGCGCTTTGCCGGCTGCACAGCAATTGCCACCTGTTCTGGTAGACTGGCCGCCTTGTTTTTTCCGAGTCATCCTTGTGCCCATTTTCAATCTGTCCAGAGGCCTGCCGGCATGAGCCATGCGGTAGCGCGTCTGCGCGCCGAACGCCTGGCCCGCAGCAACAAGCCTTTCATCGCCCGTGGCTCGCGTGCCGAGCGTTGCCCGGATTGCCGGGTCATCGCCACCCATTGCCTGTGTGCCTGGAAGCCTAGGGTGCAGGCTGACGCGGGTGTGTGCCTGCTGATGCACGACACCGAGCCGCTGAAACCCACCAACACCGGCTGGTTGATTGCCGACCTGATTGAAGACACCTGGGCCTTCGGCTGGTTGCGCACCGCGGTTGACGAGCGCCTGCTGGCTTTGCTCGATGACCCGCGCTGGCAGCCCTATATCGTTTTTCCGGGCGAATTCGTTGCCCAGGAGCGGGTGGTCAGCGAGGTGGTGCGCGAGCCGGGCAAGCGTCCACTGTTCATCCTGCTGGATGCCACCTGGACCGAAGCGCGCAAGATGTTCCGCAAAAGCCCGTACCTGGACCGCTTCCCGGTGTTGAGCCTGCAAGCCGAGCAGATGTCGCGCTACCGCCTGCGGCGCTCCAAGCGCGATGATCATTTCTGTACGGCAGAAGTTGCGGCCATGTGCCTGGACCTTGCTGGCGATAGCCAGGCTTCGCAGGCGCTGGATGCTTACCTTGATGTGTTCAGCCTGCATTACCTGAGCGGCAAACGGCGGCTACCGCTTGACGAGCAGGACGACACCCACCAGCGTTTGCATACCTTCCTATAGTCCAAGGGGCACAACCCCTGCTTTGGTTCATAATGACGGAGCTGGCAGCCAGGGTGGGCGAGACGGCAGGGCGATTGGCTTATCTCCCTTGACCGTGCTCGGCCTCCTTGGCGCCGATTCCCCGCCGGGCGCTTCCCTTCCACTCGAGTGCCTGGCACAGAACAGGATCCTTAGATCGATGGCCACATACGAAATCCTGATTGCCGATGACCACCCACTGTTCCGTGGCGCCCTGCGCCAGGCCGTTACCCTCGGGCTTGGCTCCGATGTGCGTCTGGTCGAAGTCGCAAGCATTGCCGAACTGGAAACCCGCCTGAGCGAAAAAGCCGACTGGGACCTGGTGCTGCTGGACTTGAACATGCCGGGTGCCTACGGCTTTTCCGGTCTGGTGCTGCTCCGCGGGCAGTACCCGCAGATCCCCGTGGTGATGGTGTCGGCACAGGAAGAGGCCGCCGTGGTGGTCAAGTCCCGCGAGTTCGGCGCCAGTGGTTTCATTCCCAAGTCCAGCACCCTGGAAGTGATCCAGGATGCGGTGCGCAAGGTGCTTGATGGCGAGGTCTGGTGGCCGCCGCAGGCGTTCGAAAAGGTCGATGTTTCAGCCGAGGCCAAGGCCGCCAGCGAAGGCTTGGCCAGCCTCACGCCGCAGCAGTTCCGCGTATTGACCATGGTCTGCGAAGGCTTGCTGAACAAGCAGATCGCTTATGAGCTGAGCGTGTCGGAAGCGACCATCAAGGCCCACGTGACCGCGATCTTCCGCAAGCTGGGCGTGCGTACCCGGACCCAGGCTGCACTGCTGCTGCAACAACTTGAATCGGTTGCCAGCAACTGACTGCGTGTGGCTTCACGCTTTTTTGACCCGAGCCGGTCTAGTCTGCTGGCCTTTCTGCTGTGAAGTGACTCACATGACATCGCCATTCAAGGGCCAGACCGGCCTCAAACGCATCTTCAACGCCGCTGGTTACTCGCTGGACGGTCTGCGTGCCGCCTTCAAGGGCGAAGCCGCATTCCGCCAGCTGGTGCTGCTCAACGTGGTGCTGATCCCGATCGCCTTCTGGCTGCCGGTCAGCCGCGCTGAGCGGGCCATCATGATCGCCGTTTGCCTGTTGGGGCTGATCGTCGAGCTGTTCAACTCGGCGGTGGAGGCGGCCATCGATCGCATTTCGCTGGAGCGCCACCCGCTGTCGAAAAATGCCAAGGACATGGGCAGCGCCGCACAGTTGGTGGCACTGACCATGGTGGCGCTGGTGTGGGGAGTGATCCTGCTTTAAGCGATCGGCGGCAGCACGATCTCGTCACTGCGGGTAAAGCCCGCAGTGAAGCTGCGGCATAGCTCGAGAAACTCACGCATGGCCGAGGTCTGGTACTTCTGTTTGTGCCAGATGAAGTAGAACTGGCGCAGCAGGTCCAGCTCCGGTGTTTCCACAGGTACCAGGCTGCCGCGGCGGAAGGCGTCACGCAGGGCCAGGCGTGAAATGCAACCGATGCCCAGGCCTGACTCCACCGCGCGCTTGATCGCTTCGGTGTGCTCCAGCTCCAGGCGAATATTAAGGTTGGCGCGGTGATGGCGCATGGCCTGGTCGAAGGTCAGGCGCGTGCCTGAGCCTTGTTCGCGCAGGATCCACGCCTCCTGCGAAAGGCTTTCGATATCGGCGCGGCCCAGTTTCGCCAGTGGGTGCTGTGGCGCACAGAACACCACCAGTTCGTCCTCGACCCACGGCTGAACTTCCAGGTCGGGGTGATTGCAGTCACCTTCGATTAGACCCAGATCAATTTCGTAGTGCGCGACCTGTTGCACGATATGCGCAGTATTTTGAACATGCAGTTTTACCTGGCTTTCCGGGTGTGTCTGCATGTAGTTGCCGATCAGCAGGGTGGCCAGGTAGTTGCCGATGGTGAGGGTGGCGCCGACCGCCAGTGAGCCGAAACCGGATTTGCCGTTGAGCAGGTCTTCGATTTCCTTGGCTTGGTCAAGCAGGGCTACTGCTTGTGGCAGCAATTGATGGCCCAGGGCATTGAGGGCCAGGCGTTTGCCGGCACGGTCGAACAGCTGGCAGCTCGATTGCCGCTCCAGTTCGGTGATAGAGGTACTGGCGGCCGACTGCGACAGCGCCAACAGGCTGGCGGCCCGAGAGACGCTTTGGTGCTGGGCGACGGCGACGAAGACTTGCATTTGACGGAGTGTGAATCGCATATCGATATAACCGATAACACATATCTTGATAATCCAGTTAACAGATATTGTCGCTGCCCCTAAACTATTGCGCAACTGTGCGCTTTGCGCGCGCGTTTTTCTTCAGGAGCCCCATCGATGAGCAACATGAACCACGAACGTGTCCTCAGTGTGCACCACTGGAACGACACCCTGTTCAGCTTCAAGTGCACCCGCGACCCGGGCCTGCGCTTCGAGAACGGTCAGTTCGTGATGATCGGCCTGCAGCAGGACAACGGCCGTCCGCTCATGCGTGCCTACTCCATCGCTTCGCCAAACTGGGAAGAGCACCTTGAATTCTTCAGCATCAAGGTGCCGGATGGCCCGCTGACCTCGCAGCTGCAGCACCTGAAGGAAGGCGATGAGATCATCATCAGCAAGAAGCCTACCGGCACCCTGGTGCTCGACGACCTGAATCCTGGCAAGCACCTGTACCTGCTGAGCACCGGCACTGGCCTGGCGCCGTTCATGAGCGTCATCCAGGACCCGGAAACCTACGAGCGCTTTGAAAAAGTGATCCTGGTGCACGGCGTGCGCTACGTGAACGAAGTGGCCTACCGCGAGTTCATCACCGAGCACCTGCCGCAGAACGAGTTCTTCGGTGAGTCGGTTCGCGACAAGCTGATCTACTACCCGACCGTGACCCGCGAGCCGTTCGAAAACCAGGGCCGTCTGACCGACCTGATGCGCAGCGGCAAGCTGTTCAGTGACATCGGCCTGCCGCCGATCAACCCGCAAGACGACCGCGCGATGATCTGTGGCAGCCCGAGCATGCTCGACGAGACCAGCGAAGTGCTGGACAGCTTCGGCCTGAAGATCTCCCCGCGCATGCGCGAGCCGGGTGACTACCTGATCGAGCGTGCCTTCGTCGAGAAGTAAGGCCCAGGCGGGTACAGGAAGGCGACTCTCGGGTCGCCTTTCTCATGCCTGGGATTTGTGCATGGCCTGTTCCGGCCCTTTCGCGGGTAAACCCGCTCCTACGGGTGCAGCGCACGTCCCGGGAATTGCACGAAACCCGTAGGAGCGGGCTTGCCCGCGAAAGGGCCGGTGCAAGCGACCCCCGATCTATTCGACCCGCGTCTCGCCGCTGTACACCAAGATTTCCCGGCACCGCTTGCACAGGTATCGCCGCCCTTGGTGCACCAGCTTGTGCCGCTGCGCGGTAAACGGGAAGTCGCTTTGCGGGCACCGGCAGCGGTAGATGTAGCGGGTCACTGCGCGCCGTTGCACGTCATAGTTGTGGCAACGATTGGGCGGCAGTTCATACACCCCGCGCATGATCAACTGCCACTCTTCACCATGGGCCTGGATGCGGTCGCCAAACAGCTGGTGGGCAACCAGGTGTGCCACTTCATGGGCCACGGTCTGGCGCAGGAAGTCTTCCTGGTTTTCGCGGTAGAGCTGCAGGTTGAAGCGCAGCAGATTCTCGTGCAGGTGGGCGACGCCGGCTTTTTGCCCGCGCAGTTTGAAGCTGACTTCGGGGCGCGGGAAGCGGCGTTTGAAAAAGGCTTCGGCTTGCTGGTAACAGGTTTCGACGCGTTGTTTGAGCTGCTCGGGCATGGCGGGGCGGTTCTCCTGACCAGGCATTATGCCGCAAGCGCAGGTGGCTTGCCGAGTCACCGGTCAGTGCACAGCCAGAGGCCGCCTTGCGGCGGCCCCTGGTTGATGCCCCAGTGTTGGTTCGGTCTGTTCTAGTTGGTGTAGACGGGCCCCACGCCCAGTCCCCAGATAATCACGGTAGCGGCCATGATTGCCACCAGTACCACCAAGCCTACTGCCAGCACCGAGCTGGAGAACAGGAAGCCTTCATCCGACGGTATGTTCATGAACGTCGGCAAGCCGACATACAGCAGGTACACCGTGTAGCAGATGGCGGCAGTGCCGATCAGCATGCCCAGCCACAGGTGCGGGTAAAGCGCCGCCAGGCCACCGATGAACAAGGGGGTGGCGGTGTAGGTGGCAAAAGCGATGCATTGCGCCATGGACGGGTTGGCATCGTAGGTGCGGGCCATCCAGTGGATGAATGCGCCCATTACCGCCACCCCGGCGAGCATGGCCAGGTAGGACATGATGCTCATCCAGATTGCGCTTTCCATGGTCAGCATCACTGCTGGCCGGTCACCGATCACCCAGCCCACCTGGGTAGTGCCAATAAACGCCGAAACGGCAGGAATCGCCGCGAGGATCAGGGTGTGTGTCAGGTACATGTGGCTGATGGTTTCTTCTTCGCCACGAATCTCCCGCCATTCCTGATCGGGATGGGTAAACAGCCCCACAACGTGATGAATCATGCCGATCACTCCTCTCAATGTTGCCAAACGCCCCCCAATATGGAGCGCAAGCGGCCCGAGGCCCTAACACCGATGCAAGCGGTAATGTGGCCTTATGTCGCAGTATAGGAAGCCGTTACCCACATAAACCGCGCTTTTTAGAGCAAATTGCGCTGTAAGCCGTGCTGTTGATTACATTGAAGTCTTTATCGGAATGCCTACAGCGGCGTCGCGTTTGTGCGTAAAATAGCCGGCTTTTGTCACACCTCGCGGATCCAAGCGCTATGGGCACCCTCTCGGTCAACCAGAACAAACTGCAAAAACGCCTGCGTCGTCTCGCTGGCGAAGCCATCACCGACTACAACATGATCGAGGATGGCGACAAGGTCATGGTCTGCCTGTCCGGCGGCAAGGACAGCTACACCATGCTCGACGTTCTGTTGCACCTGCAGAAGGTGGCACCGATCACGTTCGAGATCGTTGCGGTGAACATGGACCAGAAACAGCCGGGCTTCCCTGAGCACGTATTGCCGGCTTACCTCAAGGAACTGGGGGTCGAGTACCACATCGTCGAGAAGGATACCTACTCGGTGGTAAAGGAACTGGTACCCGAAGGCAAGACCACTTGCTCGCTGTGTTCGCGCCTGCGCCGCGGTACCCTGTACACCTTTGCCGACGAAATCGGCGCTACCAAGATGGCGCTGGGGCACCACCGCGACGACATCGTCGAAACCTTCTTCCTCAACATGTTCTTCAACGGCGCGCTCAAGGGCATGCCGCCAAAGCTGCGCGCCGACGATGGCCGCAACGTGGTGATCCGCCCGCTGGCCTACTGCAGCGAGAAGGACATCCAGGCCTACTCGGACATGAAGGCATTCCCGATCATCCCGTGCAACCTGTGCGGCTCGCAGGAAAACCTGCAGCGCCAGGTGGTCAAGGACATGCTGGTGGAGTGGGAACGCAAGCACCCGGGCCGTACCGAGAGCATCTTCCGTGCCCTGCAGAACGTGGCACCGTCGCAGCTGGCCGACCGGAACCTGTTTGACTTCACCAGCCTGAAGATCGACGAAAACGCTACCCCGCGTTTCCTCGACGTGCTGAACATCTGAGCCCATGCGCGATTACCCGTGGTTGCATGAGTACTGCCTGAACCGCTTTGGCTCGGCCCAGGCGCTGGAGGCTTTCCTGCCGCAGCCGCGCACGCCGGCGCAACTGCGCGACATCAGTGACGACCGCTACCTGTCGACACTGGCCCTGCGGGTGTTTCGCGCCGGGCTCAAGCACAGCCTGGTGGATGCCAAGTGGCCGGCGTTCGAGCAGGTATTCTTCGGCTTCGACCCGGAGAAAGTGGTGCTGATGGGCGCCGAGCACCTGGAACGGTTGATGCAGGATGAGCGCATTATCCGCCACCTGGGCAAGCTCAAGAGCGTGCCGCGCAATGCGCAAATGGTGCTGGATATCGCCAAGGCGCATGGCAGTTTTGGTGCGTTCATCGCCGACTGGCCAGTGACCGACATTGTCGGCTTGTGGAAGTACCTGGCCAAGCACGGCAACCAGTTGGGCGGGTTGTCGGCGCCACGGTTCTTGCGCATGGTCGGCAAGGACACGTTCATCCCGACCGATGACATGGCAGCGGCGTTGATTGCGCAGAAGGTGATCGACAAGCAGCCCACCAGCCAGCGCGACCTGGCTCTGGTGCAGCAGGCGTTCAACCAGTGGCATGCAGAGAGCGGGCGGCCGCTGTGCCAGTTGTCGGTGATGCTGGCGCATACCGTCAACCATTGAGTTTTGTGGTGCTCCCATTCGCGGGCACGCCCGCTCCCACAGGAATCGCACCGCACTTAAGGCCTGTGCAGTACCTGTGGGAGCGGCGTGCCCGCGAAAAGTCTAACTGCCTTCGCCCGCCATGCGCCGCTCATGCTGGAACTTCCAGCGCACGTACAGTAGCCCGGCAATGAACAGCCCCAGGCTCACCAGCACTTCAAGCCAGCCGAATACCGCCCGCGCTGGGTCGAACGCCGCCAGCACGCCCTTGATGAAATAGATATTCACCACGAAGCAGGTCCAGGCATGCGCTCGGGCGCTGCCTTTCAGCATGCCGGGCAACAGCAACAGCAACGGCACCAGTTCGATCGCCAGGATCACCTCGACCCGGGCCCCATGCAGGTTGGCGAACCACAGGTTGTTCACCACCAGCAGGGCGATCAGGCCGAAGAAGCATGCCAGGCTCAATGCCCGCGTCAGGCGCAGGCGTGGCACCAGCCATTGGACCGGCGGCAATGCCTTGGGCTTTCTAGCCACGCGCCGCCTCCAGGGCCTTGGCCGTGGTCGCCAGGCGTTGGCCCAGGGCGCGGCACAGGGTGATTTCGTGTGGGTCGAGTTCACGCTTGCCATCGGCGCCTGCGTGGTGGCTGGCGCCATAAGGCGTGCCGCCGCCACGGGTCTCGAGCAGTGCCGACTCGCTGTAGGGCAGGCCCATCACCAGCATGCCGTGGTGCATCAGCGGCAGCATCATCGACAGCAGGGTGGTTTCCTGGCCGCCGTGCAGGCTGGCGGTGGAGGTGAACACGCCAGCCGGTTTGCCGACCAGCTCACCGCCTAGCCAAAGGCTGCTGGTGCCATCGAGGAAGTACTTGAGTGGCGCTGCCATGTTGCCGAACCGGGTCGGGCTGCCCAGTACCAGGCCAGCGCAGTGGCGCAGGTCGTCAAGGGTGGCGTACAGCGCGCCACTGGCCGGAATATCCGGGGCCACCGCTTCGCATTCGGTGGAAATCGCTGGCACCGTACGCAGGCGTGCCTCCATGCCGGCCAGCTCGATACCGCGGGCGATGTGCCGGGCCATTTCGCTGGTCGCGCCATGGCGGCTGTAATACAGCACCAGGATGTAGGGCGCGCTCACGGCAGGATCTCCAGCACTTTTTCCGGCGGGCGACCGACCACGGCCTTGTCACCGGCAACCAGGATCGGCCGCTCGATCAGCTTGGGGTGCTGGGCCATGGCCTCGATCAGTTGCGCATCGGTCAGTGCCGGGTCGGCCAGGTTCAGCGTTTTGTATTCGTCCTCGCCGCTGCGCAGCAATTGACGCGGGGCGATGCCCAGCTTGCCGAGCAGGGCCTTGAGGGTGACCGCGTCGGGCGGGGTTTCCAGGTAGCGCACGATGGTCGGGGCCAAGCCGCGGGCCTCGAGCAGTTCCAGGGCGCCGCGGGATTTCGAGCAGCGCGGGTTATGATAGAGCGTGAGATCAGTCATGTCGGGTCGCATCCAGCTGGGTGTGGCGGCTATTCTAACCGCAGCGACTGACCAATTTGCTTTAAAACTCGAGAAGGATTGACCCATGGCAAGGCGTCTGGCAGCAGTACTGGCCATCACCGCGAGCCTGTTGCTCGGTGGTTGCGGTGCCGATTACGGCGTGGACCAACACGGTAATACGGTTAAGGCCGAACAGATCGAAGGGCACTGGCTGGTGCTCAACTACTGGGCTGAATGGTGCGGACCGTGCCGTACCGAAATCCCGGAACTGAATGCGGCGGCCAAGCAATGGGCGGCTGAGGGCATCAAGGTGGTGGGGGTGAACTTCGACGGTTTGCAGGGGCCGGACCTGAAGCAGGCTGCCGAAACCCTGGGTATCGGTTTCACCGTGCTTGCCCAGGACCCGGCCGAGCGCTATGACCTGCCGCGTAGCGAGGCCTTGCCGGTGACCTACATCATCGACGACAAGGGCAAGGTGCGTGAGCAGTTGATGGGCGAGCAGACCCTGGAAGGGTTGCAGGCCAAGATCAAGGCCCTGAAAGGCGCCTGATGCATTCGGGGCCGCTTTCGCGGCCCTTCGCGGGCAGGCCCGCTCCCACAGGGGGGACGCGACAAACTGTGGGAGCGGGCGCGCCCGCGAAGGGCCGCAAAGCGGCCCAGGCAATCCTCAGCCTTCTTCAGGCCAGAAGCGCAGCGGCTTGCCTTCGGCCGGCCAGAAGCGCATCTGCTCCACCGGTGACACATCCCAACGCTCTACCGTTTCCAGCGCCTGCAGGAAGCGTTTTTCCTGTTCCATCAGCGCGGGTGCGCACAGCTTGCGGGTCTTGCCGACCTTGCCGAAGCTCAGGTGCTCGCCATCGAGCGTGTAAGGCGCAAACCAGTGGTTGCAGCCGCCGTTGCCATAGGCACGGCCGTCGCTGGCCAGGGTCAAGGTCAGGTGGCTGTAGTCGATCAGTGGTCGTTCGCCAATCCACTCCAGCACGTAGCTGCGTTCCTGCTGCAGCCGGGAAGGTTGCGTGGCGCAGCCGAGCAGGCCGGTTGCAATCAGCACGCCGGTCAGCAGATTCTTCACTCGGCGCTCTCCTGGCAACGCGGGCACAGGTGTTTTTCGCCACGGCTGGCCCAGCCCAGCGCTGCGATACGGGCGCTGGCAGCCGGTTGACGAGCTGCCTTGCCGAGCTTGGCGTCTACTGCGAACTCGAAGCTCAGCACCGCATCGCAGCGATCGCACTCGACCTGCCAGGTGAGGATTTCCAGCTCGTTGAATACCGGGCCACTCGCCACGGCAACCCACTGGCCGCGTGGGTTGATCAGGTGGCGCACGCTTTCCACGGTCAGGCGCATGGACAAATCCTTGCTGCCCTTGAGCGTGACCAGCAGGCTGTCGCCTTTTTGCATCGAACCGCCGTTGCCCGTGACCTGGTAGCGGCCCGGCACCAAAGCGCGGCACTCGATCAGGGTGTGTTGCGGGTTGAAAAGGGTGTAGCGAAAATCGTGTTCGACCATGGGTCCTCCAGAAATGCCGCGTATCCTAGCATTAACCCATCACCAGGTTCTGTGGATTGCCTGCCGCCCAGCGGTTGATGTTGTCCAGTGTGGTCGCGGCAATGGCATCCAGCGCCTCGCGGGTGAGGAAAGCCTGGTGGGCGGTGATGATCACGTTGGGGAAGGTCAGCAGCCGAGCCAACACATCGTCTTGCAAGGGCAGGTCGGAGCGGTCCTCGAAGAACAGTTGGGCTTCTTCCTCGTAGACGTCCAGGCCCAGGTAGCCAAGCTGGCCGCTTTTCAGTGCGTCGATCAGCGCCGGGGTGTCGACCAGCGCACCGCGACCGGTGTTGATCAGCATGGCGCCGGGCTGCAACTGGGCCAGGCTTTGCGCGTTGACCAGGTGGCGAGTGTGCTCGGTCAGCGGGCAGTGCAGGCTGATGATGCGGGCTTCGCGCAACAGCTCGGGCAGGGGCATGTAGCGGGCGCCAAGGGCCAGCAGCTCTGGGTTGGGGTAGGGGTCGTACGCCAGCAGCTGGCAGCCGAAACCGGCCATGATGCGAGCGAAGGCGGCCCCGATCTGGCCGGTACCGACCACCCCGACGGTTTTTCCGTGCAGGTCGAAGCCGGTCAGCCCGTGCAGGGTGAAGTCACCTTCGCGGGTGCGGTTGTAGGCCCGATGCAGGCGCCGGTTGAGTGCCAGGATGAGCGCCACGGCGTGCTCGGCAACGGCGTGTGGCGAGTAGGCCGGCACGCGCACCACGGCCAGGCCCAAGCGCTGGGCGGCGGCCAGGTCGACGTGGTTGTAGCCGGCCGAGCGCAGGGCGATCAACCGCGTGCCGGCTGCGGCCAGGCGCTGCAGCACCGGCGCGTCGAGTTCGTCATTGATGAAGGCGCAGACCACCTCAAAGCCCTCTGCCAGGGCGGCGGTGTCGAGGGTCAGGCGGGCGGGCTGGAAATGCAGCTCCAGGGTGGTGCCGCTGACAGCCTTGGTGAAGCTTTCCTGATCGTAGTGCTGGCTGCTGAACAACAGGGCGCGCATGGTGGAACTCCTTTGCAATGCATGTCTTGGTTGGGTCGCTGCCTGTCAAGGCATACCCAGCGTGGCCCAGAGCCACTCAAGCGCTCAATCTGGCCTGTGCCGACAGCCGGCTGATCGCGCTGTCCAGTTCATCCAGGGCCTGCTGCGCCTGGGGATTGTCCTGCTTCAGCAAGGTCTCGCTGCGTTGGCACGCTGCCCGTAACTGCGGTACGCCACAATAGCGTGAGGCCCCGTTCAGACGGTGTACTTGCTCGATCAGGCCATTGCGGTCATCGGCTTCGCGGGCGGCGCGTATGGCTTCGCGGTCCGTATCCAGGGAGGCCAGCAGCATGCTCAGCATGTCAGCGGCCAGATCTGCCTTGCCAGCGGCCAGGCGCAGGCCCTCTTCGGGGTCGAGTACCTTCAGTTCGTCGCCATTGGTCAGTAGCTCGGGCTGCGCCTGCTGGGGTGTGCCCAGGCTCAGGCCGGTCCACTTCATCACCACCTGGGCCAGTTGCCGTTCGCTGATCGGTTTGGTCAGGTAGTCGTCCATGCCGCTGTGCAACAACGCGCGTTTTTCGTTGGCCATGGCATGGGCAGTGAGGGCGACGATCGGCAGCGGGTTGCCGCTCTGGGTGTTTTCCCACAGGCGGATCTGTTCGGTACAGGCGCGGCCGTCCATGCCGGGCATCTGCACATCCATCAGCACCAGGTCGAACAACTCCTCCTGCACGGCCTGTACCGCCGCATAACCATTGTTGACGGCCAGTACCTCGGCACCCAAGTCTTCGAGCAGGGTTTTTACCAGCAGCAGGTTGGCGGCATTGTCGTCGACGCAGAGTATTTTCGGGCGTCGCTGGCCGTTGGCGTTGCTCCCTTCGGCCAGCGGACGGCGAGGTTGTACCAGCTCCAGCAAGAGGCGCCGCAGCTTGCGGGTGCAGGTCGGCTTGGACAGCAACTGGCCATGGCCGTTGGGCAGGTACGGGTGGTACAGCGCCTGCTCGGTGGTCGGGCACAGCACCACGCATTGGCAGTGGTAACGCTCGAGCTGCTGATGATAATGGCCCAGTTGCTCGGGCGACAGGTTACCCAGGTTGGCCCCGAGCACCGCGAACTCGAAGGGCAGGCCGGCCTGGCTGGCGGCCTGCACCCCCTGCAGCAACTGGTCGTAGGAGGCGAACAGGCTCACGCTGAGGCCGCAGTCTTCCAGCTGGTGCTCCAGTGCCTGGCGCGCCAGTTCGTGGCCATCGACAATGGCGGCACGGCGGCCCAGCAATGGCTGCGGTGGCAGCGCTTCGGCATCGTCATGAGCCTTGGGCAGGTTGAGGCTGATCCAGAACTGCGAACCTTCGCCCGGGGTACTGTCGACACCGATCTCGCCGCCCATCTGTTCGATCAGGCGCTTGGAAATCACCAGCCCCAGACCGGTGCCGCCGGGCTGGCGGGCCAGTGAGTTGTCAGCCTGGCTGAAGGCCTGGAACAGTGTGCGCACATCCTGAGGTGACAGGCCGATGCCGGTGTCCTGCACGCTGATGCGCAACTGCGCGCAGTCTTCGTGCTCATCTTCCAGCATGGCGCGCACGACGATGGTGCCTTCGCGGGTGAACTTGATGGCGTTGCTGACCAGGTTGGTGAGGATCTGCTTGAGCCGCAACGGGTCGCCCACCAGCGAAGCAGGCGTGTCGCGGTAGATCAGGCTCAGCAATTCCAGCTGCTTGGCGTGGGCGGCCGGAGCGAGGATGGTCAGGGTGTCCTGGACCAGGTCCCGCAGGTTGAACGGTATGCTGTCGAGCACCAGCTTGCCGGCCTCGATCTTGGAGAAATCGAGGATCTCGTTGATGATTCCCAGCAAGTTGTCAGCAGACTTCTCGATGGTGTTCAGGTAGTCGAGCTGGCGCGGTGTCATCTCGCTTTTTTGCAGCAGGTGGGTAAAGCCGAGGATGCCGTTGAGCGGGGTGCGGATTTCGTGGCTCATGTTGGCCAGGAACTCCGACTTGATGCGGCTGGCCTCAAGTGCCTCTTTGCGCGCCATGTCCAGCTCGATGTTCTGGATTTCGATGGTTTCCAGGTTCTGGCGCACGTCTTCGGTGGCCTGGTCGATGCTGTGTTGCAGTTCTTCGTGAGCGTTTTGCAGGGTTTCGGCCATGCGGTTGATGCCGTGGGCCAGTTCGTCCAGCTCATGGCTGCCCATGGTCGGCAGGCGTTCTTCGAGGTGGCCGTCCTTGAGCTGATTGACCGCGTGCTTGATGCGTTCGATGGGGTCGTTGATGGTGCGGCTCATGCGCAGCGCCAACAGGCCGCTGAGTGCCAGGCAGGCGAGGATCAGCAACAGGCTGGTAAACAGGTTGCGGTAGCCGCGCAGCAGCGTGCCGTCGTGCGACAGCTCGATCTCTACCCAGCCCAGCAGGCGCTCGGCTTCGGCCGGCACGGCGTCGGTGGCCAGGTCGCGGTGGTGGCCGAACACGGGCATCAGGTAGCGGGTGGCGTCGTTGCCACTGCGCTGCAGGAGTTGGGTGCCGGTACCGCCGCTGGGCGGCAGGTTGAGCATGCTCGGGCCGGCGTGGGCCAGGCGCGTGCGGTCCGGGGCCAGAAACGCCACTGCGCGCACATCGGCCTGCTCCAGGGTTTGTGCGGCAATTCGCTCCAGTTGCGCAGGCGCGAGCCGGGCCATGGCCGGTGCGGCCAGGGGCGCCAGTTGTTCGGCGATCATCTTGCCGCGCTGCAGCAGCTGGGTGCGCAGGTCGTTCTGTTGCAGCCAGGTGAAATAGCTACCCAGCACCAGGGC
This sequence comes from Pseudomonas sp. FW305-E2, assembly GCF_058782925.1. NCBI lineage: Bacteria > Pseudomonadati > Pseudomonadota > Gammaproteobacteria > Pseudomonadales > Pseudomonadaceae > Pseudomonas > Pseudomonas sp. FW305-E2. The sequence continues at coordinate 25,270 of NZ_JBYSYE010000028.1, read as the reverse complement.
CATCAAGCCGGCCGGTAGCAGTGCCAGCAGCAGTACCCGGCTGCGGATTCCCAAGCGATCGAGCACACTCGCCTCCTCTGATGTGCCTGGATGCCGTCAAGTGGTAACGGCCAAGCCGCGAAGTTACTCCGCCTGCCGCACCATTGCATCTCTTTAGTACGTGTTATGCGCCGTTGCCGGGGCATTGGTCGCAGTGCGGTTGCCTGGCAGGTGGCGAATGCTCAATAATCACGTAATTGAGAATGCATGGCAGTTGCCAATGAATCCTGTATCTATTTACAACACCCACATCCTTGCCATCGAGGACGACCCGGTGCTTGGCGCCTATCTGCAGGAAGAGCTGCAGCGTGGCGGCTGCCAGGTCACCTGGTGCCGCAATGGCCTGGAGGGCCTGGAAACGGCTGGCCGCCAGGCTTTTGATGTTGTGCTCATGGACATCCTGCTGCCCGGGCTTGATGGGCTGGACGCCTTGGCGCAGTTGCGCAGGCACAGCGCTACACCGGTAATCATGATGTCGGCGCTGGGGGCCGAGGCGGATCGTATCAGCGGCTTTCAGCGCGGCGCCGACGATTACCTGCCCAAGCCATTCAGCATGGCCGAGTTGCAGGTGCGCATCGAGGCGATTTTGCGCCGCGTGGCCCTGGAGCGGCGGCATCAGGGCCCGCTGGAGCAAGCCGGCTGCGGCGAGCTGCAGTTCGATGAGGGGCTGTGTGACGTGCGCCTGAATAGCCGTCTGGCAGGTCTGACCCCCAGCGAATACCGCCTGCTGGACATCCTCAACCGCAACCTCGACGAAGTCCTCAGCAAGCCGTTCCTGTACCAGCACGTGTTGCAGCGCGGCTATTCACGGCATGACCGCAGCCTGGACATGCACGTCAGCCAGATCCGTCGCAAGCTCAAGGGCATCGGTTATCACGAACGGCAGATCCGCACCGTGTGGGGCAAGGGTTACGTGCTCAGTGCCAGCGAGGCGGAGTGAACCATGCTCGACCGCCATTCGCTGTTCTGGAAGCTGACCATCTTGCTGGTGGGCTTCTGCCTGCTGATGATCGGCCTCAGTTATACCTGGGGCCGACACATGGAAACCCAGAATGCCTTCCTCTCGGAGTCGGCACGGCAGACCCTGCGGGGTTATGCCGCCGAAGCTGAGCTGGCCTGGCGCAGCGGCGGGCGGGAAGGGCTGGACCAGTGGGTGGCGGCCATGCATCAGCGCGAACGGGGCTGGGTCGGCGTGCTCGACATCAATCTGCGCCCGCTCGACAGCGCCACACTCAACCCACAGATCATGCAGCGTCTGACACGCCTGCGCGGTGTCGATTGGCCGATGAGTCGGCGCAGTGTCGACCAGCCGTGGGTGCGCATACCGTTCCCGGGGGCGCCGGAGCAGGGCATGCTGGTGATCGAACTGCCGCAGCGCTTCAATCCGGGCCAGCACCGCTTGCTGTGGCGCATTGTCACCAACGGCATCATCCCGGGGCTGTTCACCTTGCTGTTGTGTGTAGGCCTGTACCGCATGCTGATCGTGCCGCTGAACCAACTTCGCGAGCAGGCCAATGCCTGGCGGGCCGATCAGCTGTCGGCCCGCCTGGACTCGCGCACCATCGCCCGGCATGACGAATTGGGCGAACTGGCGCGTGCCTTTGACCAGATGGCCGAGCGACTGCAAGGCACGGTGGCTATGCAGCAGCAGTTGCTGCGCGACCTGTCCCACGAAATGCGCACGCCGCTGAGCCGGCTGCGGGTGGCCTGCGATGGTGAAACCGACCTGCAGCGTCTGCGTGATCGCCTGATCCGTGAAGTGGACTGCATGCAGCAACTGGTCGAAGACACCCTGCAACTGGCCTGGCAGGACGCCGAGCGTGCGCCGATGAACCTTGAGCCGATCGAGGTCCACGCCTTGTGGGAGTTGCTGGCCGAAAATGCCAGCTACGAGAGCGGCTGGTCGCCTGCGCAACTGCGCTGCGAAGTACCGGCCGACTGCTGGGTGCAGGGCAACCTCAACCACCTGGCTCAGGCGCTGGAGAACATGTTGCGCAATGCCATTCGCCACTCGCCGGCCGAGGGTGTGGTGCGGTTGGGTGGGCAGCGTGAGGGTAGCTATTGGTGGTTGTGGCTTGAGGATGAGGGTGGCGGTGTCGCTGAAGAAGACCTGGAACGGATTTTCGCGCCGTTCTCGCGGTTGGACGGTTCGCGGCCCGGGGATGGTGGCTTCGGCCTGGGGCTGAGCATCGCCCGCAGTGCCATCCAGCGCCAGGGCGGCACCTTGTGGGCGCAGAATGGCAAACGCGGGTTGCGCTTGTGGATGAGGTTGCCGTTGCATGTGCCGGCCGCTTCGCGGGTAAACCCGCTCCTACAAGGGGTCGCACAGGATTTGAGGGTTGTGCGATCCCTTGTGGCCCGCGAAGCGGCCGGTACAGGCTAAATCAGGCTTGTTGCTGATCCGCCAGCTGGTCTGCCAGGCGCACGAAGGCTGCCAGGTCGAGCTGTTCAGGGCGCAGGCTGCCATCAACGCCGGCAGCCTCGATGGCGGCGCTGTCCAGCAGGCCTTTCATGGTGTTGCGCAGGGTCTTGCGGCGCTGGTTGAACGCTTCGCGAACGACACGCTCCAGCAGCAGGTGGTCCTTGGCCGGGAACGGCAGCACTTCGTGCGGCACCAGGCGGACGATTGCCGAATCCACTTTCGGGGGTGGGTTGAAGGCACCAGGGCCGACATTGAACAGGTGCTCCACGCGGCAGTGGTACTGCACCATGATCGACAAGCGCCCCCAGTCACCGCCGCCAGGGCCGGCGGCCATGCGCTCGACCACTTCCTTCTGCAGCATGAAATGCATGTCGCGGATCAGCCCGGCGTGGCTGAGCAGGTGGAAGATCAGCGGGGTGGAGATGTTGTAGGGCAGGTTGCCAACCACCTTGAGGCTGCGCGGCGGCACGCCCAGCTGGTTGAAGTCGAACTTCAGGGCGTCACCTTGGTGCAGGCGGAAGTTGCTGCGATCAGCGAACTTGTGCTGCAGGATCGGCACCAGGTCTTTGTCCAGCTCCACCACGTCCAGCTGTGCGCCACTGCCCAGCAGGCCTTCGGTCAGGGCGCCTTGGCCCGGACCGATTTCCAGCAGGTGTTCGCCGGCCTTGGCGTTGATGGCACGCAGGATGCGGTCGATGATACCGGCGTCGTGCAGGAAGTTCTGGCCGAAGCGCTTGCGCGCCCGGTGTTGGTATTGCTCGTTCATGGTCGGTTCTCGGCCATCTGGTAGGCGGTTTCCAGTGCGACGCGCAGGCTGCCGGTGTCGACTTTGCCAGTGCCGGCCAGGTCCAGGGCGGTGCCGTGGTCAACCGACGTGCGGATGATTGGCAGGCCCAGGGTCACGTTCACTGCTGCGCCGAAGCCTTTGTACTTGAGTACGGGAAGGCCCTGGTCGTGGTACATCGCCAGCACCGCATCGCAGTGCTCCAGATATTTGGGGGTAAACAGGGTATCGGCTGGCAGCGGCCCGCGCAGGTCCATGCCTTCGGTGCGCAGGCGGGCCAAGGTCGGCTCGATGATGTCGATTTCTTCGCGGCCCAGGTGGCCGCCCTCGCCCGCGTGCGGGTTGAGGCCGCACACGAGGATACGCGGGTTGGCAATGCCGAACTTGTCGCGCATGTCGGCATGCAGGATACGGGTTACACGTTCAACGCGCTCTGCAGTGATAGCGTCGGCAACATCACGCAGTGGCAGGTGCGTGGTCACCAGGGCCACGCGCAGGCCGCGGGTGGCCAGCATCATTACCACTTGTGCGGTGCGGGTCAGTTCGGCAAGGAATTCGGTATGCCCGGAAAAGGCGATACCGCTTTCGTTGATCACACCCTTGTGAACCGGGGCCGTGATCATCCCGGCGAAGTGGCCGTCCAGGCAACCTTGGCCAGCGCGGGTCAGGGTTTCCAGCACGAACGCTGCGTTGGCCTTGTCGAGCTGGCTTGGCACCACCGGAGCCGCCAAGGGGGTATCCCAGACGTACAGGCTACCTGCGGGTGCCGGGAGGTCAGGCCATTGGCCCGGGGCTACCGGCAGCAGGCTGACGGCCAGCCCCAGCTGCGTGGCCCGCTCGGCGAGCAGGTCACGGCTGGTGATGGCGATCAGGGGGTGGGGCTGGGCGTCTGCGGCGAGCAGCAGGCACAGGTCGGGGCCTATGCCGGCCGGCTCGCCGGGGGTGACGGCGAAGCGCAGGGGCTTCACTGGGCGGCCTGGTCAGCGCCAGGCAGCTTGATTTCAACGTAGGCTTCGTCGCGGATCTGGCGCAGCCAGGTTTGCAGCTCTTCGTCGTACTTACGGTTGCGCAGTACGCTCAGGGCCTGCTGTTCGCGAGCCTGCTCGGTGCTGTCGGTGGCGCGGCGGCCCAGCACTTCCAGAACGTGCCAGCCGTACTGGGTCTTGAACGGTTTGGTCACCACGCCTTGCTGGGCATTGGCCATCTGTTCACGGAACTCCGGTACCAGGCTGTTCGGATCGACCCAGTTGAGGTCGCCGCCGTTGAGTGCCGAACCCGGGTCTTCCGAGAAGCTCTTGGCCAGTTCGCCGAAGTCTTCGCCGTTCTTGATCCGATCGTACAGACGCTCGGCCAACTGCTGGGTGGCCGCCTCGCTGCGGATCTCGCTTGGCTTGATCAGGATGTGGCGCACATGCACTTCGTCACGCAGAACGTTCTCGCTGCCGCCGCGCTTCTCCTCGAGCTTGAGGATGATGAAGCCGTTGGGGATGCGAATAGGCTGGGTAATTTCGCCCACCGGCATGCTGCTGAGCATCTTGGCGAAGTCGGGTGGCAGCTGACCGGCTTTACGCCAGCCCATCTCGCCGCCTTCCAGGGCGTTTTCGCTGGCCGAGTTGGCAATCGCCATCTGGCCGAAGTCAGCACCCTGGCGCAGTTGCTGGTAAACGTCACCGACCTTGCGCGCAGCCTTCTGGATATCGTCCGAGTTGGCGGCTTCCGGGGTCGGGATGAGGATGTTGGCCAGGCGGTACTCTTCCGACATCTGCATCTTGCCCAGGTCCGAGGCCAGGAAGTTCTTCACTTCCTGCTCGGACACCTGAATGCGTTCGGCAACGCGGCGTTGGCGCACGCGGCTGATGATCATCTCGCGCTTGACCTGCTCGCGAGCGTCGTCGAACGACAGGCCGTCACGGGCCAGCGCCGCGCGGAACTGGTCCAGCGACATGCCATTGCGCTGGGCAATGGTGCCAATGGCCTGGTTCAGCTCTTCGTCGGTGATGCGGATGCCAGAGCGCTCGCCGATCTGCAGCTGCAGGTTCTCGACGATCAGGCGCTCCAGGACCTGCTGTTCCAGGGCGCTGGTCGGCGGCACGCCGCCGCCGCGCTTGGCGATGGTTTGCTGGACCTCATGGACACGCTGGTCCAGCTGGCTTTGCATGACCACGTCGTTGTCGACGATAGCCACCACGCGATCAAGAGGTTGCACCGCGGCATGCACCGCGCCACTCAGCAAAGCGACGCCCAGCAACACTGGGCGCAGACGATCAATAAGCTTGGTCTTCACGTTCACGGTAACCTTGAATGCCTTGGTCGAGGAAAGACTCGACCTTGTTGCCAACTACGCCGCCGAGGCCTTTCAGGACGATCTGAAGGAAGACACCGTGGTCGCCTTTTTCGTTCTGTGGAAGGGCCTGGCTGAAATCGTCGTAGTCGATCCAGTAACGGTTGATCAGGCGCAGCTTCCAGCAGCAGTTGTCGTATTCGAAACCACCCATGGCTTCCAGGGTGCGGTTGCGGTTGTAGTCATGCTGCCAGCGAGCGATAACGTTCCATTGCGGCACGATCGGCCAGATGACCGAGAAGTCGTGCTGCTGGATCTTGTAGTAATCCTTGATGTAGTTCGGATCGCCCGGGGTGCCATAGTCACCGCCGCCCACTTTCCAGGTACCCGTGGTCGAGTCGTAGGCAATGGTGTCGTTACGGTAGCGATAACCGAGGTTGACGATCTTGTTCGGGTTGTCTTCAGGCTGGTAGTGGAACATCGCGCTGCCCGAGCGGGTGCTGCGGCTGTCCGGGTCCCAGTTGAAGTCCGAATTGAAGCGCCAGTCGCGGTTGAAGTAGTAGTTGTACACCAGAGCGTATGGCGATACATCGGACTGCGCGTCCTTGCGGGTGCGGTAGTCGATGCCTGGCAGCTGGACCTTGCGGTCTTTGAAGTAGTAGGCCTGGCCGATGCTGAAGTTCTGGCGCTCGAAGCCGTTGTCTTCGATCCAGCGTGTGGTCACGCCCAGCGACAGTTTGTTTTCGTCGCCGATACGGTCAGTGCCGCTGAAGCGGTTGTCGCGGAACAGCGAATCGTAGCTGAACAGGGTTTCGCCGGTATCGAACAGCGGGATGTCCTTCTGGTCCTTGTACGGAACATAGAGGTAGAACATGCGCGGTTCGAGGGTTTGACGGTAATTGTTGCCAAACAGCGAGGTGTTGCGGTCGAAGTACAGGCCGCTGTCGACGCTGAAGATTGGCACGTCGCGGCTAACAGAGCTGTCGTAGCTTCCGTACGCGTCTGGATTGGCGGTTTGCAAGGCGATTGCATCGGCTTTGCCTTTGCTGTCCAGATCAAGATCGTACTGGGTGTAGGCATATTTCAGCTTGGGTGTGAGGAACCCATAGCTGGCTGTCATTGGATAGCTGATTGACGGCGCGACATTCAGGCGCGTGCCGTTGGCCCGCTCGATACCTTGAATATTTTCGTCAAGCCGACGACCATCGGGCCCCGCTGTGAGGTCCAGGTTGCCGTCCTTGTCGAACACGGTGTCGTTCTTCAAGTCACGTTCGAAGCGCGCGGCCTCGGTTTCGTAAGCGAAGTTCAACCCCCCTGGCTGATAAGGCAGTACGCCATTGAGGGTAATCTGCGGCAGTCGATCATAAGGCGTGATCTGCGAAATGGTCGCCGCCTCGTAGGCATGTACATTCAGCCGTGCGGTGTAGCTATCGCCCCGGTAGGTCAATGCACCCTGCTGATTCAGGAAGTCGCGGCTTTCCACACCAATCTGGTCAGATTCCAGGTCCTGGAAGTAGAACGGGTCGCTGATGTCGGTGTAGTCCACCTCGGTCATCAGGCGTTCGTCCAGGCCACCCTTGTGCTGCCAGTTGACCATCCAGCGCTGATCTTCGTAATCCGTCTGATCTTTGCGGTCGTCGTTCTTGTCGTTCAGGTAGGCGCCGCCGAACTGGCCTTCGCTGGAAGGTGTCAGGTAGCGGAACTCGCCTTCCATCAGCAGGCCGCGCTTGGCCATGTAACGCGGGTACAACGTGGCGTCGTAGTTAGGCGCCAGGTTGAAGTAGTACGGCGTGACCAGCATGAAGCCGGTGTCGCTGCTGGTGCTGAACGAGGGCGGCAGGAAACCGGACTGGCGACGGTCGTCAATCGGGAAGTAGATGTACGGTGTATAGAACACCGGGAAATCCTTGACCCGTAGCGTAACGTTGGTCGCAGTACCGAAACCGGTGGCCGGGTTCAGGGTGATGTTGTTGCCCTTCAGCTGCCAGGCGTTGCTACCCGGTTCGCAGGTGGTGTACGTACCGTCTTTGAGGCGGATGATGGCGTTTTCGCCACGCTTGGCGTACAGGGCACTGCCGCGGATGTGCGACTTGTGCATCACGTATTCGGCGTTGTCGACCTGGGCTTCGCCAGTGTCGAGCTGGACCTGGGCCTCGTCACCGACCACCAGCGAACCGTTGTCACGGATCTTGACGTTGCCCTTGAGCTCGCCACGGTTTTCGGCCTGGTAGAGGTTGGCCTCGTCGGCTTCGGCCTGCATGCTGCCCTGGCGCATCACCACGTCACCGGCGAGGGTAGCGACCTGCTGCTCCTGCTGGTACTTGGATACCTTGGCATTGATGTAGGTTGGCGACTCGTCCTTCGGCGTGGTGTCGGCCATGCCCGGGCGGGTTGGCTCGATATACGCGCCACCGCAGTACGGGCCGGTTTCAGCCAGCTGCGCGGCGGTGAGCTTTTCACGCGGAACCCAGTCCAGGTGGCTGTAGTCTTCGCTGCGCGACTTCAGACCACGGCCCTTGGCCTCGGTAACCAGCACGGGCCGGTCCGCAGTTTCGGCTTCGCCCGCCGCTTCGGTACCGGAGCTGACGGCTGCACCTTCGTGCACCGGGCGCGGTGGCAAGTTGTTGACTGGGGTTTTGGGCTTGCAGTCCCAACCACCGGCGGCGGACACTTGGCAGTCGAACTGTTCGGCTGCCACTACGTATGAGGTGGCCAGAGGTTGCAGGGCCAGCAGACCGCCGGTTACCAGCAACGGAAACTTTCTACGAAACGCGGGGGATTTCAATGCCATCTTATTAGTCCGGGCTTCCTGCGTGCCATCTGCCCGCGTGTGGGGCCGCACGCCTCTCGATGGTCTGAAAAAGATGCTGGATAATAAAGCATGACCCGCTTGACGGCTAGGGCCGTCGGAGACCCTTGCAATGCCTGAACACGATGTACGCCTGCAACAACTGACGGTCTGGCTCGATGAACAGCTCAATGATCTTTTCCGTGACAACGCCTGGGGCGAGGTGCCTGCAGGCAGCTTGACCGCTGCCAGCAGCGACGCCAGCTTCCGCCGCTATTTCCGCTGGCAGGGCGCTGGCCACAGTTTCGTGATCATGGATGCGCCCCCCCCGCAGGAAAACTGCCGACCGTTCGTCGCCATCGACCACCTGCTGGCCAGCGCTGACGTCCATGTGCCGCTGATCCACGCCCAGGACCTGGAACGCGGCTTTTTGTTGCTTGGGGATCTGGGCACTCAGACATACCTTGACATCATCAATGCCGACAACGCCGATGGCCTGTTCGCCGACGCCATCGATGCCCTTCTGAAGTTCCAGCGTTTGCCGATGGACGCGCCGCTGCCCAGCTACGACGACGCCCTGCTGCGCCGTGAAGTGGAACTGTTCCCCGAATGGTACGTGGGGCGTGAGCTGGGCCTGACCTTCACCGATGCACAGAAGGCCACCTGGCAGCGCGTCAGCCAGTTGCTGATCGACAGCGCCCTGGCGCAACCCAAGGTGTTGGTACACCGTGACTACATGCCGCGCAACCTGATGCAGAGCACCCCCAACCCTGGTGTGCTGGACTTTCAGGATGCGGTATACGGCCCGGTCACCTACGACATTACCTGCCTGTTCAAGGACGCCTTTGTCAGCTGGCCGCAGGCGCGGGTCGAAGGCTGGCTGAGCGACTACTGGCAGCAGGCGCAGGCGGCTGGCATCCCGGTGCACGCCGAGTTCGAAGCCTTCCACCGCGCCAGTGACCTGATGGGCGTGCAGCGGCACCTGAAGGTGATCGGTATCTTCGCCCGTATCTGCCACCGCGACGGCAAGCCGCGTTACCTGGGCGACGTGCCGCGTTTCTTCGCCTATATAAATGAAGTGATCGGTCGCCGGCCCGAATTGGCGGAGCTGGGTGAGCTGATTGCCGAGTTGCAGGCCGGAGCGCGTGCATGAAGGCCATGATCCTGGCTGCGGGGAAGGGCGAGCGTATGCGCCCGCTGACCCTGCACACCCCAAAACCGTTGGTCCCGGTCGCCGGCCAGCCGCTGATCGAGTACCACCTGCGCGCCCTGGCGGCAGCGGGCGTGACCGAAGTGGTGATCAACCATGCCTGGCTTGGCCAGCAGATCGAGGACCATCTGGGCGACGGTAGCCGCTTCGGCCTGAGCATCCGCTATTCACCTGAAGGTGAACCGCTGGAAACCGGCGGCGGCATCTTCAAGGCCTTGCCTTTGTTGGGTGATGCGCCGTTCCTGCTGGTGAATGGCGATGTGTGGACCGACTACGACTTCGCGCGTCTGCAGGCTCCCCTGCAAGGCCTGGCTCACCTGGTGCTGGTCGACAACCCTGGCCATCACGGCCGCGGTGACTTCCGCCTGATGGGCGAGCAGGTCGTTGACGGCGATGACGCGCCAGGCACGCTGACCTTCAGCGGCATTTCGGTGCTGCACCCGACGCTGTTCGAAGGTTGCCAGGCGGGTGCCTTCAAGCTGGCACCGTTGCTGCGCCAGGCGATGGCGGCCGGCAAGGTATCTGGCGAACACTACCGTGGGCACTGGGTGGATGTTGGCACGCTTGAACGCCTGGCCGAGGCTGAGTCTCTGATTGGCGAGCGCGCCTGACATGTGGTGGCCAGGCACGGTGATTGGTGTGAGTGCCGGTTTTGCCGTTGCGAGCATACCGGGTGCCTTGCTCGGTGCGTTGCTTGGGCAGGCCATTGACCGCCGGCTGCGCTTGCAAGGCTGGGAAGACATGCGCGAACGCCTGGGTGGGCGCCCTGCATTACGCGACGACGAGTTGTTGTTCGTGATGCTTGGGCGCTTGGCCAAGTGCGATGGCCGGGTAGCCGAGCAGCATATCCAGCAGGCGCGTCAGGAGATGGTGCGCCTGGACCTGGCCGAGGCAGCCCGGCTGCGCGCCATCAATGCGTTCAACCGTGGCAAGGCGGGCAAGGACCGGCTTGGCGGGCACCTGCGGCGCATCAGTCAGCAGCCCCACGCGGCGGAAGGTACCTTGCGGGCGTGTTGGCGCATGGTGTGGGCTGACGGCAAGATGGGCAACAAGGAGCGTGAGTTGCTGCTGGACTGGGGGCAGAAGCTGGGCATGAGCCGACGCCAGGTGCAGGCCATGTCGCTGGAGTACGAGCCGCGCAAGGCCACGGGCGCAGAAAGCGTGCCCATGACCTACGCGGCAGCGTTGCGCTTGCTGGCGGTGGACGCAGACACCGACACCGATAAGGTCAAGCAGGCGTATCGTCGGCTTGTCAGTCGGCATCACCCGGACAAGCTGGCGGGTACTGGTGCCAGCGAGGCGCAGGTGCGTGAAGCAACCGCGCGTACCCGTGAGTTGCACCAGGCCTATGCCATGATCCGCAAGCGGCGCGGCCTTTGACGCCCCGCCACAAGGATCAAGCCTGACTCAGCCCTGAGGGCTCATCCACCCCCGCACCCGGCGGAACAGTTGCTCTTGTTCCGCCGCTTTGTTTGCTGGCATGGCAATCAATGACAATTGTCGGTACTGGCTATCCTTCTGCCGCTTGCTGGCCTGCAGCCGTTGCTGGGCTGCGTTGCGGTCAGCGCTGCGGGTGGCGTAGTAGATATCGGCCGTGGGTACCTTCAAGGTTGGGGCCAGGCTTTCCAGGTCCTGCTCCACCCGTGCAGGGGTCTGTGCAGCGACCATCACCAGTTTTTGTACCTGTGGTGGCTGCTTCTCGCTCAGGTAGCGCGCCGCCCAATACGCACCGCTACCATGGCCGATCAGTACGATGCTGCGGGCATTGTGTTGTTGGGCGAACGCCACGGCGGCATCCAGGCGGGCGAAGATGCGTTCGGCATCTGCCGGGTCGGCCTGCTCGCTGGCTTGTTCGGCATCGGTGCTTTCTGCTGTGTCGGCATCGGCCGCGGTGGCTTGGGCCACGTTGGCGTTGGCGTCGGCCGGCACGTCCTTGGCCGGTGCGCTTTCGCCTTTGTCTGGCGCAGGCGCTGCCGGTGGTGTGGTTTCGACCCGCGCTTGCGGGCTGTCTGCGAGCAGGTCGGGCAGGCTGACGCTCAGGCTGTGCCAGCCGATATCAGGGAATTTTTGCCGCAGTGGGCCGACTGCATTTGGCCAGTCGGCCGTTTCGCCTGCACCGGGGACAATGATCACCGCCCCTTGCGGATCGTTGTCATTGGCCGGCTTCCACAGGGCCAGGAAGCTGTCGGCACCGGCCTGCAGGGTCTGCTGCTCAGCCTTGGGCAGCAGCCGCTCCAGCGCCAGTGCATCCTCCTGGCTGCGTTCCAGCAAGGGTGGGCGTGGGGCCTCGGCAGCCGGTGCCATGGTATTTGCAGGTGGTTTTTCGGCATCTGCGGCCAGGGCGCCGAGTGGAAGGACCGAGGCCAGGCAGCACATTGCCAGCGTCGTGCGATAAAGTGTGGACATGAGTCAACCCAAGGCCAGAATGAAACCGGCAGCCTAATAGTATTTGCCCGTGACGGCCATGCTGCATGACCGTCTTTGCCAAGTCGAGCGTATAGATGAAGCGAGTGCGTCGCCTGTTGGTTATCGGCTGCTTGTGGCTGCCCTTGATTGCCTGGGCCAAGCCCGAGGCGCTGCCCTCTGTGGTGCTGGAGCCTGACCAGCAGCAGTGGCTGGACACCCACCGCAGCCTGCGTGTCGGCCTGGTGTTGCAGGCGCCCTACGCCCAGTTCGACCGGCGTCTGCAGCAACTGTACGGGGCCAATGTGGAGCTGGTGAACAGCCTGGCGCAGGCGCTGCGGCTGGACCTCACCTGGCGTAACTTCAGTGACCAGGCCAGTTTGGAACATGCCCTGCAAAGCGGCGAAATCGACTTCGCCCCTGGCCTTACCCAGACGCCAGCCAGCCTGCGCCTGTGGCTATTCAGCGACCCGTACATGCGCGTGCCTCAGCTGGTGGTGGGGCCGCGCACCGGGGCCATGGCCGTGGAGCTGGAAAAGCTTGAAGCCGAGCAACGCGTGGCGGTGCGCATGCCCAGCCCGCTGGCGGATTACCTGCGCGGCAACTACGGCAACCTCAACCTGCAGGGGGTGCCCGACGATCGTGAGGCCTTGCAACTGGTGGTAGGCGGCCAGGCCAGTTTCGCCGTGCTGGATGAAGCGCAGCTCAGCCGCCTGTCCCGCGAGAGCGAGTTCGGTGAGCTGGCGGTGGTCGGCGATATTGGCCTGCCGCAGCTGTTGCGTATCGGTTCGCGGCGCGACTGGCCGCTGCTGGCCGATGTACTTGAACGTGGCTTGCAGGCAGTGCCGGCCAAGGAGCTGGAACAACTGCATCAGCGCTGGTTGCAGCCGAAGTACCCGCGCCTGAGCGAGTCGCCGGGCTTCTGGCAGAACATGGCCTTGCTGTTCGGTCTGTTGCTGTTGTGTGCCTTGGCCACGCTGGTGTGGCAACGCCGTCAGCAGCGCCAGCTGGAGCGCAGCCTGTTGGCCGCGCGGGAGAGCCTGGTTGAACGCCAGGTGCGCGAAGAGGCGTTGCGCCTGAGCCAGTTCGCCATCGATCAGAGCACCGTGGGTATCCTCTGGGTCAACTGGGACAGCCATGTGCGTTACGCCAACCATGCCGCCGAGCGCATGTTGGGCTACAGCGAAGGGGCGTTGCTGGAGCGGCCGCTGAGCGACTTCGAGCCGAGCCTGAACATGGACCGTTGGCTGGAGCTGTGGAAAGGGGCGCGGACAGGGGCGGGGGGTGTCGGTCAGTTTGAGACGCAATGCCGGCGGGCTGATCAAAGCTTGCTACCCGTGGAGCTGTCGCTGAGCTTTCTGCGCTTTCGTGATTCCGAATATCTGGTGGTCTACCTCGCCGATGTCACCGAACGCCACCGTGCCCTGGCGGCCCTTCGCGAAAGCGAGGCGCGGCTCAAGGGCATTGCTGGCAACGTACCAGGGTTGGTGTTTCGCCTGGAACGTGACCCGGCCGAGGGCGATCTGGAGTTCCCCTATATCAGTGAGGGTAGCGAGGCTTTGGTAGGTTATGCACCCAGCGAGATCCAGCACCCGCAGATGGGCCTGCGCAACCTGGTGCACCCCGAGGACCGTGCTGATTATCACCGGGTTCAGGACCTGGCCCTGGCCAGCGACCAGGACTGGTCCTGGCAGGGGCGCATCCTCACCCGGCAGGGCGAACAGCGCTGGGCCGATATCAAGGCCAGCGCCCGGCATCTGGGCAACGGCCAGGTGGTGTGGGACGGTGTAGTCTGGGACATCACACAGGGCAAGCGGGCCGAGCTGGCGCTGGCAAAGTCCCAGGAGCAGCTGCGCGAACTCTCGGCCCACCTGGAGAGCGTGCGTGAAGAAGAAAAAGCCCGTATCGCCCGGGAAGTGCATGATGAGCTGGGGCAGATGCTGACCGTGCTCAAGCTGGAAGTGTCGATGTGCGAGCTGGCCTATGCCGAGCTGGACCCTGGCCTGAATGATCGCCTGGCGAGCATGAAACGCCTGATTGCCCAGTTGTTCCAGTTGGTCCGCGATGTCGCCACTGCCTTGCGTCCGCCGATCCTCGATGCCGGCATTGCCTCGGCCATCGAATGGCAGGCGCGGCGTTTCGAGGCACGCACGCAAATCCCCTGTCTGGTGCAAGTACCCGATAATCTGCCAGCATTGAGTGATGCCAAGGCCACCGGGCTGTTTCGTATCCTCCAGGAGGCGCTGACCAATGTGATGCGTCACGCCCAGGCGCACAGCGTAGAGATTGAGCTGGTACGTGAGGGCGGACAGTTGCGCATGACGGTCAGTGATGATGGCCAAGGCTTTTGCCGCGAGCAGACCCGGCCTACCTCGTTTGGCCTGGTGGGTGTGCGCGAGCGGGTGCTGATGCTGGGGGGGAGCATGACGCTGGAAAGCGAGCCGGGCGAAGGCACCAGCCTGAGCGTGGCCATTCCGTTGGAGTAGGAGAGCAATCGTGATTCGAGTACTGGTGGCCGAAGACCACACCATTGTCCGTGAAGGCATCAAGCAGTTGATTGGCCTGGCCAAGGACATGCAAGTGGCGGGGGAGGCCGGTAATGGCGAGCAGTTGCTCGAAACCCTGCGCCACACACCGTGCGAGGTGGTACTGCTGGATATCTCGATGCCGGGTGTGAACGGCCTGGAGGCGATCCCGCGTATCCGTGCGCTGCACGATGCTCCAGCGATCCTGATGTTGTCGATGCACGATGAGGCACAGATGGCGGCGCGGGCGCTGAAGGCCGGTGCGGCGGGCTATGCCACCAAAGACAGTGATCCGGCGTTGTTGTTGACAGCGATTCGTCGGGTGGCCGGTGGCGGGCGTTATATCGACCCGTCGCTGGCCGACCGCATGGTGTTCGAAGTAGGCCTCACCGAATCCCGGCCGTTGCACACACTGCTCTCGGAGCGCGAGTTTTCAGTGTTCGAGCGCCTGGCCCAAGGCGCCAACGTCAACGACATTGCCCAGCAGTTGGCGCTGTCGAGCAAGACCATCAGCACCCACAAGGCACGCCTGATGCAGAAGTTGAAAGTGAACTCGCTGGCGGAGCTGGTGAAGTACGCCATGGAGCACAAGCTGGTCTGATTGCGACATACGGGTGCCCGAAACTTCCCGAATCCTCTGTGGGAGCGGGCATGCCCGCGAACGGGCCTGGCCTGCTGATCTCTATGGCTGAGCCGGCCTCTTCGCGGGCATGCCCGCTCCCACAGGTTTCGTGGTTGGCTCGCAAGGGCATTCCAATCCCGCCATCCTTGTAGGGCGATCCCTACAACAAATCTTCCATCCGGATGATGGCATTCTCTCAGTACCCCCGATTTTCGGGCGCTTGCGTCTCTTCTACTCTTTTGCCTACGCAGTCATCCAACAAGAAGGTGCAGGCATGAGCGAGGCGAAGTCGAACGCTGCAACCGGCGAAACGCTGGTCAGCTTCCGTGGTGTGCAGAAGAGCTACGACGGCGAGTCGCTGATCGTCAAAGACCTCAACCTGGATATCCGCAAGGGCGAGTTCCTCACCCTGCTTGGCCCGTCCGGCTCGGGCAAGACCACCAGCCTGATGATGCTGGCGGGCTTCGAGACCCCCACCGCCGGTGAAATCCAGCTTGGCGGCCGCTCGATCAACAACGTGCCGCCGCACAAGCGTGATATCGGCATGGTGTTCCAGAACTACGCGCTGTTTCCGCACATGACCGTGGCTGAGAACCTGGCCTTTCCGCTGACCGTGCGCAACCTGAGCAAGACCGACATCAGCGAGCGGGTCAAACGTGTGCTGAACATGGTCCAGCTCGACGCTTTCGCCAAACGCTACCCCGGCCAGCTGTCTGGCGGCCAGCAGCAGCGTGTGGCGCTGGCCCGGGCATTGGTGTTCGAGCCGCAACTGGTGCTGATGGACGAGCCACTTGGCGCGCTGGACAAGCAGCTGCGCGAACACATGCAGATGGAGATCAAGCACATTCACCAGCGCCTGGGTGTGACCGTGGTGTACGTGACCCACGACCAGGGCGAAGCGCTGACCATGTCTGACCGCGTGGCGGTGTTCCACCAGGGCGAAATCCAGCAGATCGCCGACCCGCGCACGCTGTACGAGGAGCCTTGCAACACCTTCGTCGCCAACTTCATCGGCGAGAACAACCGCATTAGCGGCACCCTGCTGGCCAGCGATGGCAAACGTTGCCAGGTGCAGTTGCCTCGCGGTGAGCGGGTCGAGGCGCTGGCGGTGAATGTCGGCCAGGCTGGCGAGCCGGTGACCCTGTCGATACGCCCGGAGCGCGTGCGTCTGAACGGCCACAGTGAAAGCTGCGTGAACCGGTTCTCTGGCCGGGTGGCCGAATTCATTTACCTGGGCGACCACGTGCGGGTGCGTCTGGAGGTTTGCGGCAAAGGCGACTTCTTCGTGAAGCAGCCTATTGCCGAGCTCGACCCGGCGTTGGCCGTGGGCGATGTGGTACCGCTGGGCTGGGAGGTGGAGCACGCCCGCGCGCTCGATCCGATTGCCGAAGCCCATTGATGGATTGCTTCACCAACCCTGTACTGTGGAGAGAATAATAATGCGCAAGCAGTTGAAACTGACCGCCCTGGCTTTGGGGCTGTTCACCGCTGGCCAGGCCATGGCCGCAGACCTCACCGTGATCTCGTTCGGGGGCGCCAACAAGGCTGCCCAGGTCAAAGCGTTCTACGAACCCTGGGAAAAAGCGGGTAATGGCAAGATTGTCGCGGGTGAGTACAACGGCGAAATGGCCAAGGTCAAGGCGATGGTCGACACCAAGAGTGTGTCGTGGAACCTGGTAGAGGTTGAGTCGCCAGAGCTGGCGCGCGGCTGCGACGAGGGCATGTTCGAAGAGCTCGACCCAGCCCTGTTCGGCAATGAGGCCGACTACGTGCCTGGTGCCATTCAGCC
Organism: Pseudomonas sp. FW305-E2; assembly: GCF_058782925.1. Classification (NCBI taxonomy): domain Bacteria; kingdom Pseudomonadati; phylum Pseudomonadota; class Gammaproteobacteria; order Pseudomonadales; family Pseudomonadaceae; genus Pseudomonas; species Pseudomonas sp. FW305-E2. The sequence goes on along the minus strand of NZ_JBYSYE010000028.1, from coordinate 8,407 downwards.
TTGCGGCGTGGGCTTCTTCGTCTGGTCCACGGTCATGGCCTACAACGCCGACAAGCTCAAGACCGCCCCCACCAGCTGGGCCGATTTCTGGGACACCAAGCAGTTCCCGGGCAAGCGCGGCCTGCGCAAGGGCGCCAAGTACACAATGGAATTTGCACTGATGGCCGACGGCGTTGCGCCCAAGGACGTCTACAAAGTGCTCGCAACCAAGGAAGGCCAGGACCGCGCCTTCAAGAAACTCGACGAACTCAAGCCCAGCATCCAGTGGTGGGAAGCGGGTGCACAGCCACCGCAGTTCCTGGCCTCTGGCGACGTGGTCATGAGCTCTGCCTACAACGGCCGTATTGCCGCTGTGCAGAAAGAGAGCAACCTCAAGGTGGTGTGGAACGGCGGCATCTACGACTTCGATGCATGGGCAATTCCTAAAGGCGCCAAAAACGTCGAAGAGGCGAAGAAGTTCATCGCCTACAGCGTCAAGCCCGAGCAGCAGAAGATCTACTCCGAAAACATCGCCTATGGCCCGGCCAACTCCAAGGCCGTGAGCCTGCTGTCGGACGAAGTGAAGAAAGACATGCCGACCACGCCTGAGAACATTGCCAACCAGGTGCAGATCGACGTGGCGTTCTGGGCCGACAACAGCGAGCAGCTGGAGCAACGCTTCAACGCCTGGGCGGCGAAGAAGTAAACGTCCAGTGTGTGGGGCCGCAAAGCGGCCCCCAATTCAGCCTGTATTGCGGAGTTCGCCATGGCCATTGCAGTGCCCCTCAACGAAGGCGCGGGTTCAAGTCTCAAGCAGCGCCTCAAACACGCCGAGCGGGTCAACCGCTGGAAGGCGCAGGCGTTGATCGCGCCGCTGGCGCTGTTTCTTCTGCTGGTGTTCCTGGTGCCGATTGCGGCGCTGCTGTACAAGAGCGTCGGCAACCCTGAAGTGGTCGGCGGCCTGCCGCGCACGGTGGAAGTCATCAGCCAGTGGGATGGCAAAAGCCTGCCAGGCGAGGACGTTTACAAGGCGCTGAGCCAGGATTTGGCCGAGTCGCGCAAGAACCAGACCCTTGGTGACCTTTCCAAACGCTTGAACATGGAGCTGGCCGGTTACCGCAGCTTGTTGACCAAGACTGCCCGTGCACTGCCCTTCAAGGCTGAGCCTGCCTCTTATAAGGATGCGTTGCAGGCTGTCGACGAGCGTTGGGGTGACCCGGCTTATTGGCAGGCGATCCGCCGCAATACCAGTTCGGTGACTTCTTTCTACCTGTTGGCCTCGGTGGACCATCGCATCGATGACCTTGGTGAGCTGGCCAAGGCCACCCCGGACCAGGCCATTTACCTGGACATTTTTGTCCGTACCCTGTGGATGGGGGTGGTGATTACCACTATCTGCCTGGTACTGGCCTACCCACTGGCCTACTTGTTGGCCAACCTGCCGACCCGGCAGAGCAACCTGCTGATGATTCTGGTGCTGTTGCCTTTCTGGACATCGATCCTGGTGCGGGTGGCGGCCTGGATCGTGCTGCTGCAGTCGGGCGGGCTGATCAACAGCGCGCTGATGGCCATGGGCATCATCGACCAGCCGCTGGAGCTGGTGTTCAACCGCACAGGTGTCTACATCTCGATGGTGCACATCCTGCTGCCGTTCATGATCCTGCCGCTGTACAGCGTGATGAAGGGTATTTCCCCGAGCTACATGCGTGCGGCGATCTCGCTGGGCTGCCACCCGTTCGCCAGTTTCTGGCGGGTGTACTTCCCGCAGACTTACGCCGGTGTTGGCGCCGGTTGCCTGCTGGTGTTCATCCTTGCCATCGGTTACTACATCACCCCGGCGCTGCTGGGTAGTCCGAACGACCAGATGGTCAGCTACTTCGTCGCCTTCTACACCAACACCAGCATCAACTGGGGCATGGCCACCGCACTGGGCGGGCTGTTGCTGCTGGCGACCGTGCTGTTGTACCTGATCTATAGCTGGCTGGTCGGCGCCAGCCGTCTGCGCCTGAGCTGAGGAGCCTATCATGCTGAGCCCATACATGTCGCCCGTGGAGCGGGTCTGGTTCTACAGCCTGCGTATTCTCTGCGGCTTGATCCTGCTGTTTCTGATCTTGCCAGTGCTGGTGATCGTGCCGCTGTCGTTCAACAGTGGCAGCTTCCTGGTGTACCCGCTGCAGGGCTTCTCGCTGCAGTGGTATCAGGACTTCTTCGGCTCGGCCGAATGGATGCGGGCGTTGAAAAACAGCATCATCGTTGCCCCAGCGGCCACGGTGCTGGCCATGGTGTTCGGCACGTTGGCGGCCATCGGCCTGACCCGTGGCGATTTCCCCGGCAAGTCGCTGGTGATGGCGCTGGTGATCTCGCCCATGGTGGTGCCGGTAGTGATCATCGGGGTGGCCAGTTACCTGTTCTTCGCCCCTCTGGGCATGGGCAACAGTTTCACCTCGCTGATTCTGGTGCATGCGGTACTGGGTGTGCCGTTCGTCATCATTACCGTGTCGGCGACGCTACAGGGGTTCAACTACAATCTGGTGCGTGCGGCGGCCAGCCTGGGAGCCTCGCCTCTGCTGGCTTTCCGCCGGGTGACCCTGCCGCTGATCGCGCCCGGTGTCATCTCTGGCGCCCTGTTTGCCTTTGCCACCTCGTTTGACGAGGTGGTGGTGACGCTGTTCCTCGCCGGACCGGAACAGGCAACTCTGCCGCGGCAGATGTTCAGTGGTATTCGCGAGAACCTGAGCCCGACCATTGCCGCGGCGGCGACCTTGCTGATTGCGTTCTCGGTGTTGTTGCTGCTGACCCTGGAATGGTTGCGTGGGCGTAGTGAGAAGCTGAGGACTCAACAGCCGGCTTGATGATGGGTTGCCTGTACCGGCCTCTTCGCGGCTAAAGTCGCGGAGGCCGGCACAAGTTGCGCTGGTCGACACCAATTGATACCAATCAGCCTTCATCGCTTTCCCTGAGTTACAATGCGCGCCACCGTGACTCTGCCAACAGGTGCGCCATGCAGCCCTACGCTATTGCCCCCTCCATTCTCTCTGCCGATTTTGCCCGCCTGGGTGAGGACGTCGACAAGGTATTGGCTGCGGGTGCAGACATCGTCCACTTCGATGTCATGGACAATCACTATGTCCCCAACCTGACCATCGGTCCGATGGTTTGCACCGCTCTGCGCAAGTACGGCGTTACTGCGCCGATCGACGTGCACCTGATGGTCAGCCCGGTTGACCGCATCATTGGCGACTTTATCGAAGCGGGTGCCACCTACATCACCTTCCACCCTGAAGCCACGCAGCACATCGACCGTTCGCTTCAGCTGATCAAGGATGGTGGTTGCAAGGCCGGCCTGGTGTTCAACCCGGCCACCAGCCTGGACGCCCTGAAGTATGTGATGGACAAGATCGACATGGTGCTGCTGATGAGCGTCAACCCAGGCTTCGGCGGGCAGAAGTTCATCCCCGGCACCCTCGACAAGCTGCGCGAAGCGCGTGCGCTGATCGACGCCAGTGGCCGTGATATCCGTCTGGAGATCGATGGTGGCGTGAACGTCAACAACATCCGCGAGATCGCTGCCGCTGGCGCCGACACCTTCGTGGCCGGCTCGGCGATCTTCAACGCCCCGGACTACCAGGAAGTGATCGCCAAGATGCGCGCCGAACTGGCCCTGGCCCGCCCATGAGTGGCTTCGAGCAGCTGTTCCCGGGGACGCTGCCAAGGCTGGTAATGTTCGATCTGGACGGTACCCTGATCGATTCTGTGCCTGACCTGGCCGCCGCCGTGGACCGCATGCTGCTCGAACTGGGGCGCCCGCCTGCTGGCCTTGAGGCAGTGCGCCACTGGGTTGGCAATGGCGCCCAGGTGCTGGTGCGCCGCGCGTTGGCGGGCGGCATCGAGCATGCCGACGTGGACGATGCGCTGGCAGAACAGGCGCTGGCGCTGTTCATGGACGCTTATGCCGAAAGCCACGAACTTACCGTGGTCTACCCCGGCGTGCGCGACACCCTGCGCTGGCTGCGCAAGCAGGGCGTGGAGATGGCGCTGATCACCAACAAGCCTGAGCGCTTTGTTGGCCCGCTGCTGGACCAGATGAAGATCGGTAATTTCTTCCGCTGGATCATTGGTGGCGACACCTTGCCGCAGAAAAAGCCCGACCCGGCTGCGTTGCTGTTCGTCATGCAGATGGCCGGTGTCACCCCGCAGCAGTCCCTGTTTGTCGGTGATTCGCGCAGTGACGTGCAGGCGGCCAAGGCGGCTGGCGTGCAATGCGTGGGCCTGACCTACGGCTATAACCATGGCCGGCCGATCGACGCCGAATCCCCCAGCCTGGTAATCGACGACCTGCGCGCATTGCTGCCCGGTTGCGCAGACCCGGCCACTGGGATAACGTTGGCGGACCTTCAAGCCTCACAAGACAGAGAGTCCACCGTGGCGGTTACTGGCAAATTCTGGATGAAAGTCATCAAGGCCTTGGCCCGTTGGCGTTGGCGCGCCTGACTTCAGCCTGCCGGCGTGTGCCGGCCCGTCCGTTTGCCTGACCTATTGCTGCTTGCCACGAGACCACTCATGAACCGCGAAGAATTCCTGCGCCTGGCTGCTGCCGGCTACAACCGTATTCCCTTGGCCTGTGAAACCTTGGCCGACTTCGACACGCCGCTGTCGATCTACCTGAAACTGGCTGACCAGCCCAACTCGTACCTGCTCGAATCGGTGCAGGGCGGCGAGAAGTGGGGCCGTTACTCGATGATCGGCTTGCCATCGCGCACCGTGATGCGTGTGCATGGCTACCATGTCAGCATCCTGCACGATGGCGTCGAGGTGGAAAGCTGCGAGGTCGAAGACCCGCTGACATTCGTTGAAACCTTCAAGGACCGCTACAAAGTTGCCGATATCCCCGGCCTGCCGCGTTTCAATGGCGGCCTGGTTGGCTACTTTGGCTACGACTGCGTGCGTTATGTAGAAAAGCGTCTGGGCGCCAGCCCCAACCCGGACCCGCTGGGCGTACCGGATATCCTGCTGATGGTGTCCGACGCGGTGGTGGTGTTCGACAACCTGGCGGGCAAGATGCACGCCATCGTGTTGGTCGACCCCGCTGAAGATCAGGCCTTCGAACAGGGCCAGGCACGTCTGCAAGGTTTGCTGGAAACCTTGCGCCAGCCAATCACCCCACGCCGCGGCCTGGACCTGAGCGGCCCGCCGGCGGCCGAGCCGGCGTTCCGCTCCAGCTACACCCGCGAGGATTACGAAAACGCCGTCGGTCGTATCAAGGAATACATCCTGGCCGGGGACTGTATGCAGGTGGTGCCGTCGCAGCGCATGTCGATCGACTTCAAGGCTGCGCCTATCGACCTGTATCGCGCGCTACGCTGCTTCAACCCGACGCCATATATGTACTTCTTCAACTTCGGTGACTTCCATGTGGTCGGCAGCTCGCCCGAAGTGCTGGTACGTGTCGAGGACAACCTGGTCACCGTGCGCCCGATTGCCGGTACTCGTCCGCGTGGTGTGACCGAAGAGGCCGATCGTGCGCTGGAAGACGACCTGCTGTCGGACGACAAGGAAATTGCCGAGCACCTGATGCTGATCGATCTGGGCCGCAACGATGTCGGCCGTGTGTCTTCGACCGGCAGTGTGCGCCTGACCGAGAAGATGGTGATCGAGCGTTACTCCAACGTGATGCACATTGTTTCCAACGTTACCGGCCAGCTGCGTGAAGGCCTGACGGCGATGGATGCACTGCGGGCGATTCTTCCGGCTGGCACCTTGTCGGGTGCGCCCAAGATCCGCGCGATGGAGATCATCGACGAGCTGGAACCGGTCAAGCGTGGGGTTTACGGCGGTGCTGTCGGCTATTTTGCCTGGAACGGCAACATGGATACCGCAATTGCCATTCGTACTGCGGTGATCAAGGATGGCGAGCTGCATGTGCAGGCCGGTGGCGGCATCGTTGCCGACTCGGTGCCTGCGCTGGAATGGGAAGAAACCATCAACAAGCGCCGGGCGATGTTCCGTGCGGTGGCGTTGGCCGAGCAGACTTCCGCCAGATAAATTGATTGGGGCTGCTGCGCAGCCCATTCGCGGGTAAACCACGCTCCTACAAGGTTGTGTAGGAGCGGGTTCACCCGCGAAAGGGCCGGGCCTGCTGGCCAATTTCTACCTGCCGTTCACCGTTGCCGCCGCCACCGTATTCGCGGGTAAACCCGTTCCTACAAGTGTTGCGCAAGCCTAAGGCATACTAGGCCGTCGTAGGAGCGGGTTCACCCGCGAATGGGCCGCAAAGCGGCCCCCAGCAATTCAAAAGTCCACGCTAACCCCCACGCTAACGCCCTGCTGCGTCAACTCATCACTCTTGCGCCAATTGTAGTTCCCGCGCAAATGCACCCCTGCCACCAGTTCATGGCTCACACCCAGGCTCGCCCGGGTCAGGTCGCTGTGCGGCGTATACCCGGTCAGGGTGAAATCATTCGCTGGCAAGCTGGTCAGGTGCATTGTCACATCCTGCTGGTCGTCCTCGAACTCATGCTCCTGCGCCACTTCGGCAAAAAGCCGGGTATTTGGCTGTACCTGCACACTGCCCAACAGCCCCACGCCCAGGCGACGTGACGTGCGCTCCTGGTCATCGAAGCCAAGCGCCGTCGAGCGCCCGCTCTTCTCTTCGTAGCCATCCACCTTCACCCGCGCATAGTCGGCACTGATGAAAGGTGCCAACTGCCAGTTGCTGGTGTCGGCCGCCAGGTTGTAGCCCAGCCGCCCGGACATTGCCCAGGCCTCGCCGTCGGTGTCGCCTTTTTCACTGCGGTCATTCACGCCCAGGGCGAAGGTACGCTTGAGGTCGCTATAGTCCAGGTGCCCGGCGGTCAGCGCCGCGTCGGCCCACCAGCGGTCCTGACGGTATTGGGCAAAGGCGCTGGCCATATAGCTGTTCAGCTTGTAGTTCGAATCCTGTTCGCCGGCTTCCAGCTTCTGGCGGTACGCACCGCCGGCCAGGCCCAGGCGCCATGCGTCGTTCAGGCGATAGCTGCCGCCCACGGTCAGGTTGTAGCCGCGGCCGTCACCGCTGGCCGCGCTGCGCTGGCCGTCGAAGTCCAGGTCCTGAGCGCCACTGGCGACAAAGGCTTGCCATTGGCCAACGGCTTGCCAAGGCGTCTGCCACTGATTGCGCAACTCATCCTGATGAGCCCGCAGGCTGGCGTGGGCCATTTCCGGTAGCAGAGTCAGTTCCCAGGGGGCTGCGAGGATCGAGTAGGCGTAATCGGCAATCAGCTGCTGACCCGCGATAGTCGGGTGGACCGAGTCGTTGAACAGCAGTTTGGTCGGGTTTGGCGTTGTGCCGTTGATCCCGTACACCGGGTTTTCCACGCAGCTATCGCCGCTGTAGCAGGTGCCGACCAGGTTCTGGTCGCTGGCCAGGCCGAACTGACTGGGGCTGGACAGCGCCTCGCTCAACAGCACAGGGATGTTCAGTGGGATGATCTGGGCATCGATCTGCCCTAGCTGGCTGATCAGTGACTGGTTGAACGCAGCGGAGAGCAGTGACAGTGGGTTTTGCTGTGGCGTGCCGCTGAAATTGGGCGTTTGGCCGAGGTCAGGTAGCAGCCAGACCATGATGTAGCGCGCGCCTCCTTGCTGAAGGGCTTGGGCACTGGCAGCCAGGCGGGCGCCGGCGGCTACGGCGTCGGCCGGGCTATTCACCAGGCCCTGCAGGAAGTCGTTACCGCCACCTGTCAGGTAATACAAGGCATTTGGGTCGGCGCGCAGGCCGTTGGCCAGGTAGCCGGGGCGCTCGCGCAGCACCAACCCGGCATTGGGGTTTCCTGGCGGGATGACGGTCTCGGACGTTGTCGTGATCGAGTCCAGGATCTGTTGGGTGGTGTACCCGCCAACTGCCCAGTTATTACCATCGGGCTGGATGCCTATGGATGTCGACGGGTTAAGGTCGCCTGGCGCGACGCCCAGGCGGCCACCGAGGATCATCGGTGACACCGGAGCGAAGTTGCCGTCGGCATCGCGGTTGGTGAAGCGCGCGCCTGGGGTACCGCCGTCCAGGTCGGGAAACTGCCCTGCATCGGCGAGGCTGTCGCCAAACACGATGAGGGTTGAATAGGGCGAAGGGCCGGCCAACGCCTGGCTACAGGCCAAGGCCAGTGAAGCGAGGGTAAAGCGCAATAACGGGGCTTTTCGCATCAGGGAACATCCTTTTCTTTGTTTTTATCAGGACAACCCCATCGACCTTAGCAAATCGTAGTGCTTCGCTCCCAAGTCCATTCGTTTCTCCGTGTTTACAGGCATATTGCGCCCGTCGCCCCGGTAGGCTACTGTGCCGGGACGTATGAGCGAGACCTATCCTGTGTTGATCGTCAGCAAACTCTTGATGCGCGTAATCAAGGCCCACGCCCGTTGGCGTTGGCGCGCCTGACTTTATCCCCTGCCGGCC
>NZ_JBYSYE010000027.1:0-74743 GCF_058782925.1 Pseudomonas sp. FW305-E2 | reverse complement strand
AACCCCTGTTTCTGCCCCAGGCCATGAAACAGGAAGTACCACAGCACCAGCATCATCAACAGCGGCATCAACGCGCCCATCACGGTCGCTACCGTGTTGTCCTCGACGACGCCAGAGAACGCGACTCCAGAGCGTCCCAGCTGCTCGCTCAGAGCCGGGTCGACGCGAACGGTGGAGAATACCGAGTGGCCATCGATCGGCTCCTGCAGCCTGCCGAGGATCCGCTCGTGCTCGATATGCAGGTCGCTGACCTTCTGCTGATCGAGTAATTGCAGGAACTGGCTGTAAGGAATGGCTTGCACGGCCGGCTGTCTGAACAGGCCGAACTGCACGGCAGCGAGCACTGCCAGGCCAACTGCCAGGAGGTAGAGCGTCCAGGGCTTATCCTTGTTCATGGCCATCGGTCCTCGGCGCGGCGGCGCTAGGCGATCAACAGATAATCTTCGACCTTACTGACGCCCGGCACCGACCAGGCCGCACGCTCGACCACTTCTCGCTCGCGCAGCAAGTGTACCTTGCCTTCCAGCTTGACCACACCACCGTCGACCGTGACGCGGATGCCTTCGGCCTCGATTTCGGCGCTGCGCTTGAGTGCGTCCTCGATGTGGCGCTTGATATCGACCACGTCGGCCCGGGCTTTGAGGGTGATGCGGTTGTGTACGCCAACCACACCCGACAAGCGCCAGATTGCCTGTTCGATCACTTCCTTCTGGTATTGCCAATCGAGCTGGCCTTCCAGGGTCACCGTCCCTTTTTGCACGGTGACCTGGATGCCCTCCACGTTGGCGTCAGAGCTCCAGGCGATGATGTTCAGGGCACGGCTGGCAATCGTGTCGTCAGCGGTACCTTCGAGCTTGTTCAGGCGTACCTCTATCTCCTCAGCCAGGCCGCGCACGCCTTTCATGGCCTTGACCGTGCGCTCGGCACTGACTTTCTGGGCGTAGCTGTTGACGTGCCCGGAGAGGGTCACCACGCCGTTCTGCACCGTCACACCGATGCTGGCTGCATTGATATCGGGTTTGAATTCCAGCTCTTCGAGCACAAGGTCTCGTAGGTCAAGGTCGTTCATGATCGGCTCCGGTAGCAGATAGGGTAGGGGGGCGGTGCCCTGAGTCTTTGTTTCTACCCTTGTGCCCACCAGCGCGATTGATAAAGGTCAAACCGGGTGAACAGGCCGCTCGCGGTTGACAAATGTCAGGCGTGCGGCGCACGCCGCCATCGATACTTAGCGTGTCCTGGCCATGCACGAGGGTACCGACATGCGACGTTATGTGCTTTGCGGATGGGCAAGCCTGTTGCTGGTTACCGTGTCCGGCTGCACGACGTGGCGCGCCGAGGAATACGATGCGCGCCTGGAATCAGCGGAGAACAACGCCGCCACCGCAAGGTTGCGCGCCGATCAAGTGTGTTACCGCATCGATCTGGTCGAGCAGACCGCCAACGAGGCCCTAAGGCGGGCAACCCAGGCTCAGGACGAGGTGCGGCAACTGCGCCAGCAGGCCAGACGCAAGTAGCCCGCCATGCCACGTCGATGGCTCGACCCCGCACTGCTGGTGGTCTGCACCCTGGCCCTGCTGACTGGCGGCGTGGCCTATGCGGCGCAGCGGCCTGCTTGGGCCGGGCTGGTCTGGGCAACTGGTGGCTTGGTCATGGCCGGGGTCCTGGCGGTGGAAATGTTCAGGCGCCTAGCCCGGGGAGAGGCGGGTATCGACCTGATTGCCTTGCTGTCGATCACCGCCGCCCTGGCCCTGGAGAACATGCTGGTGGCTGCGGTGGTCGCGCTGATGCTGGCCACCGGCCGAGCACTTGAAGCGTTCAGCGTGCGTCATGCCGAGCGCGAATTGCGGGCGCTGATCGACCGAGCGCCGCAACGTGCCTGGATCCAGGAGCAAGACGGGCTGCGCGAAGTTGCGGTGGATCAGGTCAGGCCAGGGCAGGCCGTGCTGGTGCGCCTGGGTGAAATCGTACCCGTGGACGGGCGCCTGCAGAGTCCCCAGGCCACCCTGGACGAGGCGGCGCTGACCGGGGAGTCGTTACCCGTCACTCGTCATTGCGGCGAGCCGGTGGCCAGCGGGGTGTGCAACGCCGGCGCGCCGATGGTGCTGGTGGCCACGCAGACTGCGGCACAAAGCACCTATGCCGGCATCGTGCGGCTGGCCGAGGCGGCACGCCAGTCACGGGCGCCCTTCGTGCGCCTGGCTGACCGCTACGCGCTGGCGTTCATCCCGCTGACGTTGCTGATCGCCGCGCTCGCCTGGTGGGCCAGTGGCGACCCGCAACGCGTGCTGGCGGTGCTGGTGGTCGCCACACCTTGCCCCCTGATATTGGCGGTGCCGATTGCCGTGCTGTCGGGCATCTCGCGAGCGGCGCGGCGTAGCATTCTGGTGCGCGATGGCGCGGTACTGGAGGCGCTCGCCGGGATCCGCCAGGTTTTTCTCGACAAGACCGGTACCTTGACCAGCGGCCATGCTCGGCTGCAATCGATCGAGCTTAACGGGGAGGGCGCGCCGCTGCAGATCTTGCAGTGGGCCGCGTCATTGGCCCAGGCATCCACCCACCCGATCGCTCGGGCTATTGTCGATGCGGCCCTCGCGCGGGGCCTGAGCCTGGCGGCGCCGCAACAGGTGCAGGAGGCGCCAGGCCAAGGGTTGGCCGGCCAGGTACAAGGCAAAGCCGTGCGCTTGGGGCTGCTGGCTTACGTGCAGCAGGGCAGGGATGCGGGCCCTTGGGCACAGGTGTGCTTGCAGCAGCTGGACTATCTGGCCAGCAGTGGCAGTTTCGTAGCCGTAGACGGTGAATTGAAAGCGATGCTGCGGCTGGCCGACGATGTGCGTCGGGAAACCCCTCAGACCCTGCGCCGGCTTCGAGCCCGCGGCATCGACCAGATTGTCATGCTGACTGGCGACCGCCCCCAGACGGCGCAAATGATCGCGCTGACAGCGGGTATCGATGCGCTTCACTCTGGCCTCTCACCGCAGGACAAGGTCCGCCTGGTGCAGGAAGGTTGCCGAAGAGGTCCCACGCTGATGGTCGGGGATGGCATCAATGATGCGCCAGCACTGGCTGCCGCCGATGTCGGGGTTGCCATGGGCGCGTCCGGCGTGACTGCTTCGGCACAGTCAGCCGGCGTGGTCTTGCTGGTCGACAGGCTGGATCGTCTGATCGAAGCGCTCGACATCGCCCGACACACCGTGCACATCGCCCGGCAAGGCGTATGGGTGGGCATGAGCCTCTCGCTGCTGGCCATGCTGTTCGCTGCGGCCGGCTACCTGCCTGCGGTGATGGGGGCGGTACTGCAGGAAGGCATCGACCTGTTGATCATCCTCAACGCCCTTCGCGCCCTCGGCCCGGTTGCGGGCGATGGCCACAACGGGTTGCCGACCGAGAGCCTGCAGCGCATGCAGGACGAGCATCGACAACTGGACGGGGTGTTGACCGACCTGAGCCAGATGGCGCGGGACTTTGCCAGCCGCCCTACGGAGCAGGCGCGGGCCGACCTCGGGCGCCTGGTCGCCGCCCTGCATGGCTCGCTGGAGCGCCATGAGCGGGACGACGAGCAGCAGCTGTACCCCCTGTTGAGCCGCTACATGGGAGGCGAGGATCCGCTCTCGCCGCTCAGCCATACCCACCGGGAAATGTTCAGGCTGATCCATTTGCTGACGCGCATGAACGAGGATTTCGCCCAGGCCGCCGCCAACCCGAGCGCCGACGAAATCCAGCACCAGCTCATACGCCTGGATACCTTGGCAAAACTGCATTTCGACCAGGAGGAGGCTTTGTACCGTTACCTTGACCAACATTGAACACCGCTGCAGGCATTTGCACGCTTGATAAAAATCAAGCGCCAAGGGCGGCGTTGACCGGATGCTGGCAGCAGCGGTCAATCACTGCCGGCCGAAAAGCCCCGTCTCGATGCAACCCGAGCGACCTGAGTGATCAGGCCGGCCCACCGTTGGAGGCCATCATGAGTCACTATCAACGGCTGTTGCTGATCATGCGTCCAATGCTGCACCAGGCGGTCGCCCTGGAGCAGGCTGTTGCACTGGCCAGATCGGCATCGGCCAGCCTGCACATCGTCGCCTTGCTCGAGTCATTGGACAAACTCTGGCTGCTGGAGTCCGGTAAGCATCAAGCGGAGCGGGAGGCTTATCGGCTTGCTCAGCATGAACAGCTGGAAGCCCAGGCAAACGCACTGCGTGCCTCCGGCGTGCAGGTGACGACCGAGGTGGCCTGGAGTAACGACCTGCAGGGTGACATTCTGCAGCACGTGCTGGAGATGCAACCGGACCTGCTGCTCAAGCAGGTCGAGCATGAGCCTGTGCTCAAGCGCGCGTTCTTCACGCCGCTTGACTGGCAACTGTTGCGCCACTGCCCGGTCCCGGTCTACTTGCTCGGTGCCAGCCAGCCGGCGTTGCCGCGCCAGATCGTGGCGGCGGTGGACGTGGCCGACACCTCGCCAGAGGGGCAAGCCCGAAATGACAGCATCGTCCAGCAGGCCGGTGCTTTGGCCTTGCAGACAGGGGCGCAACTGGACCTGCTGCACGCCTGCGATCTGTCGATGGCCTACATGGGCGATATGGGGTATGCCGCCTGGGCCATCGGTGACATTGCCGAGCCCATGCGCCAAGCGCTGGAGGATGATTTCAGGAAACTGGCCGAACGCTTCGGCGCACCACCGCAACGTTGCCATTTCGTGCTGGGGCGCCCGGTCGCGGTGCTCAGCGCATACGTCGAATCACAGCCGGTGGAGGTACTGGTCCTGGGGCGGCCCATCGCACGGGGACTGGACCGTCTGTTCGGCAGTACCACCGAACACGTGTTGTACCAGGTACCTTGCAACATCCTGGTGGTGTAGGAACGTGCGGATGACTACGCCATGGGCGTGAGGCGCTCGGCGACCAGGGCGCTGGTGGCGACGATGTCCAGCCGGGCCTGGCAAGGGGCGGGCAGGCGAAAGGGCTTGATGCTGTCGGCGACCAGGATGCGTTCGAATATCCCGTTTTGGAACAGCGCCCCGCGCTGCTGAAGCTGCGGCGGCGTAGGCTATCCTGCAGCCGCACCGGGAGGTGCCCGATGAGCCCGTATCGCCGGATTTTGCTGATCATGACCAAGGCTCAAGCCAATGCCGCGCTGGACCGGGCCATAGCCCTGGCTGCGGCGTCTGGTGCTGCCCTGCACGTGCTGGGTATTCATGAACCCGGCGAACTGCGCCTGCGCCACGAGTTGCCGACACCCCCGCTGCCTTGCGTTTCATTCGTGCACTTCAGCACAGCGCTCAAGGCGCTGCTCGATGAACAGCCGGCAAGGGGGGCACGCCCAGGTTTCGAGGCCGTGGAAACCTCCGATCCCCGAGACCTGGTGCCGGCCTGCATTGCCCGCTATGCGCCTGACCTGGTGATCAAGGACTGCTCGGGCTGTTCCCTGATCGATCAGCGGGCCCGGACTTCACTTGACCAGGTACTGTTGCATGGGAGCGAGGTGCCGTTGATGTTCGTACCGGCGAATGCCCCAGCCATGCCAGCTAGCGTGCTGGTCGCGGTGGATGTATCCCACGCCTCGCCGCTCAATGACGCACTGGTGATGGCCGGTCAGCAACTGGCAACACAATGCCAGGGCCCGCTGAACCTGCTTTCGGCTTACGACCTGCCAATCGCCATGCTGGCAAATCCTGACCTCGCCGGCCCTTGGGCGGATGAGGTGCGGGAATCGCTGCAGTTGCCGTTCGATGCGTTGGCCGATGCCCACGGCATCGCCCACAACCATCGATTCTTCAGCGAAGGTGCGCCGTTGCGTGTCATCAAGTCTCATATCGCAGCGCTGGGAGCCGATGTGGTGGTGGTCGGCGCCGTGCAGGCCAGGCGTTGGGCCAAGCTGATCGGCGATACCACCGAGCGGCTTGTCAGCCATGCGCCGTGCAGCATCCTGACGATCAGGCCTGCACCTGGCAGTTGAATCAGGCGGTATCGCCTGTTCGGCCATGGCGCACCACCTCCACGCAGAATTGACCTTCGTAGGGGGGCACATGGCATTCGACGATATCCTGCGCCGCGACCTGCAGATGAATGCCGACGATATCGGCATGCACCGGTTGGTGGCAGACGTGGCGGTCGACGAGCACCGCGCTGATGATGTGGCGCGCACCCAGTTCGGCGAGGTAGGCGCAGGTGCGTAGCAGAGAGTGCCCTTCGTAGAGCACGTCATCGACCACCAGCAAGGTGGTTGCGGCAAGGTCGAGCTTGGCGAGTTCAGGGTTTTCGGTGAGTTGAGTATGAGCATGCAGGAGGCTCAGGTCGTCTGCATAACGCTTGACCTTGATCGGGTAGAGCGGCAAGGGCGCAGCACCGGTGAGTGCCTGCAGGTGCAGTTGCAAGCGCTGCGCCAGCGGCTCACCACGCCGCTGAATGCCTACCAGTGCCACTTCGGACGCAGGCAGACAGGCCATGGCCTGGCGGGCCATCGAACGCAGCACGCTGTCCAGATCGTCTTCGTCATACAGGCGGACCCTCGATGGAGCGGGGCGATTCATGGTGTTTCTCCTTTATTGGATATCACTGGGCGGGAGCCTACCCGGGCACCTTGAGGTGGGCTTGATAAAAGCCAAGTGATAGCCAGCCGAGTCCGGGCCAGGAACCTGAGTTTAAGTGCATCGCGGATTACTGCATCTACCAGACGGGCGCAGGCACCCATATCCTGCTGATGACACTGATGGGCCATGGCCGGCACGCGAGATCTTTATTACCCGCATAGTTGACCTAAGATAACTTCTGCCGCCTTTCAGATCGTCGCGTTGCGCGGGCAGTGATAGCGTTGCTACATACGCTTTTGATCCCGAGGCGTGGCCATGTATCAGAACCTGGCTGTTCTGGCCGCCTTGCTGGTGCTGTACGCCAGCCTGGCCGGTGCGCTTGAGTCCAAACCTGTCAATGGGCCGCTGTTGTTTCTGCTGGCAGGCCCCTCTGGGCTCGGGTTGTTGAACCTTTCGCTGGACCGCAACGATCTTCGCTTGCTGGCCGAGCTTACCCTCTCAATCGTCCTGTTCAATGATGCCGCCAAAGCCAACCTGGCCCAATTGCGGCAATCCCGTAGCCTGCCCTTGCGCTTGCTGACCCTGGGCCTGCCGCTGACACTGATTGCGGGCTGGTTTGCCGCCTGGCTGATGTTCCCACGGATGCCCTGGCTGGAGATGGCGCTGTTGTCGACCATACTGGCCCCGACCGACGCCGCCCTCGGCAAGGCCGTCGTAAGCAACCCCGACGTTCCGGCCGATGTGCGCGAGAGCCTAAATGTCGAAAGCGGCTTGAATGACGGCATTTGCGTGCCGGTACTACTCTTGCTGTTGGCATTGTTGACGGAGGCTCACTCGACGATGCCTTTTGCCTTGGCGGGCTACTTCTTCCTGGAGGAGTTGGGTATCGGAGTTCTCACGGGGGCGGCGCTTGCGCTGTTGGTAGGCGGGTTGTTACGTCTGTCGCAACGCCATTGCCTGCAGATCGAGGCCTGGCAGCAACTGGTGATGCCCGCGCTGGCATTACTGAGCTTCGCCAGCGCTCAGGCACTGGGGGGCAGCGGTTTCATCGCCGCGTTCTGCGCAGGGCTGCTGACAGGTTACCTGTTCAAACGGGAAACCCAGCCGTTGATCGTCACCGGCGAGTCGTGCGGTGAAGCGCTGTCGCTGCTGACCTGGGTGGTGTTTGGCGCCTATGTGGCGCCCAAGGCTTCGCAGATCATGGCACCCTCCGTCTGGTTCTACGCACTTTCGAGCCTGTCGCTGGTGCGAATGCTGCCTGTCTGGCTCAGCCTGGCGGGGAGCACACTCAGCGCCGAGAGCCGCTTGTTCATCGGCTGGTTCGGCCCCCGTGGGCTCGCGTCCATCGTGTTCGCGATACTGATACTGGATGCGCCGTTGCAAGAGGCTGGCACGATCATCGCGTGCACCATCGCTTGCGTTCTGCTCAGCGTGGTATTGCACGGCATGAGTGCATTGCCGGGGGCGCGGCGGCTGGGGCGCAGCGCACGAGAATGAGGGTGTGACAGGGGACCGACCGGTTTCATCAAGGCATGTACGCGCAGAAGCGCAGAAGTCATCCAGCAAAGAAAATGGGCTTGGTGGCTGGCAGGGGCGGTCATACTGATCTTGTTTACCACATTGGCCAATCTTGGCGGCTCCTACATTATCGGCTGGCTGGGAGCCATCAGTGTATGGGGCGTGATTGAACCCGTTGCCGGTCTGAGCCTGATCGGTTGGTACTGGGTCAGCCCCACGCGCTTTCAAGAGGCCTGGAACCCAATGCATATACCCGTCGCACAGGCTGTTACCAGCAGCATCCCTCTGACGCTATCGGTGGCTGGCCATGGGCCCGAAGGGCCGTCGCGATGGGGTGGATTCCAGCGGTGCAGGCTCAGCGTTAAGATGGAACCGGTTCATTTCTGCAGTTGGATAGGGAGCACTGAAATGGTGGTTGATATGGCTGCCTTCACACCGTGGTCGGCTCTGGCAGGCGGAGCACTAATAGGCCTGGCCGCCGGGCTGTTCGTGGTGGCGAACGGGCGCATTGCCGGTATCAGCGGTTTGCTCGGCTCGCTATTGCAGCGCACGGGAGAAGGGCGTGGCGAGAAACTGTCGTTTCTGCTGGGCATCATCGCGGCGCCACTTTTGTGGCGAGCGTTCTCGGCGATGCCCACGGTACATTTCAGTACGGCCCCCTGGTTGCTCATGGTCGCAGGGCTTCTGGTGGGCGTGGGTACCCGCTATGGCAGTGGCTGTACCAGTGGCCATGGTGTGTGTGGCCTTTCTCGCCTGTCCCCTCGCTCGGCGGTGGCCACGTTGTGCTTCATGGCAGCCGGCTTTGCCACCGTCTTCGTGGTTCGCCACCTTTACCCAGGAGCATGAAATGACCCGGATCAGCGCATTCATCGCGGGGTTGCTGTTCGGCATGGGGTTGTTGCTATCGGGCATGGCAAACCCCACCAAGGTACTGGGGTTTCTCGACCTCGCGGGGCAGTGGGACCCGTCACTGGCACTCGTCATGGCGGGCGCCATCGGTGTTGCACTGCTGCCGATGGCGTGGGCGCGTCGGCACGCTGTGTCCTTGCTCGGCGGCGCGATGCAGTTGCCTGCCCGACGCGACATTGACCGACGGCTAGTGGGTGGCAGCCTGATCTTCGGCATTGGCTGGGGGCTAGCCGGGGTGTGCCCAGGGCCGGCCCTGGTGCTGCTGGCCGGGGGGTTTTGGCAAGGCTGGCTGTTTGTGGCAGCGATGCTGGCCGGCATGGCGCTGTTCAATGGGCTGGAAGTGCTTAGTAAACGCCGCCAGGCGTAAAGCAAGCTGCGGCCGTGCCGCGTAGACAACAGCGGGTGGGTTTCATTGGGTGAGGGCAGAGGAGACAACCCCGTTGCCCTTACCGGCGACATGGAACCACCAGTTACCATTGCCATCTCGACGAAAGTCGCCCATTGAAGGCGGGTGAGGGCGGGGCCAGTTGCATAGTCGTCTGTAACCCTCGGCCGCGCTCAGGGGGCGGGGAAGGAGGCCAGGTAGGCTCGCACCCTCGGCTGTTTTTCGGTCAGCTGCTGGAAATTCAGCATCAGGAAGCACCGGAACTTTCGAAGACAGGGTGGTCACGATGAAATGGGACAACCTGAATAAAGAACGGCGCTGAGGAATACACAATATCCCGGCCTGAGAGTTATCGGATATTGAGGGAAGCGTGAAGGGCACTTTCCAGACAGGCTATGCGTATAACTCAACTAAATATTCATTTAGTCGAGTTGGGTCGCGCGCTTACATAAAAGAAGGGTAGTTTGGTATTTATTGCTCGACAATGCAACCGACTGGCTTTATCTCAGGTTCTCTGGGTTGTCGGGCTGCGGGCGCACGCTGATATCGGACAGCTTCGTGGCAAACTGAAGCGCTCAGGTAGCCTGGAGTTGGGCTTTGAGGATACAGAATGGCTGGCGTGCACCCGCGCGCCAGGCAAATTAAACGGGTGTACTGACTGAGACAGAGCTGTACAGGGCGATTATTTCGACCGATTTTATCGTTTATTGAGTGAGTAAACCGCTCTAGGTTGAGAGGTTGCCAAGGTTAGGCGACAGCATCTATTGGGATTGATCTGGGCATTAGGCTACTGAAAGGTCGTGGCGTCTGTGCAAATCAGAGCCAAATGCGATTGGACAAACCCGGTTCTACAAATATCTCATGCTTTATTTTCACTTGGATAATGATGAGCCACCTGAAACAGATCTCTCCGATATTGCGTGTTCGGAACCGTACAGGATTGACAGCGCAACCGCAGTCACTCGAGGCCATCGCGCTTAAAGTTTCTTCTGATTTCACAGGTTCGACCTCTGGTCAGAAAAAGGAGTTCGCGCCGATGCTTGTGTTTTCATCGATGAGTAAGCATACGCGGCCTTCGCAAGTCTTCAGAAATAGCAAAGGCGCTGGCACGGTTGCTTAACGCAGTTTACGTGGCTGCAGTAACACATAGACGTAAATCGACACCTTAATGACGAGGCTCGTCGCGCCAGGAAGCGCCTTGTATCCATGGCATCGGGGGACAGAAGCGTTGAATGGGTCTGCGGCTGTGAGAGCGATCCGAGCAGCAAGATGGATTGGAAGGAGGCAAAAAATCGGCCTAGGTCGATTTACTTTCGAGATTAGGGTAAGAGGCTTCCGTGTACCGTCACAGCTGGAAAGGCGCCTGAGCTGTCATGTACCTGGCTTTAAATCTGCCCACCCAGCGGTACCGGTGACTAATACGCAGTTATGCATAACGCATATTATGTTAAATCGAATGTTATGTCAGATCGATGCGCGGCCCGTGTCTGTTTCCGCTAACCTACACATCGGAGTTTTTGTTCATACTGGTACTGTTCTCTCTTGCCGAAACAGGCGTGGCGCCGCAAGCCCCTGTGATCACCGTACCC
The DNA here is from genome assembly GCF_058782925.1 of Pseudomonas sp. FW305-E2. Taxonomy (NCBI): domain Bacteria; kingdom Pseudomonadati; phylum Pseudomonadota; class Gammaproteobacteria; order Pseudomonadales; family Pseudomonadaceae; genus Pseudomonas; species Pseudomonas sp. FW305-E2. The sequence goes on along the minus strand of NZ_JBYSYE010000027.1, from coordinate 63,816 downwards.
GCTAACTAATGTGACAGTCATTATCCATAACCCGCCAAGGTCATATCAAAGGCGCTGCCTGTTGGACGAAGTGAAATAGGCAAGGATCATTGATCTTTATCAATTGTTAACGGTTAATCGAGTTCACGCTGATAACGACGCAACGCCGCACCGTCACGGCGTACCCGCCGTAAGCAATCCATCGTCGATTACCTGTTGGCGATAGCACTGTTCGATGGCCCTTTCCCGGGCTTTGAACCTGCCAACCTGCTGTCAAGATCAAGCGAGACTGCCAGGTGCGCCCACCCTGCAGAGTTTACGTAGTCAAGCATTGAACATTAGCCCCCTATTCGGCCACGCGTTGCACGTTGCCGGACCAAGGTTCAAAACATTGAACGCGGCAAGGAGTTTGCGATGGCTGATTCAAGCAAAAAAATGAGCCTGGTCGGGCTCACGACGCTGGTGACAGTCAACATGATGGGTTCGGGGATCATCATGTTGCCTACCAACATGGCTCAACTGGGTGCCGTCTCGCTGTTGTCGTGGCTTTTCACGGCAATCGGCTCGATGGCCATCGCTTATTGTTTTGCCCAGTGCGGCGTCTTCTGCTCACGCTCTGGCGGGTTGTCCGCCTACACCGAAGAGGCTCACGCGAAGTCGGGTTTTTTCCTCTGCTCGTACCTGTACTTCCTGTCTCTGGCCATCGCCAACGTAGCCGTGGCCATCTCTGCGGTGGGCTACATGACCGCTTTCTTGCCCTGGCTGGGTAGTGGTGCCATCCCGTTGTGCATAGGCACCATCGGGCTAATCTGGCTGACCACCTTCGCCAACTTCGGCGGCCCCGGCATCACCGGCAAGATCGGTGCTTTCACGGTCTGGGGCGTGATCATTCCGGTAGCGGGCCTTTGCATCATCGGCTGGTTCTGGTTCAAGCCCGATGTACTGGTCGCCGCCTGGAACCCTAACAATCTGCCGATTTCCGAGTCCATCGCCAAAGCCATTCCTCTGACCCTGTGGGCGTTCCTGGGCATGGAGTCGGCGGCCCAAGCCACCGATGCCGTGGAAAACCCCAAGCGCAACGTGCCACTGGCCTGCCTGTTCGGCACCTTGGGGGCTGCCGGTGTCTACATACTGTCGACCACCGTCATCCAGGGCATCATTCCCAATGCCGATCTGGCCAAGTCCACGGCGCCCTTCGCGCTGGTCTACGCCACGATGTTCAATCCGTTGGTAGGCCATATCGTCATGGCCCTGGCGGTCATGGCGTGTGTCGGCTCGCTGCTGGGGTGGCAATTTACCTTGGCACAAACTGCCAAGATGACCGCCGACCAGAACCTGTTCCTCAAGTTCTTCAGCAAGGTCAATGCCATGAACGCCCCTGTCGTCGGCATGATCGTCTGTGGCGTGCTGCAAACCTTGATGGCCTTGTCGACCATTTCACCGGATGCCGCCGCCCAGTTCAGCAAGCTGGTCAACCTGGCGGCGGTGACTAACCTCATCCCATATTTAACCGCGCTGACTGGTCTGCTGGTCATCATGTACAAGGCCGGTGTCTCAACGACGATCTACGCGCGCAACCTGATAGTGCTGCTGGTTGCGGTGACGTACTCCTTGTATGCCCTGTATGCCTGCGGCAAGGATGCGGTGATGGGCGGCACCCTGGTACTGGCCTTCGGTTACCTGCTCTACGGTTTCCTCGCCAAGCGTTTCACCGACACGCTGCCAGCCGAACAGGCCGGGGCCGGCAATCCTTAGGCGCGGCAGCCAGGACTGCACAGACATCTGCATACGGGGAAACCGGACATGAACGTACCATTCATCAAAACCACCCGTTTTTTGCTCGCTCTGGCGTTTTTGACGCTGCCTTTGATGGCCAGTGCCTCCACACTTGAACGCGTGCGCAGCAGCCACAGCTTCACCATGGGCTACCTGCCAGACCTGGCTCCCTTCAGCACGCAGGAAGGCGACAAAGCCAGCGGCTATGCCATCGAGCAATGCCTTAAAGTTGCAGACAAGCTCAAGCGCGAACTTGGCCTGCCGGACCTGCAAGTGCGCTACCAGCCGGTTACGGTTTACGACCAGGTCAGTGCGGTGAGCCAGGGGAAAGTCGATATTCTCTGCACGCCGACTCCGCCCACTCTGGAACGGCGCAAGACGATCAGTTACGCCATACCGATCTACACCGCCGGTCTCTCTGTCGTGGTGCGCAAGGATGCCCCCGAATCGCTGCTTAATGTACTCAATGGCAAAGTCGCCAATAGCGGACCGACCTGGCGAGCAAGCATCAACAGTGGTCTGGCCAACCACACATACGCCACCATTGAGGGCGGTATAACCGAAGACTGGATTCGCGAAAGGATGCGCCTGCTTGGTGTAATCGCTTCACTGGTTACAGTGGCCAACAACGATGAGGGCATCAAGCTGGTCGCCGACGGCAAGGCGGACGCGTTCTTTGCCGAGCGTATGTTGCTGAAAAACCAAATAGCCAAGGAAGGGGCTCCCAAAAACCTGATGCTCCTGGACCGCATATTCGAGTACTCGCCGGTGGCGATGATGGTGGAGCGCAATGACGAAGACTTCCGCCTGCTGGTCGATACGGCCTTGAGCGAAGCCTATCGTTCGGGCTCCATTGAAAAGGACTACGACAAATACTTGGGAGGGACCAACGATATCGTGAAAAAATTGTTCAGGGTGTATGCGTTGCCCGAGTGACATCCATCGCTACAGGCCGTCTGCGAGCAGCCTTCCAGGCACTGCATGAAAAGCCGTCTCAAGGCTTTTCATACAGACGCTAACCTTGGCCGCAGGTCAGTAGCAGATACGCCATTTCCTGAGCGCGGCAAGTGTCGAGGAAACCATGGGGGATTCAGCCTGCTCATCCACAGGCAAAAGAAACGGCCTTTGAGGTCGTTTCTTTTTTTGCGTCTTTGATCGAACTTAGGAAACCCAAGACTCGACCACATCAGATCCATATTGAGCCTTCCACTCCTTCAGCAGTTTGTGGTTGCCACCTTTGGTCTCGATGATCTCGCCGTTGTGCGGGTTCTTGTACTGCTTAACCTGACGAGCGCGACGAGGTGCTTTCTCTGCGGCAGCAGGTGCGGCACGGCGACTGGCCTGTGGATCCAGAAGGTTGATGATGTCACGAAGGCTATAGCCATATTTGCCCAGCAGATCGCGGAGTTTGGCCTCAAACTCGATTTCTTTCTGAAGCTCACGGCTGCCTTTCATGGCCTCCAGTTCGGCCAACTGGGCGGCCAATTTTTGCTCAAGTTGTCTAAATTCTGCCAGACGCGACATGGGGATACTCCGAAGTTGGACAGGTGACCTTTAGTGCATCCTAACGCAGTTTAAATTCAAACCGAAATGAAAATCAGGGCCACCTGCCCCACTTGCCTGCTGCAGAGCAAGCGCCACACCGCCAATGTCTCATTTAGAGATGCCTGAATTTGAAACCCTCCAGCCTGACCTTGGCGAGTAGAAAGTTATCTACGCTGACACGCGCCAGCGCTGCATGGTCCACTCAGCCGACATTACGACTACCGCAACTGACAGAGCCTAGAACTCCACCCTCCCCCGACCCGCCTTGACAGCGCTGCGCCTGGCTTTTCCTTCGAGGCGGCGGGTCTTGGAGCCCAGGGTCGGCTTGGTGGGGCGACGTTTCTTATCGGTCTTGCCAGCGGTGATGATCAACTCGGCAAGACGCGCCAAAGCGTCCGCACGGTTCTGCTCCTGTGTGCGGTACTGCTGGCCCTTGATGATCAATACGCCGGCGCCGGTGATTCGACTGTCATGCAGCGCCAGCAGCCGCGCCTTGTAAAACTCGGGCAACGATGAAGACGGGATGTCGAAGCGCAGGTGCACGGCGCTGGACACCTTGTTGACGTTCTGCCCGCCCGCGCCTTGCGCGCGGATGTAGGTGAGTTCGATTTCGGCATCCGACAGATGCACGTTGTTGGAGATGGTCAACATGATAGGGCCCTTTTCATTCCCCATTATCACAGACTGCGCCGCTGTCCCATAGGACAACACATAATGCTCTGTTCGTTCAGGGTCATCGTGAGCGCCACAACGCAGAAAGCTGCACCTGAGCGCTAGGCCAGCGCGTACAAACTGAACCTGCGGGGACAACTGACCGAGTGTGAAGGCCCAAGAGGCGGTCGTTACTGGATTGCCTCGACCACTGACATCACCCTCTCGGACGAGTCCCCATGGCGTTCGTAATCGGACGCGCAGGCCACGATGCCATGCTTGCGGAGCGTGTCCTTGCCCAGCCGTTCAGCGAACGTAATTATTCAATGAGCGTTAGCGGACGCTCGGGTTTTCCAAAGCGAAAGCAACACGCCGCCAATCAGAAGGCCGATGGTAACGCTCAACGATATTTCGGCGGGTACTTTACCCACCACGTCATGAAGGAAGATTTTAGCGCCGATAAAGACAAGCACCAGAGCCAGCGCGTACTTAAGGTAAACAAAGCGACTGATCATCGCAGCCAATGCAAAATAGAGCGCTCGCAAGCCGAGAATAGCAAAGATGTTCGACGTATAAACGATGAACGGGTCCTGTGTGATTGCAAATATTGCAGGCACGCTGTCAACAGCAAACACTAAATCTGCACATTCAATCAGGACAAGTGCAAGGAATAGTGGCGTCACCCATAGCGTTCTTTTTCCTGATATGTCAGGCAAGCGAACCACAAAGCGTTGACCGTGCAATTCTTTGGTAATGCGTAGGTGTGTGCGCAGGTATCTGACGAAACGGATGTTTTCCAAGTCAGGCGCATGATCGACGCGAGCGAATAGCATCTTTACCCCGGTGAAGACCAGGAACGCGCCGAAGCAGTAAAGTATCCAACTAAACTGGGCGATGAGCGCAGCCCCGAGGCCGATCATGATAGCCCTCAAGACGATGACCCCCATGATCCCCCAAAACAATACTCGGTGCTGGAACTCCCGAGGAATGGCCAGAAAACTGAAGATCAGCGCAATAACGAAAACGTTATCCATTGACAGGGATTTTTCAATCAAGAAACCTGTCACATAGTCCATGCTGGCGTCGCTGCCTTTCTGGAAATACACCCAGACCGCGAACAGAAGGCCCATACTGATGTAGCCCGCAGACAGCAACAAGCTCTCTTTGACTCCAATTTCCCGATTGCCGCGATGGAGCACACCTAAGTCAAGCGCCAACAGTGTTAGCACAACAGCGAAAAAGGAAAGCCAAAGCCAGAGGTCAGTACCAAGAACGTCTTGATTGAGATACGCATTAAGGGCAGACATGAGCCCCTCCTGTATAGTCGTAGTTCAACAACTATGACTCCGACATGGCGGTATAACCGTCAGAGGGGCCCGGCGTCACGAAGAAAGAATTTATCGGGCGCGAGTAGGCTGCAAGTAGAAAACATTTACAAATCATGTCCATGACAAGCTAAAACGCATGTAGTGGAAAACTCATTTCGGACACCTGATAGCACCCGGCTCAATGATGCCCCGCACGTTATCAGCGCTTCATTGGAGCAAAGCGGCATTTGCTCGCGATCAAGCGCCACTTCACGGTCAACCCGATGCAGCGCCTTCCGTCGCTCAGCGGGCACCCGCTACGCACGCCAGTGCCGAACATTGGGTAAACAATCCAAAAAGGCATTTCACCATGACACCAGCAAAACCTTTTACGTTACTGCTTGCACTCTGCCTGGGCTGCGCTTCACCACTTGCTTCGGCCGCCACAGACCTGAACCATCAGCGCGCCCCTGGCATGCAATCGAACGACAGTGGACAAATGAACGACCAAGGCGGAGCGACTGGCTCGGGAGCACCCGCCGATGGAATGGGTACGGGTGATGGCGGCACTGACGACAATGGGACGAACAATACCGGAGGTGACGGTACCGACAGCGATTCGGGAACCGGCAGTCATGGCGCTGGTAGTAACGGCACAGACGCGGGGGTTGGTGGCAGTGGCTCAAACGGAAGTGGATCACGCGCAGGTTCCGGCACTTAGCTGATAGGGCCGATCGCCAGGGATCACCTGTCCATCACCCGGAGCGTCAGTTCTACCCTGGTTTTCAACCGTTCATGCAACCCATGCAGGAGTAAATACCATGCCACGCGGGGACAAAGACAAGTACACGGACAAGCAAAAACGCAAGGCCGAGCACATCGAGCAATCTTACGAGGACAAGGGCGTGGGCAAGGATGTAGCCGAAGCACGCGCCTGGGCCACCGTCAACAAGCAATCCGGAGGCGGTGAAAAACACGCAGGCTCGGGAAGCAGGACACCGTCGCACGCGAAGAAGACCGCACGCTCGGATTCGGCCAAGCGCGCCGCTGAATCTCGCCAGGGGCATTCGCGGACGTCGCACGCGTCGCTGGAATCGCAAAGCAAGGAAAGCCTTATGAAAGAGGCACGCAGCAAAGACATCAAGGGGCGCTCGACCATGACCAAGGCACAGCTGATTGAAGCCCTGCAGAAACACGGGTGACTGCAGAGAATCGTCATAGCGCAAGGCCCGCGAGCCGCGCACTCATCGCCAATGCGTCATTAACGCGCCCCTGATGCCGCTGACCGGGTCTTGCTCGGGGAGCGGAACCTTGGCGATGCGCGCCAACGCGCGATTGTGCGCGGCACTGTCGGGCCGCTGAATGTCATAGTCCTCCTGCCCATGAGGATAGGCGCCAACCACCAGGAAGTCATCGCTGCATTCGATGCGGCGATGACCAGTGCCTGCCGGCAGTACCAGCACGTCCCCACGTTTCACGCTCACGCTCTGCCCGCACTCTCCGCCCAGCGTCAACCGGGCCCACCCGCAAGCAATGCCCAGTGCCTCATGGGCGTTAGGGTGAAAATGGTGATAATCGAAGATCCCGTCGCGCCAGAGCGGGGTCCATTCGTGCGCTGCAAACAGGACCTCGAAGGCACTGGCCCCCGAGGGAACAAGCGGCAGCCGGTAGAACAGTACGGGAAAACGGCTATTGGGCGTCGCGCCGTCGTCTTCGAAATACAAGGCCTGCAGGCTGACATCCGCTGTATCCATGAGCGTCATAGTGCGCACCCTGATCATGTCATCGGTTCACTTTCGAACCCGTCGCCTGTCGTCGGGTTCCAACTGGCAGATCGGTGCACATACCGTTGAAACTTTCGCCGCACGTGCCAAGTCCAGACGCCTATCAACAACTGAACGGGAGCAGGTAATGACCGGCACGGTAGGCGACTTTTTGGTGGAGCGTCTGTATCAATGGGGAGTGCGGCGCATCTTCGGTTACCCCGGCGATGGCATCAATGGGATGTTTGGCGCGCTGGGTCGGGCCAATGGCAAGATTGAGTTCATCCAGGCCCGCCATGAGGAAATGGCCGCTTTCATGGCCAGCGCCCATGCCAAGTTCACCGGCGAGCTTGGCGTTTGCATCGCCACCTCTGGCCCAGGCGCCTCGCACCTGCTTACCGGCCTGTACGATGCACGCATGGACCATCAGCCGGTGCTGGCCATCGTCGGCCAACAGGCCCGTGCCGCACTGGGTGGGCACTACCAGCAGGAGCTGGACCTGCTGTCGATGTTCAAAGATGTAGCCGGCGCGTTCGTCCAGCAGGCCTCTACACCGGAGCAGGTGCGCCACCTGCTAGATCGCGCTGTTCGTACGGCCATCGGCGAACGCCGCGTCACTGCCGTCATCCTGCCGAACGACCTGCAGGACCTCCCCTACAACGAGCCACCGAGGGCTCACGGTACCGTGCATTCGGGCATCGGCTACAGCAAGCCCAGGGTGTTGCCGTTCGACGAAGACCTGCAGCGCGCCGCCGATATACTCAACACCGGGCACAAGGTGGCGATACTGGTGGGTGCCGGTGCGCTGCAGGCGACAGAGCAGGTAATTGCGATCGCCGAAAAGCTCGGCGCAGGGGTGGCCAAAGCATTGCTGGGCAAGGCTGTGCTGCCGGACGATCTCCCTTGGGTCACCGGGTCTATCGGCCTGCTCGGTACCGAACCCAGTTATCAGCTGATGACCCAATGCGACACATTGCTGATGATCGGCTCCGGCTTCCCCTATTCCGAGTTTTTGCCCAAGGAAGGCCAGGCGCGTGGTGTGCAGATCGACCTGCAACCAGACATGCTCAGCTTGCGCTACCCGATGGAGGTCAACCTGGTCGGCGACGCCAGCGAGACACTGCGTGCCCTGTTGCCCTTGCTCGAGCACAAGACCGAACGGCGCTGGCGCGAAAAGGTCGAGACCTGGCGCGCGCAGTGGGACAAGACCGTGACCAAACGCGCACTGGTCAAGGCTGACCCGATCAATCCGCAACGCGTGGTCCATGAGCTGTCCCCTCGCCTGCCCGACCGCGCCATCATCACCAGCGATTCCGGCTCCTGTGCCAACTGGTTTGCCCGCGACCTGCAGATTCGCCAGGGTATGCAGTGCTCGCTGTCCGGTGGCCTGGCCTGCATGGGCGCAGCCGTGCCCTATGCGATTGCGGCCAAGTTCGCCCACCCGCAGAGCGCCGTGCTTGCCCTGGTGGGCGATGGGGCGATGCAGATGAACAACCTGGCCGAACTGATCACCGTGGCCAAGTACTGGCAACAGTGGGAGAACCCGCAATGGATCTGTGCAGTGTTCAATAATGAAGACCTCAACCAGGTGACCTGGGAGCAACGGGTCATGGAGGGCGACCCCAAGTTCGACGCTTCGCAGTCGATTCCTGACGTGCCCTATCATTTGTTCGCCATTTCCATTGGCCTGCAAGGTATCTATGTCGATCGCGAAGAGGACGTTGCCGCCGGGTGGGAGCGCGCGCTAGCTGCTGATCGGCCAGTACTGATCGAGTTCAAGACCGACCCGAACGTGCCGCCCCTGCCACCCCACATCAACCTGGGCCAAGCGAAGAAGTTTGCCAGTACCTTGCTCAAGGGTGATCCCGACCAGGCGGGCATTATCGTGCAGACAGCCAAGCAGGTGCTCGGCTCGGTGCTGCCGGGCAAGAAATGATCGGCACATCGGCGAGCCGGCTGAACGTTTACTCAGCCGGCCCGGTCGCACAACAGAGACGCAGCCGACTGCGCAAACCCTGACCGTGAGGACCTACCATGAGCGCGATCTCTCCCAATGGGGTTGAAGAACACCCCATCGGCCTGACCCTGAATGGTCAGCGACTGACACTGCAGGTGAATCCCTGGACCACACTCCTCGACCTTCTGCGCGAGCAGTTGGACCTGGTCGGCACCAAGAAGGGTTGCGACCATGGCCAGTGCGGGGCCTGCACGGTGCTGCGCGATGGCAAGCGCATCAATGCCTGCCTGACCTTGGCCATCATGTGCAACGGGGCCGAACTGGTGACCATCGAAGGGCTGGCCAGCGGCGACGTTCTGCACCCCATGCAGCGTGCATTCATCACCCACGATGCTTTCCAGTGCGGTTACTGCACCCCGGGGCAGATCTGCTCCGCAGTCGGGCTTGCCCGCGAAGGCCGCGCCTACACCCGCGAGGCCATTCGCGAACAGATGAGCGGCAACCTTTGCAGGTGCGGTGCATACGGCAACATCGTCGCGGCGGTGGAAGAAGCCCTCCCGATGATGACGGATCTGGCCCAGCCACCACGAGGGCCGAATCCATGACGCCTTTCAGCTACCACAAGCCCGCATCCATCAGCGAAGCCGTGAGCCTGGCTGACGCTAGCTCGCACTTCATTGCCGGGGGCACCAACCTCGTCGACCTGATGAAAGAAAACGTGGTTCGCCCCCAGCGCCTGATCGACATTTCCGGGCTTGGGCTGAACCGCATCCAACCCACGCCAAACGGAGGCTTGTTGATCGGCGCATTGGTGAGCAACGCCGACCTGGCCTGGCACCCGATGATCGAACAGCACTATCCATTGCTGTCGGACGCGATCCTGGCAGGGGCATCACCGCAATTGAGGAACATGGCCAGCACCGGTGGCAACTTGCTGCAACGTACTCGTTGCTACTACTTCTACGACACCGGCACCCCCTGCAACAAACGTGAGCCCGGCAGCGGATGCCCGGCGCGTACCGGCTTGAACCGTATCCACGCGATTCTCGGTGCCAGTGATGCCTGTGTCGCGACCCACCCCTCGGATATGTGCGTGGCATTGGCAGCGCTCGAAGCCGTGGTGCATGTGCAGGGGCCGCGCGCAGAGCGCCAAATACCTTTTGCGGCGTTTCATCGCCTCCCCGAGGACACCCCGGAGCGAGACAATCAGCTGGCAGTCGATGAACTGGTGGTCGCCATCGAGCTGCCGCCTCCGGTGTTCGAACAACATTACCGTTATCTGAAAATTCGCGACCGCGCCTCCTACGCGTTCGCGCTGGTGTCGGTCGCCGCAGCCTTGAGCTTCGATGGCCAGGTGATCCGGCAAGCTCGCCTGGCGCTGGGCGGCATTGCCCACAAACCGTGGCGAGATCCGGTTGTGGAGCGCATGCTGGCCGGCCAGGCGCCTTGCGAAGCGCTTTTCACCCGGGCCGCAAAAACGTTGCTGCAAGGTGCAAAACCTCTGAGCCACAACGGTTTCAAGGTCACGCTCGCCCAGCGCGCCATTGTGCGGGCATTGGATGACGCGGCGCGCGGCGCCGCTAACGGGGGGACACGACCATGATCAAACCCACACCGGTATCCGGCACGTCCCTGGACCGCGTAGACGGCGTGGCGAAGGTCACCGGGCACGCGCGTTACGCGGGCGAATACCCCGAGGTGGACCTGCTCCATGGCAGCGTTGTGTCCAGTACCATCGCCCGAGGTCGGGTACTCAACATCGACAGTGCGCAGGCGATGCGCGTGCCCGGGGTCGTCGCCGTGCTCGACCATGACCAACGTCCGCATATTTCCAGTTATGACGACGACTACAGCGACGCCGATTCCGCGAAGGGGGCGCCGTTTCGGCCCTTGTTCAATGATCGAGTGCTCTACAACGGGCAACCGCTGGCGCTGGTGGTCGCCCAGACCCTCGAGCTGGCCCGGTATGCAGGTTCGCTGATCAGGATCGAGTACGCCGAGGAGCCCCACCAGACAGACCTGGGCGCATGCCAGCAGTCGCATGCGGCACCCGCCGAAACACCGGCGCCGCGTGGCGACTTTGCCGCGCAGTTTGCCAGGGCCCCGGTGCAGGTGGATGCCACCTACCTGACTGCCAACGAGTACCACAACCCCATGGAGCCGCATGCATCGACCGTGCTCTACAAGGCCGACGGCACACTGGAAATTCACGACAAGACCCAAGGCACGCAGAACTGCCAGGACTACCTGCACAAGGTGTTCGGCCTGCCCAAGGCAAGCATCCGCGTGCGCGCGGCGTTCGTCGGCGGTGCCTTCGGCTCGGGCTTGCGTCCGCAGTACCAGTTGCCGCTGGCAGTGATGGCGGCATTGCACCTGCAGCGCTCGGTGCGCGTCACGCTGACTCGCCAGCAAATGTTCACCTTTGGCTACCGGCCGCGCACCGAGCAACGCCTGCGCTTGGGCGCGGACGTAAACGGGCAGTTGCTGGCGATCGCCCACGATGCACTTGGCCAAACCTCCCGCTTCGAGGACTTCACCGAGCACGTGGTGGAATGGAGTGGCATGCTCTACCAGTGCGACAACGTTGCCCTCAGCTATCGCCTGGCCTCGCTCGACGTGTACACCCCGCTGGACATGCGTGCGCCTGGTGCCGCGTCGGGGATGATTGCCCTGGAGTGCGCCATGGATGAACTCGCCTGTGCAGCGCAGATAGACCCGCTTGAACTGCGCCGGCGCAATTTCACCGCCAACAATGCCAACGAGGGCAAACCCTACTCCAGCAAGGAACTGCTGGCGTGCTATCGTCAAGGTGCCGAACGTTTTGGCTGGCAAAACCGTAATCCGCAACCGCGCAGCATGCGCCATGGCAACCAACTGGTCGGCTGGGGGATGGCCGGCGGCGTTTGGGAAGCCATGCAGATGAAGGCCAGCGCCAAAGCACGCTTCGATGCCCAAGGCCACCTCACCGTCTGCAGTGCCACCACCGATATCGGGACCGGCACCTATACCGTCATGACGCAGATCGCAGCCGACGCGGCTGGCGCCAGGGTGCAGGATGTCACCTTCGTGCTGGGAGACTCTTCACTGCCCACCGCCCCCCTTCAGGGCGGATCGTTTACGGTGTCGTCGGTCGGTTCGGCCGTGCGCCAGGCCTGCCAGGTACTGCGCACCAAAGTGCTGGAACATGCGCGCAGGATGTACCCCCAAGTGGCCAGCACGGCCCGGGAGCAGATCATTTTCGCCGATGGCTACCTGCACGCGGGCAGCCATCGCCTGGCCTTGGCGGACATCATCGCCAGCGCCCCTGAAGGTGAGTTCGAAGTGCAAATCGACGCCGAGCCCGGCGCCAGACGCCAACCGTTCTCCACCGCTACCCATTCGGCAGTATTCGTGGAAGTCCACGTCGACGAGGACCTTGGCACAATCAAGGTTGCACGGGTAGTCAGTGCCGTGGCGGCCGGACGGGTAATCAACCCGAAAACCGCGCGCAGTCAGATTTTGGGAGGCGTGGTGTGGGGGGTGGGTATGGCCCTCCACGAAGCCGCGTTGACCGATCATCGGTTGGGCCGCATCGTCAACCACAACCTGGCGGAGTACCACATCCCGGTCAACGCAGACAGCGGGGATATCGAGGTGATCTTCGTTGAAGAGCACGACGATATCGTCAACGAGCTGGGGTCCAAGGGTGTGGGCGAAATCGGCGTCGTTGGGGTGGCAGCCGCCGTGGCCAATGCGGTCTACCATGCCACGGGCAAGCGTGTGAGGGAGTTTCCGATCACGCTCGACAAGGTGCTGTGATCCGGCGGGGCCAAGGCCCCGCTCGCTGCCTGCGTCGAGACGGGCTCTTTAGGCTGATCGCATACCGACTGCTTTTCGCCAACTCCAGGTCCTTGGCGGGCAGGCCCAGGGTTGAACGGGCGGTTCTGGTTCAGGCCCAGCCAGACCAGGCCCACGCGGTCGACCATCTAACAAGGGCTCAGGCGCTCCTGATGGCCTGTATATGATCCTGGGTGCTGCCAGGTTGAGCGGTCGAGCTTTGATTGGTGTTGTCCATCGTTATGCCCTCGAGCCTGATGGGTCAGCGAATGCCTTATTGGTTGGGCATTCATTCGGGGGACGCACGGGTGAAGGCGGAAGTTCAGCCCTTATGATCTATAACGTTTACCCGGACTACCAAAGGAAACAGCGCGATAAACGTTCAACGTTTAAACCGGTGCAACGGCTTTAAACGTAACGGTAATCCGCACCAGGCAGCCTTCAGAGATTCACCGCTGGCGACGATCCTGATCACGTGCCGCTTTTTGCGCGGTGGAATCATGCGATGTTCCCGTGGATCCATCCGGGCGATGCGCATCGTTGTCCCGTTCTTCCTCGCCGTGGGATTTCTGTGAACCTGACTTTTTTGAAAGGACTTCTTTGGTCATGATGTTCCTACTCTTCGCTGTGATCAGGAGAGCTCGGCCCAGTGCGCCAACACGTCAGCGCTGCTGCCCCTCTCCATGAAGGAGGGCTGGGAACTGAACAAAGTTCAGACAGGTTTCAGGGAAGGGACAGGCGGACAAGCCATGCGCTGAACCAAATGTCCCAGGATTGCGTCCACCGCAAAAGAACACGCGAGTCGATACCCTTATGGCGACCGAACCTGTATTAGCTGCGCTCGGCTACCTCAAAGAGAACCGGTTGATCCTTTCCACTGCCGAATCATGTACCGCAGGTTGCATGGTCGCCTTGTTGGCGGCGGTGCCCGGCACTGGAGAAGTGCTGGAAAGTGGCTATGTCGTGTATTCGCCCTGTGCGAAAAAACGCTTGCTGGGGGTCAGCGCCGAGACAATCGAGCGATACGGTCTCACCAGCGAAGCCGTGGCCTGGGAGATGGCTTTGGGCGCGTTGAGAGACAGCAGTGCGAACGTGGTGATTGCAACGACAGGTGTTGCAGGGCCCAACCCTGAATCCGGGGTGCCCCCGGGGACGATGTGCTTTGCCTGGGCCTTCGCCGGCGAGCCTGTAGCCGTATTTACACGTACCCAACGTTTCTTTGGGGAGAGGTCGGATGTGATGCGGCAGGGCGCGCTATTCGGGCTGACGCGCCTGGCCCATTACCACCAACGCTGGCTTCGCGGCGAACGCGCCTGAGGGTAAGTGAAATGGCGGACGACGAGCTGATTTCCAGACGTTATCCCATCCGGAAAAACATACCCATGCAAAAGCGAGTTTGGCGCTACGAGCGTGTAGGTTGGTATGTGCGGGTGATCATTGTCCTGCTGGCTTTGGCCGGGCTGTCGGTAATGACCCGTTGAGCGACGCCCAATCGATAAGCCAGGATGGTCGACTAAAGACAGCGCGCAGCCTGATACACACCCGCGCGCCCACCCGGGAGTGGGCAAGGCGGATGGGCGCGACGCTCCATAATTCCGGCGGCCGCGAGTCTCCGCCAAGCGTTCTGAACCAGGTTATGTGCTCGCCAGTCCTACTTCCAAACGCAATCAGTTGGGTACGCGTGATGAATGACTGGATCGACTTTCTCGAATGGCCTGCCATGGTCCTGACCGTGCTCGCTGCCTGGTGCATCGGCTCAGGGCGCCCAGGCCGGCGCAAACTGGGCTTCTGCTGCTTCATTGCCAGCAATGTGCTGTGGGCAATCTGGGGATGGCAGGCGCAGGCCTGGGCACTGATCATCCTGCAGGTTTTCCTGTGCGCCATGAACCTGCGGGGCTGGAAGAAAAACGCCGCGATGCAACCGGGCTGATCGCTTGAACTTTTCCCTCTCTCTTGGCTTCCCCTGCATACCCATCACGGAAATACACGGCTGCAGGAGCAAATTCCATGAGAGCATTGACCTACCACGGCGCAAACGATGTCAGGGTCGATACCGTCCCGGACCCCATCATTCAAGATCCGGACGATATCATCCTTCGGGTAACCGCAACCGCCATTTGCGGCTCGGATCTACACCTTTATCGGGGCAAGATCCCGCAGACCGAGGCGGGTGATATTTTTGGCCATGAGTTCATGGGGGTCGTCGAGGATACCGGCAGGGCCGTTACCAACCTGCAGATCGGCGACCGCGTGGTGGTTCCTTTCGTCATTGCCTGCGGCAGTTGCTTTTTCTGCCAACACGACCTGTTCGCCGCCTGCGAAACTACCAACACCGGTCGCGGGTCACTCATCAACAAAAAAGGCATCCCGCCCGGAGCCGCACTCTTCGGATATAGCCATCTGTATGGAGGCATCCCCGGAGGACAAGCTGACTACGTTCGAGTGCCGAAAGCCAATGTTGGCCCGTTCAAGGTGCCAACCGCGCTGGCTGATGACAAGGTGCTGTTTCTCTCCGATATCCTGCCAACCGCCTGGCAGGCAGTCCTCAACGCCGAGATCGGCCAGGGCTCTTCATTAGCCATTTATGGCGCGGGGCCGGTGGGTCTGCTGACTGCCGCCTGCGCGCGAATGCTCGGTGCCCAGACCATCTTCATGGTCGATGACAACGACTACCGTCTGACCTATGCCCAGGACGCTTACGGTGTCACCGCGATCAACTTCGAGCAGGATGACGACCCTGCCGACAGCATCATCCGCCAGACACCAGGCATGCGCGGTGTCGACGCGGTCATCGATGCCGTTGGCTTCGAGGCCAAGGGCAGCACCGCCGAAACAGTCATGACGGCATTGAAGATCGAAGGCAGCAGTGGCAAGGCCTTGCGCCAGAGCATTTCAGCTGTGCGCCGCGGAGGCATTGTCAGTGTCCCCGGCGTGTATGCCGGCTTCATCCACGCCTTCATGTTCGGCGACGCATTCGACAAAGGCCTCACGTTCAAGATGGGCCAGACACATGTGCAGAAATACCTGCCAGAGCTGCTTGAGCACATCGAGGCCGGTCGTCTGCAACCCGAGCGCATCGTCACCCACCGCCTCGCCCTGGAGGAAGCGACCATGGGCTACAGGATGTTCGACCAGAAACAGGACAACTGCCGCAAGGTCATTCTGGTTCCCGGCGCGGCATCCGGCACCTTGGGCCCCGAATACGTGTAAGCCACAGGAGAGAAGCCTATGAACGACCTTGCCATGTATTTCTGGATTGCAGTGGCGGCCATTCTGTTGCTCATCGACTTATGGGCCATCGTGAGTGTGTTCAGAAGCGACCAGTCCGACGCCTGCAAAGTGCTATGGGCCTTGGTGATCGTCGTGCTTCCGATCGTGGGCCTGGCCATCTGGGGCGTTGCCGGGCCGCGCGGTATCAAGCGCGGAACCGGGCCGACATCCGACGAACACAGCAAAGGTTGAACGTTTTGCAACGCACATCGAAAGGGGTCATTACCATGATCGATCAAGCGACAGGCATGAAACCAGGCGAACGTTACCGCGTGGAGAACGTCGAGCGCGCCCATCAATTCCCCGGCTTTTTTCTGGACGGTAGATATTACCTTGGCCCCGAACTGCTGACGGCTGTCGGCTGGCTTGAAGGCACGAAGTTCATTTATGACAGCCTGGATGCGGAGGGTGAGCCGGTATTCCCCGATCGGGTGGCCGGCACCATCGAGGGGCTGAAATTGGTGCTGGTCGACGGCACCGCCCTGGAGCTCTCGAGGATAGAAGCCCGTGTTTTCCTCGAATCTGCGACTGACGCGTTCGAGCAAGATTCACCGCCGGCCGAGCCTTCATGCTCAGCACAGGTAAAAGGCCCGTTGCGCGGCAAGGTCGTGGTCATCACCGGCGCTTCAAGTGGCATAGGGAGGGCCACCGCGCATGCGTTTGCCTGCAAAGGTGCTCGCCTGGTCCTGGCCGCACGGGATGAAGAAGCGTTGTTCGAGGTGCTGGACGAGTGCACCGATTGCGGGACGGACGCCGTGGCAATCACCACCGACGTTACCAGCAGCGATCAAATGCGAGCGCTGGCCGCACAGGCTGCCGAATTTGGCCATGGCCGGATCGATATCTGGGTCAACAACGCCGGCGTTGGTGTGGTCGGCAGCTTCGAGAAAACGCCGCTGGAAGCCCATGAACAGGTCATTCAAACCGACCTGGTCGGTTACCTGCGCGGCGCTCATGTGGCCCTGCCCTACTTCAAGGCGCAGCGCAGCGGCATCCTGATCAACACGCTGTCACTGGGCAGCTGGGTTGCCCAGCCCTATGCAGCGGCCTACTCGGCAAGCAAATTCGGCCTGCGTGGCCTGACCGATGCGCTGCGGGGAGAGTTGACGGAATTTGCCGATATCCATGTCTGCGATATCTATCCAGCGGTCATGGACACGCCAGGGTTCAGGGATGGCGGTAACTACACCGGCCATGCCCTCACCCCGCCTGGGCCGATCTACGATCCAGAACTGGTGGCAAAGGCCATGGTCGCATGCGCCATTTCCCCTCGTGCACACACCACGGTCGGCACCGCCGCCCGCCTTGCCCACCTGGCCAGCTTCCTCGTTCCAGGTCTACCGCAGGTTTCGGGATGGCTGACACGCTGGGGCATACACCGCAGTCCCCGTGCAACCATTTCCTCGGGCAATCTGTTCGAACCGCCGAGTGGCCGACGCCGCGTGGACGGTGGCTGGCGAAGCCGCAAAAACAACACACCGTTGTGGGTGGGTGCAGCTGTCCTGGGCATTATTGCCGGGCTAGTCATTACTCGCACGCAACGCAGGCGCCGCTGATGAGCGCGAGCACAAGTCATGCACGAGGGCGACCTCTACAGACTGACCCGACCGGTCCATTATCTGCGTGGGGGGCGCACCTGAGGGATACGTCTACGGCGCTAACCAACGGAGCGACATCAAGTTTTTCTTTCTCGTATCGCTGCCATTGAAGAGGGGGACCACCCTCCTCCCAATGCGCGATACGTAGCGATTGCAGCACGGGCCGCCTCTGTTTGCGCGACCGCTCGTGAATCTGAAGCCCTAAGCAGTTGTTGATCAGCGTTCAGGACGTTCAATAGACTTGCAGCGCCCTTCTGGTAGGCCGCAAATGACGATTGTCGCGCTTGCGCAAGGGATGCCTCCCCCTCGCCCAGGAACTGTGCCTGCTGCTGGCGGTTGACCAGTGCAGATAATGCGGTCTCGACGTCTTGCGAAGCTCCCAGCACGGCCTGTCGATAATAGGCCAAAGCTTCAGCCTCACGCCCTTTCGCCTGCTGGATTTCTGCATTGATCCGGCCAAAATCAAAAAGTCTCCATCGCAAGCCAAGAAACGCAGCCGCCTGGCTTGCCCCACCGGTGAAAAACTGACCGCCAGAGGTCGAAGCAGTGCCAACGAGTGCTCCCAGCGAAAACGTTGGATAATACTCACTGATTGCACTGCCAATAAGCGCGTTTGCAGACATGACTCTTCGCTCGGCAGCGATCAGATCAGGCCTGCGGCGCAGCAATTGGGCCGGCTCGCCGATGTCAGATAACTGAGGGGCCTTCGGAATGTGCGAGGGTGCTGCCATTTGAGTTCGATGGGTGCCTGGACTGCTGCCAAGCACAACGTCCAAGGCATTGAGTGCAGCATCAAGGTTTGCTCGCAAGACTGGGATTGTTGCGTCAACTTGCGAGAGCTCGCCTTCGGTTTGGCGAACCTCATAGTCTGCCGCCAGCCCCTTTTGATTGAGCAGTTTGACTTTGCCCAAAAGCTCCCTCTGTGTTCTTGCCTGAGCTTGAGCAATGGCGAGACGAGCCTGAAGACCTCGAACGGTGATATAGATGTCGGCAGTCTGGGCTGCAATGGCAAGACGCGTCGCGACCGCACCGGCCTCGTACGCTTGGTACTGCGCCATAGCTGCCTCACGATTGCGTCGCAGCCCTCCAAACAGATCGATTTCCCAGCTTGCATCGAGATTCAGCTCGTAACTGCTCCCGTAGCGGTCGTAGCCCGGTGTTGAATTCAAGACCTGACCTAACGGTGTCTCGATCGATTGACGTGAACGAGCTGCTTGGCCATTCACGCTCGCCGAAGGCACGAGTGCTGCGGTAGCGGAACCGAGGGTTGCCCGAGCTTGCACAACGCGGGCCTGGGCTTGGGCAAGCTCAAGATTTTGCCCTATCGCTTCAGTCACGAGTGTGCTCAGCAGCGGATCTCCAAACCCATCCCACCAATTATCGAGTTTGTCGGCCCTCGCGCCTGGCGTGACAGCCAGCCCGGCACTACTGATGTAATGATGGGCCAGCGGTGCGTTTGGCTGTTTATAATCCGGGCCAACCATGCACCCTGCAGAGAGGCTGGAACTCAGCAGCAGAGCAATAGTTCGGTAGGGAAGCATGATGATTCTCGTAGACCAAGAGCGGCAGTGACCATATCATATTTTGGTCACAGCCTGTCAACCCGTTCCAGGACGCTTCCAATGACTAAACCTTCTCCACCCTCGCCGGCGCGAGGGCCTGCTGACCACGATGTGAGGGATCAGATCATCCAGGCTGCGATGGAGCACTTCGCCCACTATGGGTATGACAAAACCACTGTCTCGGATCTGGCAAAATCAATCGGCTTCTCAAAGGCCTACATCTACAAATTTTTTGAATCCAAGCAAGCGATCGGCGAGGTGATCTGCTCCCGTCGGCTGGCGCTCATCATGCAACGCGTCGAGGCGGCCACTGGCAATGCCCCCAGCGCCTCGGAGAAGCTAAGGCGTCTATTCCGTAATATCGCAGAGGCTGGGGCTGACCTTTTCTTCCAGGAGCGAAAACTCTACGACATAGCCGCTGTGGCATCGCGTGACCAGTGGTCGTCGGTCAAATCCCATGAAGCCAATATCAGCAGGTTAATTCAAGAGATCCTGATACAGGGCCGCAGCGCGGGAGAATTCGAACGCAAGACACCAGTGGATGAGGCGACGCTGGCCATCTTTCTGATCATGAGGCCCTACGTAAATGCCGCGCTCCTTCAGCATAACCTGGACACGCTTGAGGATGCGGTTATCCAACTGCCGGCCTTGATACTCAGAAGCCTCGCTCCCTAGCAGATTGTGACCATTGACAATATTGGTCACCAGTAGAAAAATGGGATTCCTACATCGCCTTTTGAGAAAGGGATCCCATGCGCCTGCGTCCTGCCGCCTTAGTCGGTTGCTTACTCCCACTCGCCCTCGTCGCTTGCGGGGACTCTTCACCTGGAAAAGACCCGAGAGATAAACCGCCGGTCGTGAAAGCGGTCTCAGTACAGGACGCGTCAGAACTTGCACGTTCGTTTTCCGGGGTTGTGGTAGCTCGCACGCAGAGTGACCTCGGCTTCCGAGTATCCGGAAAAATCTTGCAGCGCCTGGTCGATACCGGACAAACAGTCAAACGCGGTCAGCCCTTGATGCGCCTGGATCCGGTGGATCTGAATCTGCAGGCGCGCGCGCAGCAAGAGGCAGTAGCTGCTGCTCGGGCACGGGCCAAGCAGACCAGTGACGACGAAGCTCGCTATCGAGGGCTGGTGGCCGAGGGCGCGGTCTCGGCATCGTCTTACGACCAGATCAAAGCTGCGGCTGATGCCGCCAAGGCGCAACTCAGTGCCGCGCATGCTCAGGCTGACGTTGCCAGGAACGCCACTGAATATGCGGTCTTGCTAGCCGACGCCGACGGTGTAGTGATGGACACGCTGGCCGAACCGGGCCAGGTCGTCAGTGCTGGCCAAGCAGTTGTAAAGCTGGCCAGGGCTGGGCAACGAGAAGCTGTCGTCTACTTGCCAGAAACGCTTCGACCGGCGCCTGGCTCGACTGCACTCGCCACGCTATTTGGCAAGCCTGCACAGGCCGTACCTGCTCATCTGCGCTTACTTTCAGATGCTGCAGACCCGATTACGCGCACATTCGAGGCCAGGTACGTGCTCACTGGGCCTTTGGCGAGCGCGCCATTAGGTGCAACCATTACGCTTGATATTCCAAATACTGATACGCATTTTGACGCAAAGCAGATACCCATCGGCGCACTCTTTGACCCGGGTAACGGAGCCGGGGTCTGGGTGATAGCTGGCCAGCCGGCCAAGGTGTCGTGGCGCGCGGTGGAAGTGTTGAGTGTCAGTGACGAAAAAGCTGTCGTGAAGAGTGATCTGAACGCTGGCGATCGGATCGTGGCACTGGGTGCGCATCTGCTGCGCGATGGTGTTGAGGTCATGGAACAGGCTCAAACAGCTCAGGTCACGGAGCACCAGCCATGAGCCAGCTTCGTTTCAACCTGTCCGCGCTCGCAGTACGCGAGCGATCAATCACCCTCTTCCTGATTGTGCTGATCGCCTTCGCCGGAACGCTGGCCTTCTTCAAACTGGGCCGTGCAGAAGATCCGCCCTTCACCGTCAAGCAGATGACGATTATCACTGCCTGGCCCGGCGCCACTGCACAAGAGATGCAAGATCTGGTGGCCGAACCGTTGGAAAAACGCATGCAGGAGCTGCGTTGGTATGACCGTACCGAAACCTACACCCGGCCCGGGTTGGCATTCACGATGGTTTCGCTGCAAGACAAGACCCCGCCTTCGGCGGTTCAGGAGGAGTTCTACCAGGCCCGCAAGAAAGCGGGTGATCAGGCCAAGCTCATGCCAGCGGGCGTGATTGGCCCAATGCTCAATGATGAATTCTCGGACGTGACATTTGCGGTCTACGCGCTCAAAGCCAAAGGCGAACCGCAGCGCCAGCTGGTCCGCGACGCCGAAACACTGCGCCAGCAGCTGCTGCACGTGCCGGGCGTCAAGAAGGTCAACATCATCGGGGAACAGGCTGAACGGATATTCGTGTCCTTTTCTCATGACCGCCTGGCCACACTCGGCATCACGCCACAGGACATTTTCTCGGCCCTGGACAACCAGAATGCCCTGTCACCGGCGGGTTCGGTGGAAACGCAGGGGCCACACGTGGTGGTCAGGGTTGACGGCGCCTTCGATCAACTGACAAAGATTCGCGAAACCCCTGTGGTCGCTCAGGGCCGCGCCCTGAAACTGTCGGATGTGGCTGACGTTGAACGCGGCTATGAAGATCCCGCGACGTTCCTGGTACGCAACGATGGCGAACCAGCCTTGTTGCTTGGCATTGTCATGCGCGAAGGCTGGAACGGCCTCGACCTAGGCAAGGCCCTGGAGGCCGAAACAGCCAAAATCAACGAAAGCATGCCTTTGGGCATGACGCTCAGCAAGGTCACCGATCAGGCAGTAAACATTACGTCCTCCGTCGACGAGTTCATGATCAAGTTTTTTGTTGCCCTGCTGGTCGTGATGCTCGTCTGCTTCCTCAGCATGGGCTGGCGTGTCGGCGTTGTCGTCGCAGCCGCGGTGCCACTGACACTGGCGATCGTATTTGTGGTGATGGCCGCAACAGGCAAGAATTTCGACCGGATTACGCTGGGTTCGCTCATCCTGGCCTTAGGGTTGCTGGTCGACGACGCGATCATCGCCATCGAAATGATGGTCGTTAAGATGGAAGAAGGTTACGACCGCATCAAAGCTTCGGCATATGCCTGGAGCCACACGGCAGCCCCCATGCTGTCCGGCACACTGGTTACCGCCATCGGATTCATGCCTAACGGTTTCGCCCAGTCCACTGCCGGCGAATACACCAGCAACATGTTCTGGATTGTCGGCATCGCCCTGATCGCATCCTGGGTGGTGGCGGTAGCGTTCACCCCCTACCTGGGCGTGAAGCTGTTGCCTCAGATCAAGGCGATTGAAGGTGGTCATGCCGCTATTTACAACACCCGTCATTACAACCGATTCCGCACTTTGTTGGGCTGGGTGATCGCACATAAATGGCTCGTGGCAGGCACCGTGGTTTCGACATTTGTGGCCGCCGTGCTTGGCATGGGATTGGTAAAGAAGCAGTTCTTCCCGACCTCCGACCGCCCCGAAGTGCTTGTGGAGCTGCAGATGCCTTATGGCACCTCCATCGAACAGACAAACGCCACTGCAATCAGGGTTGAGTCCTGGCTACGTCAGCAAGAGGAGGCAAAGATTGTCACCACTTACATCGGCCAAGGCCCGCCCCGCTTCTTCCTGGCAATGGCCCCTGAGTTGCCCGACCCGTCCTTTGCCAAGATTGTGGTCCTGACCGAAAACCAGGGCGCTCGTGAGGCCCTCAAGCATCGTCTTCGGGAGGCGGCCTCCGAAGGTCTGGCACCCGGCGCTCAAGTGCGGGTAACACAACTGGTATTCGGGCCCTACTCCCCCTACCCGGTCGCCTATCGGGTGATGGGCCCGGATGCCTCGCAACTGCGCCAGATTGCAGCACGCGTCCAAAGCGTGCTGCAGGCGAGCTCCATGATGAAGACCGTCAATACCGACTGGGGCCCGCTTGTTCCCACGCTTCACTTCTCCCTGAATCAAGATCGCCTGCAGGCGGTTGGCCTGACGTCCGCCTCGGTGTCGCAGCAGCTTCAATTCCTGCTGACCGGTGTGCCGATCACGTCGATCAGGGAAGATATCCGCTCTGTGCAGGTTGTAGGGCGTGCCGCTGGCCAGATCAGACTCGATCCTGCCCAGATCGAGAGTTTCACCCTGGTAGGCTCGAACGGTCAGCGCGTTCCTGTTTCGCAGATCGGTGATGTGAGTATTCGTATGGAGGATCCCATCCTCCGCCGCCGCGACCGAACGCCCACCATGACAGTGCGGGGTGACATCGCCGAAGGGCTGCAGCCGCCTGATGTATCCACGGCGATCTGGAAAGACCTCCAGCCCATCGTCAGGCAGCTGCCTGCGGGCTACAAAATCGAAATGGCAGGCTCTATCGAGGAGTCGGCCAAGGCCAGCCAGGCTATCGTCCCTCTCCTGCCGATCATGATTGCCCTGACGTTGTTGATCATCATACTGCAGGTGCGCTCTATCTCGGCGATGGTCATGGTGTTTCTGACTTCACCGCTGGGGTTGATCGGCGTAGTACCCGTATTGCTGCTGTTCGGCCAACCGTTCGGCATCAACGCGTTAGTCGGCTTGATCGCGCTCTCCGGGATTCTGATGCGCAACACCCTCATCCTGATCGGGCAGATTGACCACAACCAGCTTGAAGGACTTGCCCCCTTCGACGCTGTGGTCGAGGCCACAGTGCAACGCGCACGCCCGGTCTTGCTTACGGCATTGGCAGCCATCCTGGCCTTCATCCCCCTCACCCACTCGGTGTTCTGGGGCACCTTGGCCTACACCCTGATCGGAGGCACGTTCGTGGGCACGATCATGACCTTGGTGTTCCTGCCGGCGATGTATTCCATCTGGTTCAAGATCCACCCAGATAGCCGCATTGCCAAGCCAGCAGCTGCACGCCGCGCCTGATTGAACATTGCCTGCAACCCGTGCGCGCCCGGTGTCATTCGTGGCGCGCTCATGATCCAACGAGAGGTCGAAATGGCTCACAACGTTATTCAAAAGCGCATCGTGGTGACCGGCACCGGCGTTGTTAGCCCGCTGGGCTGTGGCGTAACGGAAGTATGGCGTCGATTGCTGGCTGGCCAGTCCGGGATTCGCGCGCTTGCTGCCGATATCGTCGAAGGCACTGGCGTGTCAGTGGGCGGCAGCGTGCCCACATTGGCCGAGGATGCCGTGGCAGGCTATCAACCCGAGCAGGTCATCCACGCCAAGGAACGCAAGAAAATGGATCGATTCATCGAGTTTGCGCTGGTAGCAGCGGATGAAGCATTGCAGCAAGCCGGCTGGCATCCCGAGCGTCAGGCGGAACGCGCGCGAACCGCCACCGTCATCGCTTCCGGAGTCGGTGGCTTCGGCGCCATCGCAGAGGCGGTGCGCACCACTGACACACGTGGCCCTCGCAAGTTGTCGCCCTTCACGGCGCCATCGTTCCTGGCCAATATGGCAGCGGGTCATGTCTCCATACGCTACGGTTTTGAAGGCCCACTTGGGGCACCCGTCACAGCGTGCGCTGCGGGGGTGCAGGCCATCGGCGATGCCGCTCGGCTCATCAGAAGCGGCGAAGCGGATATCGCGATCTGCGGTGGCGCCGAAGCGGCAATCGATCGCGTGACGCTAGGCTGCTTTGCGGCTGCACGAGCGCTCAGCACGGGCTTTTCGGATAGCCCTGAGCAAGCCTCCCGTCCTTTCGATAGCCAACGGGACGGGTTTGTCATGGCTGAAGGGGCTGGCTTGCTGGTGATCGAGTCGCTGGAACATGCGCTGGCCCGTGGCGCCAAGCCCCTGGCCGAGCTGGTCGGCTACGGAACGAGCGCTGATGCCTACCATTTGACCGCTGGTCCCGAAGACGGAAGCGGTGCCAGGCGTGCCATGCAACTCGCGCTGCAACAGGCGTCGGTAGCGCCTGGGGACGTGGACCATATCAATGCGCATGCGACTTCTACCCAGGTTGGCGACAAGGGTGAACTTTCAGCGATTCGCGCCGTATTCGGTAGCGGCAGCGGCGTGGCGATTACATCGACCAAATCGGCCACCGGCCACCTCTTGGGGGCGGCAGGCGGTATCGAAGCCATTTTCACGGTGTTGGCGCTGCAAGACCAGATCGTTCCCCCCACGCTCAACCTGACTCAAGTCGATGATGCTGCGCTTGGCCTTGACCTGGTTGCAGGAACAGCCCGTGAAATGCCCATCGAATACGCCTTGTCCAACGGTTTCGGATTCGGTGGTGTGAACGCCAGCGTGCTGTTCCGCCGCTGGGAGGCCAGCGTATGAACAGCCAACTCGAAACCCACGCCAACGAAGCTGACGGCGAGACTCAGAGGGCCAACGTTCTGACGGCCAAGGTCATCCTTCTACTGGCAGCACTCGCTGCCATCAGCAACTTGTCCACCAATATCATCCTGCCCGCTTTTCCTGAAATGGCTCGACAGTTCAACGTCTCATCCCAGAAACTCGGGCTGACGCTCTCCAGCTTTTTCATCACCTTCGCCTTCGCCCAATTATTGGTAGGGCCGCTTGCCGATCGCTATGGCCGCAAGCGGCTGGTAGTGGGTGGGCTGATGATTTTCGTGGTGGGTACGTTTTGGGCGGCTAACGCCGCCACATTCGACATGCTGATCCTCGGACGAGTAATCCAGGCTATTGGCGTGTGTGCCGCCGCGGTTCTGGCCAGAGCCATCGCTCGCGATCTTTATGAGGGTGAGAACCTGGCACGCGCGTTATCGCTGACGATGATCGCTGCCGCCACAGCACCAGGCTTCTCACCTTTGATCGGCAGTATGCTGAACACCACTTTGGGATGGCGTGCACTTTTTGTAGTCGTCGGCATGTCGGCAATCCTTATCGCGCTGTTCTACGTCAGAGGGATAGGTGAAACCCTTCCTAGCCGTCGTCGGGTGACTCAATCAGTACCTGCGGTCCTGATCGCATACGGCAAACTGGCGTCCAACCGCCTCTTCATTTTGCCCGCACTGGCGACCAGCCTGCTGATGAGCGGCTTATTCGCCTCGTTCGCCGCTGCGCCGTCCATCTTGATGGACGGTATGGGGCTTAACTCGCTCCAAGTGGGCCTTTATTTCGCGGCAACTGTCTTCGTAGTCTTTGCCGCTGGCTTGGCTGCTCCTCGCTTGGCTCACCGTTGGGGTAGCCGAGCCATCACCTTATCAGGCCTAGCGACTGCGTGTTTGGCGGGTGCATTGCTGCTGGTAGGCCCGAGCAATCCAAGCTTGGGCTGGTACTCATTGTCGATGGTGCTTTTCCTAGGGGGTATGGGTATTGCCAATCCGCTGGGAACGGCCTTGACCATGACACCGTTCGGGAAAGAAGCAGGACTGGCCTCAGCCCTTTTGGGATTCCTCACCATGGCAATCGGAGCAGTGTCGACCTGGATGGTTTCAACGCCGAATTTTCCCACTGTTGCCATACTGGGAACGACCCAAACTGCAGTGTGCTTGCTAGCAATCATGCTGTTCGCGTGGTATGCCAAACGAAAGGTACCACCGAGCACTCAGCGCACATGAGCTAACTCAACTCGACAAATCTCTCCAGTAGGTCCCTCAGCCCCACCGGCACTGGTCGCCGATTATGGCGGTCAACGAAAACGTGCACAAAATGCCCGCTCGCGACCGCCTGCTTATGGCCTTCGACCACAGCGACTACGTTTCAGCTCGCCCCAGGCAACGCATTCTAGGTCAGCGTTGATCTTGTCCAGCAGTTTTCTCCCACTTCAGCAGCCACACGCGAAGCGGCTTCCTGCCTCTACCTGGTCAAGAACACGGACATGATTTGCAATCTAACCTAAATGTTATGTTATAACTAACTAAATTAAACGTTACCTCTGGCTCGACTGCGAACCGTCCATGGCCGGCAACCGGTCCCAGGCCGGGCCCGTCGCGCGCTGCTGACCGATGAGGAAAGGGCCCAGGGAACGGAAGGCTGGATGAAGCTGACCAACCCCTTCCCCGGCTGGAACTGATTCATACCCCTTGCTGCTACGTGCAAGGCTCCCACCACTGGATAGACATGATGAGCTCAGCATTACCCGACGTTTCCGTCACCGACCTGGCCCACAGCCTAAGCCCGTTGCAATGGGTCGGCATGCAGGGTATCGACCTGCCGGTAAGGATCGAAGAACCGACCTACCAGCGCGAGCTACACGCCCGGGCGGATGTCCAGGTCGACCTGCCGGCGCCGCACGTCAAAGGCATTCACATGTCCAGGCTGTATTGCCTGCTGGACGCTTGGGGGCAGGCTGCGGCGGTGTCGCCGGCAAGCCTCTTCGCGCTGTTGCAGGAGATGATCGACAGCCATCAGGATTGCGGAAGCCGTAATGCCAGGTTGCGCCTGGATTTCGATTTGCTGGTTCGCCGCCCTGCGCTGGTGACCGAGGGCCTCTCTGGCTGGAAGTCGTACCCGGTTCACGTGCTCGCCACGAAGGTCGGCGGGGCACTGAACCTGAGTATCGAGGTCAGGATCGGCTATTCCTCGACCTGCCCGTGCTCGGCCGCTCTCTCCCGACAATTGATTGAGGACGGCTTCCTGCGAACCTTCAAGGACCAGCCGCTGCTCGAAGCCAGCGCCGTCGCGCAGTGGCTGCGCAGCAACGCGTCGCTGGCGACGCCACATAGCCAACGCAGCGAAGCTCGAGTGCGCGTCACGGTACCTTCCGATGCCCCGGATCTCGGGTTGCTGGCCCTGATCGACCAAGTCGAAGGCGCTTTGCGCACGCCGGTTCAGACCGCCGTAAAACGGGCTGACGAACAGGCTTTCGCAGCGCTCAACGGGCAGAACCTGATGTTCGTCGAAGACGCTGCGCGGCGTATTCAGGCAAGCCTGCGCGGTTACCGCGATAGCCAAGTGCACGTTCGCCACCTGGAAAGCCTGCACCCGCACGATGCCTCGGCCTGGTCCGCCCCGCAGGCATCTGCGCCTGACCAACAAGAATCATTTGCAACCGGTAATGAGCGCTAATCACTGGTGTTACGTTATTACATCTAATAACATGCGTATCCCAACACATGAACATTTCCTCATCAGGATTCATTTGTCAGGCCTGACGCAAGGCGGCCCCTCTACTCGTAAGGGTTTCTAGTCATCTTTGATGCAGCACCGCCCGAAGCAGCGCGCGGCATCGATGTTGGCATCGAGTGCAGCCTGATGGTGTATCCGTTGTGATCCCCTTCGAGCTCGTGGACAGTGCCCAAGTCAGGACGCACCAAAAAATGCAACGTTATAGCGTGAAAAACGGAGACTTTACGTGAACCCTCGTGCCCCCCTTCTGGCCGGCCTGACGCTGGGCTTGTTCGGCCAGCCGATTTCAGCGGCACAACCCTTGCTGCTGAACGAAACCTCCATCACCGACGCCTACCTCGAAGAGCGCGCCGACGGGCCGGTGCAAGGCTATCGTGCCAACCGCTCTGCCACCGCCACCCGCACCGATACCGACCTGCGCGACACGCCGCAGAGCATCGACGTGGTGCCCGCACAGGTGATCAAGGACCTCAACACCACCCGCATCGACCGCGCCCTGGACTTTGCGGGTGGCGTGTCGCGGCAGAACAACTTCGGCGGCCTGACTTTCCTCAACTACAGTGTGCGCGGCTTCACCACGGGCGAGCTGTACAAGAACGGTTTCGCCATCAACCGCGGCAGCTACAGCGCGCCGGACACGTCCAACATCGAACGCATCGAAGTGCTCAAAGGCCCGGCGGCCAGCCTGTACGGCCGTGGCGACCCTGGCGGACTGGTCAACATCGTCACCAAGCGCCCCCAGGCCGAAGCCTTCAGTACCCTCACCCTCAGCGCAGGCAGCTGGGACCGCTACCGCACCGCCCTGGACGCCAACTCGCCGCTGGACAGCGAGGGGAATCTGCTGGGCCGGATCAACCTCGCCGTCGAAGACAACGACAGCTTCCGCGATCATGTCGGCAGCGAGCGCCGTATCGTCAGCCCCTCCCTGAGCTGGCAACTGTCACCCGACACCCGACTGATGATCGACACCGAGTTCTCCCGAACCGAGTCGGTGTTCGACCGAGGCATTCCGGCGGTCAACGGCGAAATGGGGTCGGTCAAGCGCTCGACCTTCCTTGGCGAGCCGAATGACGGCGAGATCCGCAACGACAACCAGACCCTCGACGTGGCGCTGGAACACGTGCTCAACGACAACTGGACGCTGCGCCTGGCCAACCACTACACCCAGGGTACGCTCAAGGGCAACAGCTCCGAGCCCCAGGCCCTGGTGGGCACCACCATCACGCGCTTCTATCGCGAACGCGACTTCGAATGGAACGACAACATCACCCAGGCTGAGCTGCACGGGCAGTTCGAGCTGGGTGGCTGGCAGCATCAGACCCTGGTCGGGCTGGAGTACGAAAACTACCGCAACAGCCAGAAGTACCCGCAAAGCGCCACCTCCGCAGCGTATGGGCTGGATATCTACAACCCGGTATACGGCAAGCCGAAGCCGGCCATCACCCGTGCCAACGACTTCTTCGAGCACACTGAAAGCTATGCGATCAACCTGCAAGACCAGATCGCCTTCACCGAGCGCTTGCGCGGGTTGCTGGGCATACGCCTGGAGCGCTTCGAGCAGACCTCGCAGAACCGCACCATGGGTCTGAGCAACAGCCAGGAAAAGGACGTTGCCACACCGCGCATCGGGGTGTTGTACCAACTGACCCCGCAAGTCGGCGTGTTCGCCAACGCATCCACTTCGTTCAAACCCAACACCATCGGCACCCAGGGCCAGGTGTACAAGCCTGAAAAGGGCTTGGGTTACGAGACCGGGGTCAAGCTCGACCTTCTCGACAGCCGCCTGGGCGCGACCATCGCCCTGTTCCATATCGACAAGGAGAACGTCATCACCACCGACGCCCTTGGCGAGAGCGTGGCGGCGGGCGAAGCGCGCAGCCAAGGCCTGGACCTGCAGTTCAGCGGCCAGCTGACCGACGCGTTGCGAGTGATCGGCGCCTACGCCTACATCGACGCCGAGGTCACCAAAGGCGACGCAGCCCTGCCCAAAGGCAGCGACTTGCTCGGCATCGCCCGTAACAGCGGCAGCCTGATGGGCGTTTACGAATTCCAGGACGGTGCCCTGCGCGGCTCGGATGTGGGCGCGGCGGTGAACTACGTCGGCGAACGCTCCGGCCAGGCCGGCAGCGACTTCACCCTGGACGCCTACAGCACGGTCGACCTGTTGGCGCACTACAAAGCCAGCGAACAGGTCACCGTCGGCCTTAACCTCAACAACCTGTTCGACCGCAAGTACTACGAACGCTCGTACAACAGCGCTTGGGTGCTGCCCGGGGAGCCACGCAACTTCAGTGTAAGCCTGACCCTGAGCCTTTGAACCGAGGAACCATCATGCATCCATCGTTGAAAGTCGCTTCCCTGTTGACCCTGATGGTCAGCGTCAACGCAGGCGCCCACGGTCTGTGGACCGAGGAGCGACGTGGCAATATCGAGGCCGTGTACGGCCACGGCGCCGAGGATAACGCCTACAAGGCGGAAAAGATCAAGCGCGCCTGGGCGTTCGACGCGGCCGGGAACATGGTCCCGGTCACGGTCAGGCGCCTGGCGGATCATGCCGTGCTGCAACCACTTACCCCGCCTGCGGCACTTGCCGTGCTGCTGGACAACGGGCCTTGGTCGCAGCGCCCGGACAGGCAATGGGTCAATCAGGATCGCACCCACGTCAAGGATGCGATCGCCTCCACCCACAGCTTGAAGTACAGCCTGGCAATCTACCAGCGCGGTGCTCGCTTGCCGAAACTGGACATGCTGCGTTTGGCGATTATCCCCCTGAGCGACCCTGTGCAAGTCGGGCCAGGCAAGACGCTGGAAGTGCAGGTACTGCTCGATGGCAATCCGGCTGCGGATATCCCGCTGCAGGGCGATTACCGGGGCGCCCCTCATCAGGTCAGCGCCACCACCGACAAGCAAGGGCGGGCACGTATCACCGTACGCAATGAAGGACTCAACATCATCGCGGCCCAGGCTACCCTGCCAATGGCAGACGGCAGCCCCGTGGCCCAGCAGAGCCTGTTCAGTTCACTGACGTTCCTGGGTGAGCCGCACCACGAGTAACATAAGCGACCTACCTCGGCCGTGACGGCCGAGGTATGGCAGTTGGAGGCGTTCGGAATGAGTGCCTGCAACCAGCATCCGCACCATGACCATTGGCACAAGCCCAGCTGCGGCCACACGGCAATCGAACACGATGGGCATGTCGATTACCTGCATGATGGGCACTTGCATCACATGCAGGGCGATCATGTCGATGAACACACTAGGTCGCGTTTGCCGAGCTCCCAGCGCTAATTGAAGAGGTCAACACTTGCGGGCGCTCCTCGGGCGCTACCACCGGGGCAGCAGGCATCCGGTATTGGTTCTCCCACTTCGCCACAACCAGAGGCGCCAGTGCGTTGCCCAAGACATTCAGCGCCGTGATCGGCATGTCCATCAAGCGATAGACTCCGGCGATGAACGCAATACCTTCCACCGGCAGACCGGCACTGGTCAGCGTAGCGGTCAAGATGACGAACATGGCACCCGGGACGCCGGCTGCGCCCTTGGAGGTCAGCACCATGATGATGATCAGCATCGCCTGGTCAGCCAAGCTCAGGGGAATCTCATAGAGCTGCGCGATGAACAGCGTGCCGATGCCCACGAACAGCGATGCGCCATCCAGATTGAAGGAATAACCCGTAGGGATAACCAACGTAGCAATCGAACGCGGCGTTCCGTAGGCCTCGACCTTTTCAATCAGCTGGGGCATGACAGTCGCCGAGGCGGCGGTACTGAACGCCAGGATCAACTCATCCTTGATCGCCTTGATCAGGTCGAAGATGTTGATCCCTGCAACCTTCGCGATGCCGCCCAGCACAACCACGCCGAACAGAATGACCGCGACATAGGTGACGGCAATCAGTTTTGCCAGAGGCAGCAACGCGGAAAGCCCGAAGTTGGCGACCGTCACGCCGATCAGGCCAAAGATCCCGATGGGTGAGTAGTGCATCACGATATGCGTCACCTTGAACATCGTCGCGGAAATGGCATTGACTACCGCGATCAACGGCATTTTCTTCTCTTTGTCCAGAGCACTTAGCCCAAAGCCGAACATGACCGAGAAGAACAGGACAGGCAGCAGCTTTCCTTGCGCCATTACACCGACGATATTGTCCGGGATGATGTTGAGGATGACTTGACCAAACCCAGTGTTCTCCGAGGTAGACGGAAGCGAGAGCGTTTGGGTGTTTGCCAGGGTCGTCAAGTTGGCACCTACGCCTGGCTGCGCAAGATTGCCAACCAGCAGGCCACACACAATTGCGATGCTGGTCACGACGAAGAAGTAGAACAGGGCTTTCACCCCGACCCGCCCTATCGCCTTGCTATCACCATTGCCTGCGATCGCGCCGACCATGCACGCGAATACGAGGGGTACGACAATCATCTTCATCATCTTGATGAAAATGTCGCCGACGGGTTGTAAAAGGCTGCTGATTATCCAGGCTTTATACTCGGGAAAGAAATTGAGAAGTGCCCCCACTACAACCCCGAGCACAAGACCTGCAATAATTCTAGTCACCAGACTAGTCTTTGCCATACGTCCTCCAGTTATTATAATTTGGACTGTACATTGGCCGGCAAAATGCCAAACACATCGTTGGAGCCTGTTATTTTTATTGAGTGGCCACTCATTGATACACGCCTCTTATCTCACGCAGACAAAGCGGGAGGCGCATCCCGAAGGTTTATGCCAATCAGGTGGCAAATACACCTTCAAAGTCCTTGAACCCTTTGATCTCGATCGGGTTGCCACTGGGGTCCAGGAAAAACATCGTTCGCTGCTCTCCAGGTTGGCCCGGGAATCGTACAACCGGCGGTATGTCGAACTGCACACCATAAAGCGCCAGGCGGTCTGCCATCGCGAACCAGTCATCCAGATGCAGCACCAAGCCGATATGCGGCATCAACACTTCATGGTCGCCGACTTTGCCGGTGCGGGTAGTTGGAAAAGGAACACCTTTGTGAAGCGAAATCTGGTGACCGAAGAAATCGTAATCCACATAAGTTTCACTCGTGCGGCCTTCTTTGCAGCCAAGAATGTTACCGTAGAAGTTACGAGATGCTTCGAGGTCTGTAACATGGTATGAAACATGAAATAACGATTTCATAACTACCCTCTTTGGTTTCCGATAGAACTTTTGGGGAGGTTAGCGTAGCCTCGCGCACGTGCTAAAGCGCATTTTTCCATCTCTCAGCGAAAGGAAATGTTTTGGACACTCGATTTCTCGAAAGCCTGATTGCGGTAATAGAAACTGGCTCGATTGCCGCAGCTGCTCGACGGGAAAACCTGACAGCACCTGCAGTCAGCCAACGTATACAAGCACTCGAGAAGTCACTGGCGTGCGAACTCCTGATCCGAAGCGCACACGCTGTCGAACCGACCGAGAAATGCCTGTCATTGCTGCCGAAGATTCGAGATCTGATCCAGGGGGCAGCAGAGCTGAAAGAGGATCTGGACACCAGTAGCCTGTCGGGGTATCTCGAGATCGGTGCGATCTCTACAGCGTTGACAGGCATATTGCCAGAGGCCATGAATCAGCTATCAAGCATTGCCCCGCAACTGAGGCTACGCATCACGCCAGGGGACTCGCGCAGACTTTACGAACAAGTAGCCTGCGGAGAGCTCGATGCGGGAATCATGGTATGTCCGCCCTTCACCGTCCCCAAAACCATTCGTGTACAGGTGCTTCGAGAAGAACCCCTGATGCTTTTGACCAAAGACCCGATTGACAAGCGCGACATCCGCTCGACGATTCTTGGTCGAAACCTGATTCGATATGACTCAAATGCCTGGGGTGGGCAGATTGCACAGCAGTACTTGAATGACAATAACCTGCAACCCGATGTCCTCTGTAATCTGGATGCGCTAGATGCAATCTACATCATGGTCGCAAAAGGTATGGGGGCCTCCGTCGTCCCGCTATGGGCGGGATTGAAAACGGACGACGTACAGGCAACACCCGTGTCGGACGCTGACCGCTACATGCGCCAGGTAGTCCTGCTTTACAAGTCCAACCCCAGAAGGCCTAAAGCGGTGGAGGTTTTGAAGGAACAGCTTATGAATAACTGCAGCTTCCCATCGATCACACACGCGCTGCGTTGACTGCCTCAGCCATCATGCTTGAACTGACTCGGGGCCGGATCTCACCACGCCCATACTGGCAACAACAGGAGTGGCGGCCTACCTCTCCGAGGGTGTCGCCCATCTCGTTACCCCTGTGCATTTTAACCCGGCTGCAGCCGGCATGCCGCGCGTTTGTTTGCACACGCGGGCAGTGGACTTGTGCTTTACGAACTCCGCGCTCTTGCTGCCGAACTCATCGGTGAGCACTGAGTCTCGGTGGGCCTGTACATGAAGCCGACATTGCTGCGATCGCCCTCCCCCGACAGTACCCGATTGACTATTCGTGCTTGAAAAATCCCCCCTGTTCAGATGCACCAGAAGATGTAGAATCGCTCGCCAACCTCTAAACCTGATCATTCAGTTGTCACGCCGAGTCCTGCAATGAAGCTGGCCCACCACACACGATCACAGGTCGCCTGGGTGCTGTATTTCAGCGTCCTGTTCGGCTCGTTGCTGTGCGCCATGGGCCATGGTCAAATGGCCGGGTTGCACCTGGCTGGCATGGATGATGCCGCCTGGTGCACGGCCGACAGCAGCGGCATGGTCCAAGGTGAGCAAGACTTCAGCGATCCGACCCTGCCTGCCGGCGGTGACTGTGTGATCGCCAGCCTGTTCAGCGCCACACTGCTGGCCGTATTTTTCGGCCTGCTGACCCTGCTCGCCGGCGAGCCGGGCAGCCCCTTACCCAACCAACCTCCGCCACGCCTGCCCAAGCATCGTTGGCCACTGGTCAATCCCCGCGCCTCTCCTGCTTCGCTTCTCGCGTTCTGACATCGCCACGTCCCCGTGCCGCCTGATCGGCAGCGGGCGTGTGCTCACCGATTTCAGCCAGGAAGCCTTGCATGTTCCGCATGACCACTTTGGCGCTGCTCGTTGGCAGCGCAACCTGTGCCTGGGCGCAGGATGACACCCTGACCCTGCCGGCCAGCAATGTCACGGCCACAGCCAATCAACCCAAGGAGGCAACCAGCCTTGACCTTGATCGCCCCATCGAAAGCGGCTCGCGGCTGAACCTCAGCGCCAGGGAGAACCCCGCTTCCATCAGCGTTGCCGACCGCAAGACCATGGAGCGCATCGGCGCACGTAACTTCCAGGACGCCGCCAATGCACTGCCCGGGGTTAACGCCTCGGCTCCGCCCGGCTGGGGGGGATATGTGTCGTACCGAGGGTTCAACGGTGCCCAGATCAGTCAGTTGTTCAATGGCATCAACTTGCAGTATGGCGGCGCGGCGCGCCCGGTGGGCGCCTGGATCTACGACCGCGTCGAATTGCTCGGCGGGCCATCCTCCTTCCTCAACGGCAGCGGCGCTGTCGGTGGCAGCCTCAATTTCATCACCCGGCTGGCAAGCCGTGACGAAGACACCTTCGAAGGGCGCGTCAGTTATGCACGCTACGACACCATGGAAACGTCGGTCGCCTTCAACAAGGCGCTGAACACGGGCGACGGCCCGCGCCACTATGCCCGCCTCGACTACAGCCGCACCAGCACCAACGGCTATATCGATCGGCAGGAGAATGGGGCCGGCAACCTGGCCTTCTCGCTGCTTAGCGACATCAACGATCAGCTCTCGCACACGCTGGCCATCGAGTACCTGGAAGAGCAAGAGGACAGCCCCTACTGGGGCACACCGGTATTGCAGCCACTGGTCGGTACCTTGCACATCGACAAGCACAACCGTTTCAACAACTACAACGTCGAAGACGGTCGCTACGAGCAGCGCACCCGGTGGCTGCGCTCGATCACCGACTACCGCGTCGACGACAACACCCAACTGCGTAATACCTTCTACCACTACAACGGCCAGCGCGATTACCGCAATCTCGAGGTGTATCGCTACAACGCCGACAACAGCGCCATCGCTCGCTCCGGCGGCTATCGCCAGCGGCACGACCAGGAGGTCAACGGCAACAAGCTCGAGCTGACCCACCAGGGCCAGTTGTTCGGCATGGCCAGCGACTGGGCGTTCGGCATGGACTACAGCACCAACCAGCAAACCAACTACCCGCTGTCCAAGGGGGCGTTCGACACGGTTGACCCGAATAGCTTCGAACCCGGGCACTTCCTCGATATCCCCGGCATGGACGCGCCCATGACCATGGGCAGAACCACCACCACCGACACCACCTCGGCCTTCGTCGAGAACCGTACCCGCCTGACCGATCAACTGTCATTGATCACCGCGCTGCGCTACGACCATATCGACTTCGACGTGGTCGACCATGTGGCGCGAGCCAGGCTCGACCGACGCTGGGACGCCATCACCGGTCGCCTGGGCCTGGTCTATGACCTGACCTCCAACGTCAGCCTGTACACCCAATACAGCACCTCGGCCGAACCACCAGGCGGTACCCTGACCAGCGCCTCGATCAGCCAGGTCGGCGACTTCGACCTGAGCACCGGCCGTCAGGTCGAGGTAGGCAGCAAGTTCGACTTCCTCGACGGCCGCGGCTCGGCGACGGCAGCGGCGTATCGCATCGTGCGCAAGGATATCTCCGTGCCCTCCTCGACCGTGCCCAACACCACCGAGCAGGCGGGCCAGCAGACCTCCACCGGCATCGAGCTGGCAGCCTCGTTCAAGGTCACACCCAAGCTGCTGGCGGCGGGCAACTTCAGTTGGGTGAATGCCGAATACGATGAATTCAACGAAACCATCGGCGGCGTGGTGTACTCGCGCAAGGGCAAGCACCCGGTCAATATCCCCGACCGCGTGGCCAACCTCTGGTTGACCTACGACCTGGCGCCCGGCTGGCAGGTCGGGGCCGATGCCCGCTATGTCTCATCGGTGTACGCCAACACCGCCAACACCGCATGGGTACCGTCGTACACCGTCTACGGGCTGTCCATGACCCACGACCTGGACAAGCACGTGCAAGTCAGCGCGCGGCTGCGCAACCTCACCGACGAGGTGTATGCCCGCTTCATCCACCAGACCAACACCCAGTACTACCTGGGTGAACCGCGCAGCCTGGAAGTCGCTGTGCAGTGGCGCTACTGATGAGCGTGGAGCCAGCTGTACCTGTGGCACCGCTGGCTGGGCATCGTCGCCTGCCTGTGCATGGCGCGGTGGTTCGTCTCTGGGGTAGCCATGCTGTATGTCGGCTACCCCAAGCTGACACCGACCGAGCGCCTTGCCCACCAGCCGGCTTTGCCGGCGGGGTGCTGCGCCGAGTTGCCCGAACATTGGGCGCAACAGCCGCTGAAGGCGCTACGCCTGTTCGCCTGGCTGATGCGGGTGTTCAGGGTGGCCGCCAGCATGCGCAGTCATTGAGCCCTCAGCGTGGTGCACCTGCGACAAAATGGCCTGCCACGGAACGTATACAGCCCGCAACGGATGCGGCTCAATTCGCTCCACGTTCGTTCGGGCCGTCATGCCTTGCCGCTGCCACGGGACCAGTGGCCTCGGCTGAACCCCGCGCCTCGCCCCTGGCCTGAACCGTCGCTGCTGTCTTGTGGTCATGGCGTGCGCTGCACGACGCCTGACCTTGCCCGACCGTTTTTGCCAGGAAACCACACATGCCTGCGTCCCGTTGCACCGCACGCGCCGTATTGCCCGTGCTCGCCTTGTTCGGCCTCAACCCACTGTCACTTGCCATCGCTGAAACACTGCCTGCCGAAAACTCGGTACTCACCCTCGGCGCGGTCAATGTGACCGGCACCGACAGCGGCCCCCTGGCCACAACCAGCGTGCTCAGTTCGGTGGATATTCTGGGCGGTGACATCCTCGAGAAGATGCCAGTTGCCTACAGCTGGGAGCTGTTCCGCCGGGCACCAGGGGTGATGCTCACCGAGTTCAACCAAGGCACCACCTCCGGCAAGCTTTCGTTCCGCGGTTTCAATGGCGAAGGCGAAATCAACGCCGTGAAACTGTTGATCGACGGCATTCCCAGCAACACCAATGACGGCAACATGCCCTTCATCGACTCGGTGTTCCCCATGGACATCGACAGCATCGAGGTGGTGCGTGGCACCAGCGATCCGCGCTATGGCCTGAACAACATTGCGGGCAACGTCAACATCAATACCCGTACCGGCGGCAACTACAACAAAGCGCGCATGCGTTATGGCAGCTTCAACACCCGCGAGGTGCAACTGGCCAAGGGCATCGAGACCAGTAACTGGACGCAGAACTACTTCTTCGCCCACCAGCAGGTCGACGGCTACCGCGACCATGCCGACACCGAACGCTACAGCTTCGGCGGTAAATGGTTCTACACCCCGGACGATGGCAACTACCGCGTGGGCCTGATCGCCCGCCATTACGAGTCCGAAGCGCAGGAGGCCGGCTACCTGACCGAGGACAACGCCCGCCACCACCCGCGCATGAGCAACGACTACAACGCCACGGACAAGGGCACGCGGCGGATGAACCAGGTCAGCCTGCATTTCGATACCGAACTGGCGCAGACCCTGTCCTGGTCCGCCAGGACCTACGTCAACACCTTTGACGACCGGCGCTGGACCCAGTACTGGAGCAGCAGTTCGCAGCAGGAACGCGACACGTACGAAACCCAGTACGGCGCCATTACCTCGCTCACCTGGCGCCCGCAGGTCGACTGGCTGCATGCCTTCACCCTGGAAGGCGGCAGCGATATCCAGAAGCAGGAAAACCGCAGCGAACGTTACCGCACGCTCAACCGCGTGCGGCAGGCGCAAACCCGCGACCAGCGTTACGACTTCAACACCGTGGGGGCCTATGTGCAGGCGGAGATCGAACCGGTCGAATCGCTGAAGATTGTCCCGGCGTACCGTGTGGACAGGATCAGCGGTGACTTCACCAACGAGATGACCGGCCAGGATTACGACATCAACGACTACGGCCTGATCAAACAGCCCAAGCTCAGCGTGGTCTATTCACCCTGGAAGGTCGCCAGCGTCTATGCCAATTGGGGCAGAACGTTCCAGGTGGGTACGGGCGCGGCCGCCTACAAAGTACCACCGCGCAACGAAGACCTTTCTCCGTCGATCAACGAAGGCTGGGAAACCGGTGTCAAGTTCACGCCAGCCGGTTGGGTCGATGGCCGCTTCGCCTATTGGCGCCAGGACGCCACGGGCGAGGTCAGCCGCCGTCTGAACGACCCCAGCGGCGAGTCGGACAACGTCGGCGAGACACGCCGCTGGGGCTATGACCTGCAGGTTAACCTGCACCCGGACGCACGCACCGAGATGTGGATGTCGTATTCCTGGCAGTACTCGAAAATCCTTGAGCCCAGCAGTGCCTTGCCAGCCAGCAA
This sequence comes from Pseudomonas sp. FW305-E2, assembly GCF_058782925.1. NCBI lineage: Bacteria > Pseudomonadati > Pseudomonadota > Gammaproteobacteria > Pseudomonadales > Pseudomonadaceae > Pseudomonas > Pseudomonas sp. FW305-E2. The sequence goes on along the minus strand of NZ_JBYSYE010000027.1, from coordinate 24,133 downwards.
AGGCAAGGAAATCGACCACGTGCCGCATCACCTGTGGAACACCGGCATCAGCTACCAGGCCACCCCTGCCCTGCAATTGACAGCCTGGATGAATGGCCAGACCCACTACTACCTGGAACGCGAGAATACCCAGGGCCGGTATGGCGGTTACGTACTCACGAACCTTGGCGCGACGTACAAGGTCACCGAAGCGATGAGTGTCGACCTGCAGTTGAAGAACCTCACCAACCGCGACTATGAGTACGTGTGGTACGACCCGGATGGTGCGGAGGCTTCCCTGCACGCCCCGGGTGACGGTCGAGCACTGTATGCCGGCGTGACGTTCGACTTCTGAAAGTCTGCACGTTGGTCGGCGCCAGTGGCTCGGGCAACGCCCTCAGTGGCCTTGGCTTGCTCGACCGCTTGTTGGCCGTCGCGATCAATTGGCTTTCGAAGTGCCGGAAAACACGCTATGTTCGTGATTGAACTTGCGAGGGGAAACTGTGCAGCCAAGGCAGCCTTCGATCAAGTAAAGGATCCGCGCAACGACGTGAAATACGGGAAACGTCGCAGGTGCCGTAACCGTGGCGATAACCCGTGCTGCACTGCCACTACTTACCGCAACGCTTTCTGAATCCAGCAATCGAACAGGGCAAAGGGCATCACATGTGAACGCCAGGAGGCTTTTCCAGGACGCCGTCAAAGTGCCAGAATCCGCTACCGGTCACACGCGGCGGCGCCAGCCATGACAAACCTTGATCCCGGCGATGAAATAGCCTACTCCGTACGGAGGGATCGGCTTGAACAGCTGTTTGTCCAGTCGGCGCCCGCTGTGCTTGGCAGCTTCCTGGCCGCCGTCATGCTGTGCTGGTTGGGCTGGGAGCGTTTCGACCCGCAAAGGGTCATCGTGTGGATGACGTTATTGGGCCTGTCGACCGGCGTGCGTACCGCCATGTTCTTCGCCTATCTGCGAGCACCGGCCAACCAGCGCACGGCCGAACGCTGGGAGTGGCGTTACTGGGTCACGCTGATGCTGTCGGCGGCTATCTGGGGCTGGGGCGCCTTTGCCGTAATGCCCACCGACGACGCGCTGGGGCAGACGCTGATCATGTTGTTTGCCGTCGGCATGTCTGTCAGCGCGGTGTCGTGTTACTCCTCCTACCGCAACATGACCCTGGTGTCGATGGGCCTGGTCTTGCTGCCTTCTACAGGCTGGCTACTGTTGCAACCTTCCACACTGCAACAAGGGATAGCCTTGGCGGTGCTGGTGTTCGCCTGGTTCGTGGTCAGCGCGACGCAAAGCCTGTCCTCGGCATTGACGACGGCCTGGCGCCTGAAACACGAAATGCAACGCGCGCATCGGCTTGCCATGGTGGCCTCGTGCACGGACGAACTGACCGGCCTGAACAACCGACGTGCTTTTTTCGACAACGCTTCGGCGCAGCACGCCCAGTGCAGGGATGCGGGTACATTCATGGCCGTGTTGATGCTGGACGTCGACCATTTCAAACAGATCAACGACACGTTCGGGCATGCCGCAGGCGACCAGGTGCTGCAGCGCATCGGTGCAGCGATCAGTGCCAGCCTGCGTGACAACGACATTGCCGGCAGGCTGGGCGGCGAGGAGTTCGCCATCCTGCTGCCCAATACGCCGCCAGACACGGCGATTGAGGTTGCCGAGCGCCTGCGGGCCCTGATAGCCAAACTGCGTGTGAATGATGAACACCCGGTCACCGCAAGCATAGGTTTAGCGTTCGCGAAGGCCCCTGCCACTGAGCTCGGCGCCTTGCTCAGCAGCGCAGACAGCGCCATGTACCTTTCCAAGGTATCGGGCCGTAACCGGGTCACGGTCGCCGAACCGGAGCAGGAGGCATTGCACAAGCAGCACTAGCTCCTTCAAGGAAGTGCTATGCAGGGTCCTGGGCCGCAGCCTCACCCGGCTCAGGGCGTTGCGTGCGGGTTCGGTGTTTCAGCAGCGCACGTGCCGCCAACGCCGCGAGCACCAGGCCTGGAGCCGCGGCCATCAGCAGCCCCCCCGCACCTGCGCCTGCTGCAAGGATCTGCCCGGCCGCCAGAGGACCGGCCATGGAACCCAGGCGCCCCACCGCCACCGAAGCGCCCAAGCCCGTTGCGCGCACCTGGGTCGAATACAGCGTCGGCGCCAGCGCGTACAGCACCAACTGGCCGCCAATGGCGCAATACCCTGCAGTGAATCCGGCCAGCAACATCAGCCCGAAACTGCTCGACAGCCCCAGCCCCGCCAACGACGCCAGCATGCCGGCGTAGGCGATCAATACCGCCCGCCCGGCAAACCCGCGGTCCATCATCCGACCGGTCAGGAACGATCCAGCCGCCCCACCCAGGTTGAACAGAATCTGCACGGCGCCCGCCTGCGGTCGGCTGAAGCCTTGGCCGATCAACAGCGACGGCAGCCAGTTGAGCAACATGTACAACACTGTCAGGGTGAAGAAACATGCCACCCACAGCAACAGCGTGCGGCTTGCCTGCTGCGGCCCGAACAGTTGGGTAAGCACACCTTCACTGCCAGCCTTGGCAACGCCTTGGGCACGGAATGCCTGGGACTCTTTCAGCCAGATCATCAGCACGAAGGCGATCACGATCGGTGCGATGCCGCCGACGTAGAACACCGTACGCCAACCGTCGTCCACGCCGGCCATGCCGATCAGCGACGCAACCGCCCCGCCTAGCGGCACACCACAGTAAGTCAGGCTGACCGCCGTGCTCCGCAGACGCTCAGGCGCCGCCTCGCTGGCCAGGGCGATCAGGATCGGCAACGCCGCCCCCAGCCCGAGCCCTGTCATCAGCCGCGCGATCAACAGTGAGTCGTAGGTCTGGGCATGGGCGGTCCCTAGCGAGAAGCCGCCAAACAGCAGCACCGCCACGATCAGGATCGCTTTGCGGCCAAAGCGGTCTGCCAGCCAACCGCCGATCAGCGCGCCGGGCAGCAACCCCAGCAACCCGGCACTGAATACCCAACCGAGCATGGCAGGGCTCAGGTTGAATGCCTTGGCCATGTGCGGCGCGGCGATGCCGGTGGCCTGCAGGTCCAGCCCTTCCAGCAAGGCAACGAGAAAACACAAGCCGATGGTGAGCACGGCCTTGCCTGATGACGCGGATGAATGATGCATATGTGGCCCTCTGTTGTTGTTATCGGTCGGGTGGTCAAAGGCGGAACGTGGCACGTACTGAGACGAACGACGAATCTTCGCCGCCAGCCTCCTTGATGGCCGTGCCCACGTCGTAGTACTTCAGGTCAAGGTCCAGGGTCAGGTTGGGAGTGGCAAGCCAGCGCGTGCTGGCGCGGTAGATGGTACCGACATGGCGACCCGTGCCGCGGGTGTTGGCCAGCATGCTCATGCCGGGCATGTACACGCCGTCTTCCTCACGCTGTTTCCACACTTCGAAGATGCCCGGCTCGATGCGCAGCGTGCGCCAGGGCGAGAAGCCGAAGGTCGGCCCCACCACGATGATGTTGCTCAGGGTGGTGAGGCTGGCTTCACCATAGACACCATTGCGTGGGTAAAGCGGGTCGAAGGTGCCGACTTTTCCGTCGCCCAGGTCACTGTCGCCGCTTGCGGCATCGATGCGCATGGCCAGGCGCGGTTGCCAAGGGTGGGTGAAGGTGAAGCCGCTGTCGCTCGACAGCGCCCAGGCGCGGATCGACGCGTTGCCCAGGTGGCCGGTCTGCCCGACAAGGTTCCAGCTCCAGTCCAGTGCCTGATGGCGGCCGAACAGCCGCGTGCCGAAGGTGTAGCGCTGCTCGTCACCCGACTCGCCGGCCAGGCTGCGGTCGTCGGTTTCCAGGCCAAAGGCTAGCAGGTCCATGTTCCACGACGCCGACAGCGGCAAGGTGCCGTAAAGACCGTAGAATTTGATGTTGTTGTTGCTGCCATCGTCCCAACCGTCTTCACCGGTTTTCAGCGGGCGCACAGCGAATGCATCCAGCTTGCGTCCGTCCTTGAGGTTGAGGCTGGCGCGCACGCCGTCGAAGCTCAGGCGGATGTTCGGCGCGTCGCGGTAGGTGACCAACACCTGGTCGCCGAAGCCCATCTCCTGGCGACCTACGCGTGTGGTATAGCGCCCGGCGGCGAAATCGTGGTTGAAATCGACGAAGGCCTGTCGCACTTCATTGCGGCTTTCATCATTGGGCGAGTACAAGTCCTTGCCGAAGGCGCGGGTATTCTCGACCTGGACGAAGGTACGCACGGCATCGTCGAACAGGTGCAGGTCGGCATGGGCCTGCAGCCGTTGCTGCAGATAGGAATCGTCGTTCAGCCCGCGCAGGCCAAAGAAGGGTTTGTCCGAAGCATCGGCCCGGTAGCGGGCCTCAGCCCCGAGTTGCAGCCAGGCCGACTCTGACAGCCGATGGTAGCGCAGGCCATCGAAGGGGGCAGTGGCCTTGGCGGGGTCGTCGAGAAAGCGGTAGTCCTCGATCCAGCGAGGGGCCCCTGGCCTCCCCGGCCGGCTCTCTTCAAGCGGGCGGGCCGCGTAGGCGGACTGGCACAGCGAAAGCACCATGAGGGGCAGGCATACCCCGTTCAACGGCTTGATCATCAGAATTTCCCTTCACTTGTTTTTATAATTGTTCTTACAAACTGGATAACTCTGTTAACGATTATTTTTGTTAACCATATACGCCGTCAATAGCGTTTTACCCGTGTACAAGGAATGATCAGCATCAAGCGTTCGCTAATCGCACACTTCTGCAGCGAGCGGCTGCGGCATTCATTCATCCGTCGCTAAAATCCAGTAGCGTGCTGTCTATTCAGAGGCCATGCGCAAAATTCGAGCCCATTACAAAAACAAGAGTCCCCCCATGAATTGCCTCCGCCCCCTTGCCGCCCTCGGCATGCTCATGCTTGGTGCCAGCCACGCCATGGCCGCACCAACCGTTAAACAACCAAACATTCTGCTGGTGGTCGCTGATGACCTCGGTTTCTCCGACCTGTCGGCCTTGGGCAGCGAAATCCAGACGCCCAACCTGGACAAACTGTTGGCCGACGGTCGCCTGATGCTCGATTTCCATGCCGCGCCCAGTTGCTCGCCGACGCGGGCGATGCTGATGTCCGGCAACGACCCACACCTGGTCGGGCTGGGCATGATGTCGGAGACACGCAAGCGCCTGCCGGCCGGCGCAGAGGTACGCGCCGGCTACGAAGGCGTGCTCGGTGCCAATGTCGCGACCCTCGCCGAACTGCTGCATGACGCCGGCTACCGCACCTACATCGCCGGCAAATGGCACCTGGGCATGCAACCGGCCCAACAGCCACACAACCGCGGCTTCGACCAGGCCTACGTGCTGCTCGAAGGCGGCGCGGCACACTTCAAGCAGGCCAACATGGACCTGCAGTCGAACTACAGCGCCACCTATCGCCACAACGGCGAGCCGATCGCGCTGCCCGACGACTTCTATTCCACCACCTGGTACACCGACCGCCTGATCGACGCGATCGACCAAGGCAAGGCCAGCAACAAACCGTTCTTCGCCTTTGCCGCCTACACCGCGCCGCACTGGCCGCTGCAGGCACCGGATGCGTACCTGGCGCAGTACCGAGGCCGCTACGACCAAGGCTACGAAGTCATCGCCCACGAACGCCTGAAGCGCCAACGCGAAGCCGGCCTGGTGCCCGCCGACTTCTCTCTGCAAGCACAACTGGAAGGTGTGCCGAGCTGGGCATCGCTGAGCGATGAACAAAAACGCCAGTCCGCACGCACCATGGAGGTGTATGCGGCCATGGTCACGGCGCTGGACGCCGAGGTGGGGCGCCTGGTGAACCACCTGCGCAAGACCGGCGAGCTGGAAAACACGATGATCCTGTTCATGTCCGACAACGGTCCGGAGAACGCCACCCGTGTCGACCCCGAGTGGATCAAGGCAAACTTCGATAACCGCCTGGACAACTACGGCCGCCGCGATTCGTTCCTGATGATCGGCTCAGCCTGGGCCCAGGTCAGCGCCCTGCCCAGCCGTCGCTACAAGATGACCACCTACCAGGGCGGCATCCGCGTACCGGCCTTCGTCTACTACCCGGCCACCATCAAGGCCGGCCGCAGCGAAGAGCTGGCCAGCGTCCGCGACATCATGCCGACCCTGCTGCAACTGGCCGGTGCGCCGATGCCCGGCGTCAAGTACCGCGACCGCGATATCGTGCCGCCGCAAGGCACGTCGGCGCTGAACTACCTGCAAGGCCAGGACAGCCAGATCCACGCCCATGACGAAGCCCTGGGGTGGGAAATCAACGGCAGCGCCTCGTTGCGCAAGGGCCCGCTGAAGCTGGTGTGGGATGCCACCGACAGCAAGCCGAGCTGGCACTTGTATGACCTGCGCAAGGACCCTGGCGAGCACCACGACATCGGCGCAGGGCACCCCGAGCAGGTGGCGCTGATGCTGCGCGACTGGAAGGCTTATGCCCAACGCGGCAACATCGCGATCGATGCCGACGGCCGTCCGGCCAGCCCGATCCTGGTCAAGCAGCAATGATCGCCCGGGCAGCCGGCTGCGCAGCACTCGCCACCGGCCTGCTCGCCGCCGCCTATGCCGTGTGGCCGCAAGCCCCGGCGCCGGCGCTGCTGTGCACGGACTACAGCGGCCTGCCCGCGCAGCGCCAAGGCCCTTGGCGAGACGGCATGGTGCACGTGCCGGGCGGCGAGTTCAGCTTTGGTTCAAGCCGCTTTTACGACGAAGAAGGCCCGCCTCACCCCGCCAAGGTGTCCGGCTTCTGGATTGACGTGCATCCGGTCACCAACGCCCAGTTCGCGCGCTTCGTCAAGGCCACCGGGTATGTCACCCATGCCGAGCGCGGTACCCGTGTCGAGGACGACCCTGCCCTGCCCGGCGCGCTGCGGGTACCGGGTGCGATGGTGTTTCATCAGGGTGCGGACGTGCTCAGCCCCGGCTGGCAGTTCGTGCCCGGCGCCAACTGGCGACACCCGCAAGGGCCGGGCAGCAGCCTGGCCGGGCTGGACAATCATCCGGTGGTGCAGATCGCCCTGGAAGATGCCCAGGCCTATGCCCGCTGGGCAGGCCGCGAACTGCCCAGCGAGGCGCAGCTGGAATACGCCATGCGCGGCGGCCTGACCGATGCCGACTTCAGCTGGGGTGCCACCGAGCAGCCCAAGGGCAAGCTCATGGCCAATACCTGGCAGGGCCAGTTCCCTTATCGCAATGCGGCGAAGGATGGTTTTACGGGTACATCACCCGTGGGCTGCTTCCCGGCCAACGGCCTTGGCCTGTTCGATGCCGGCGGCAATGTCTGGGAGCTGACTCGCACGGGCTATCGGCCAGGCCATGACGCACAGCGCGACGCCAAGCTCGACCCCTCAGGCCCGACCCTGAGTGACAGCTTCGACCCGGCAGACCCCGGCGTGCCGGTGGCGGTGATCAAAGGCGGCTCGCACCTGTGTTCGGCGGACCGCTGCATGCGCTACCGCCCCTCGGCACGCCAGCCGCAGCCGGTGTTCATGACGACCTCGCACGTGGGTTTCAGAACGATTCGGCAATGAATGGCAACGGCGTGGCGGCCGCGTCGATGGCCGCCACCTGCCGGTCGAGGTCGGGCAGCAGGTAGCTGAAGAAGAACCCACCGCTTTCCTGCTTTTCCCGACGCTGCGCCGACCCCACTGGCAACGCCTGGATGCAGCGCGCGCTGCGGGCCCAGGCGAAGGCCTGCAGCACCGTTGCGCACAACTGCAGGAAGTCGCCTGCGGCGCGGTACGGAAATTCGGGATCGCCCGCGGTCATCGACAGCACCTTGGCCAGCACGGCCTCCAGCGTGTCGCACGCGCTGCCCAACGCGGCGGCGGCGGCGCCAGCGTCCGCAGCGGCCTCGGCACGCAACTCACCCAACAGCAGGGCGAAACCTTCCCCCCCATCGCCCAATACCTTGCGCAGCATCAGGTCGTTGGCCTGTATTTCGTTGGTGCCTTCGTAGATCATCGCGATGCGGCTGTCGCGCAAGGTCTGCTCGATGGCAAACTCCTGGGTGTAGCCATAGCCACCGAACACCTGCAGGGCCTGGCTTGCCAGGCTGAACCCCTGCTCGGTGAAGGCCGCCTTGACGATGGGGGTCAACAGCGCCACCAATGTCGCGGCCTTCGCCCGTTGTGCAGGCTCGACGGCGGCGTCGGCGATCTCCAGCCACTGGGCCGTCCAGTAGGCCAGCGCGCGCATCCCCTCGGTACGCACCCGCAACTCCAGCAAGACCCGACGCATGGCCGGGTGCAGGTGGATCGGGTCGGCGCCCTGGACGCCCCCCTTGGCCCGCCCCGGGGCACTCATCTGGCGCCGCTCCAGGGCATAATCGCGGGCCTGTTGCCAGGCGGCCTCGGCATGCCCCAGCCCTTGCAGGCCAACATGCAGCCGTGCGGAATTCATCATCACGAACATCGCGGCCAGGCCGCCATGGGGCTGGCCTATCAACCAGCCCCGGGCCCCCTCCAGGCGCAGTGCACAGGTGGCGCTGCCCCGGATGCCCAGCTTATGTTCCAGGCCGTCGCAGTACAGTGTATTGCGCTGGCCATCCTCCAGCCATTTCGGCACCAGCAACAGCGAGAGCCCGCGGTTGCCGGGCGGCGCATCCGGCAACCGGGCCAACGCCAGGTGCAGTATGTCGCGGGTCAGGTCGTGTTCGCCGCCAGAGATGAACAGCTTGTTGCCACTGACCGCGTAGCCACCGTCGCCCAGGGGCACGGCGCGGCAGCGCAACAGGCTGAGATCGCTGCCGGCCTGGGGTTCGGTCAGGCACATGGTAGGCAGGGTGGCACCACTGACGATGCCCGGCAGATAGCGCGCCTGCAGCTCGGCGGATGCATGGGTTTTCAGGCACAGGTAGGCACCGTGGGCGATGCCGGTGTACATGGCCCAGCCGTGGTTGCTGCCGAACAGCATCTCTTGCAAGGCCGCCTCCAGCACTAACGGCAGCCCTTGGCCGCCAAGCGCCGGGGCGCATGCCAGCGACGGCCAGCCACCGTCGACGTAGGCGCGATAAGCCGCCGGGAATCCGTCCGGGGTGCGTACTTCCCCGCCCTCCATCTGGCAGCCCTGGCGATCGCCCGAACGGTTCAAAGGGGCCAGTACCTGCTCGCAGAAACGGGCCGCCTCTTCCAGTACCTGGGCCGCCAGGTCGAGGTCGACGTCGGCATATGCCGGTAATTGCGCCCAGGCCTGATCGGCCCGCAGCCAGTGTTGCAGGACGAACTGCATGTCGCGCAGGGGCGCCTTCCAGGTCATCGGATACCTCCGGGTCAGGCAACGAAATGAGGGTTTTCGATCAGCAGCGCCATGCCTTGGCCACCGCCGATGCATGCCGCTGCGATGCCATAGCGCAAGTTGCCGTCGCGCAATTGACGGGCCAAGGTGTGGACCAGGCGCAGACCTGTAGCGGCCAGTGGGTGACCGAGGGCGATAGCGCCGCCATGGACATTGAGCTTGTCCACATCGAGTTCGAGCGCCTGGGCCACCGCCAGCACTTGGGCGGCCTGGGCCTCGTTGATTTCCAGGCGGTCGATCTGCTCCAGGCGCAGGCCGCTGCGCTCGAGCAGCAAGGTAATGGCCGGCGCCGGCCCGATGCCCATGAGGCCGGGCGACACGCCAACAGCCGTGGCCATCAGCAAGCGCGCCAAAGGCGGATGAGTGCAATCGGAGTAGCGCGTGACCAAGGCTGCCGCCGCGCCATCGACCACCGCGCAACTGTTACCAGCCGTCTGCACGCCACCGGCGTGCACCGGGCGCAGCCGGGCCAGTGCGGCGGCATCGGTAGGCCTCGGGTGGCTGTCCTGGCTGACCTCACTCACGCCACGCGGCAATGCAATGCCGCGTGGCTGGCAGCCTTCTGCCTCTAGTGCCTGCGCGGTGACGCTGACGATTTCCTCGTCGAACCAGCCCTGCGCCTGGGCTTGCAGGGCCCGCTGATGGCTGCGCAGGGCCCACGCGTCCACCGTTTCACGCGCCAGGCCATAGGCACGGGCCAGGTTTTCCGCAGTACCGATCATGTCCACGCCGGCAGCCGGGTCGTACAGGGCTTCCCAGAGAAAGTCCTTAAACCCGACCGGTGCCCCCAGGCGAAAACCGCCCCGGTGTTCATAGGCCGCGATCGGGTTGCGCGACATCGACTCCGCACCCACGCACAGCACCTGGCGGGCGCCACTGCGCAGCTGTTCACCGGCCTGACGCAACAGTTCAAGGCCCGTGCCACAGATGCGCTGCACCGCCAGTGCCGGTACCGACTGCGGCACGCCACAGTAGAGGCCGACATGGCGTGGCAGCATGTAGGCGTCGAAGCTGGCCTGGGCCATGCTGCCGGCGAGCACGCTGTCTACCGCCTGAGGGGCGGCAGCTGCACGTGCCAGCACCGCGCGACCGGCCTGAATGCCCAGGTCGATGGGCGAGATCGCGGCCAATGCGCCACCCAGGTCGACCCAGGGCGTGCGCACCATCTGGACGATGGCCGTGTCCTCAAAGACGGTGCACAGCCCGGCCGCACTCAAGGCCGCACCTTGGCGTGCAATGCGTGGGGGTCTTCGCCACGGTACAGCGCCTCGACCTGAGCGGCGCGCCGCTGCAGCACAGCGCGCTGATTGATCGAGCCCTTGTCGGTGATTTCACCGGCGTCGATCGACGGCGGCTCGGCCAGCAGCGACAGCCATTCGATACGGCTGGCGTTGCCCTGGGCATCGCGGTTCAATCGCTCCAGCCAGTCAGCGAACCAACTGCGCACGGTGTCGTTGGCCAGTACCCGCGCATCGCTGGCATCCTCTGCCAGCCCGGCCAGGCGCCGACACTCGGGCAGACGCGGGAACACCAGCAGACCCAGGCATTCACGGTCCGGCGCGGTGACCACGATGTCCTGTACGTAAGGCGAGCCCTCCAGCACTGCGCGGTTGCGCAGCGGCCCGACACTGACGAATACCCCGGACGAAAGTTTGAAGTCCTCAGCGATACGGCCATCGAACATCAGGCCAAGCTCGGGCTGCCTGGCATCGGCCAGCTTCAACGCGTCGCCCGAACAGTAGAAACCCTCCTCGTCGAACGCCTCGGCGGTCTGCTGCGGCGAGCGCCAGTAGCCCGGCATGATATGCGGGCCACGGAAGCGCGCCTCGAGCTTGTCACCCACCGGCACCAGCTTCACTTCGCAGCCAGGTGCCGGCAGCCCGACATAGCCGGCCATCGACAAAGGCCCGGTGGTGAAGGTGCACGATGGTGAAGCTTCGGTCATGCCAAGGCCGGCCATCATGCGGATGCGTTCGCCACAGTGTTGCTCGGCAATGCGGTCCAGCCGGTCCCAGACGCTTTGCGACAGGCCTGCGGCGGCAAAGAATAACAGCTTGATGCGGGCAAAGAACACCTCGCGCAGCTCTGGGTCCTGCTCCAGTGCCTTGACCAGTTCCTCCCAGCCCTTGGGTACGGTGAGGTAGGCCGTGGGGGAAATCTCGCGCAGATTGCGCAAGGTCTCGGCAAAGCCTTGCGGGGTCGGCTTGCCGGCGTCTAGGTAGAAACTGCCCCCGTTGTAAAGCACGATGCCGAGGTTGTGGCTACCGCCGAACGTGTGGTTCCACGGCAGCCAATCCACCAGCACCGGCGGCTCCTCGGCGAACGTCGGAAAAGTCTGCAGAAGCATCTGCTGATTGGCGCACAGCATGCGCTGGGTGGTGATCACCGCCTTGGGCAGCTTGGTCGAGCCCGAGGTGAAGAGGAATTTGGCGATGGTGTCCGGCCCGGTGGCGGCGAAAGCCGCATCGGCCGCCGCCAGGTCACCCGGTTGTAGCAGGCTGTCGAAGCTTATATGGGGGCGACCTGCGACCTGGCCACGCACGCTGATCACGCCGACCGAATCGTTCAGCACCGCCTCGAAGGCGCGCTGGAACGGCTGGCTGTCGCTGACGAAGACCACTCCGGGGGTGAGCACCTCGCAGACATGGCGCAACTTGGCGAAGTCTTGCGACAACAGCGCGTAGGCCGGCGACACCGGGCAATAGGCAATACCGGCATACATGGCGCCGAGGGCGATTTGCAGGTGTTCGATGTCGTTGCCGGAAAGCAGCGCCAGCGGGCGCTCGGCACTGAGGCCCAGTCCTAGCAAGTTGGCGGCGATGGTGCGCACATCGGCGAGCATCTGCACGTAGCTGATCGAACGCCAGGCACCGTCTGCCTGGCGTGCCGCGATGAAAGTGGTGTCCGGGCGCACCTGGGCCCAATGCACCAGGCGCTCGAGCAGGCGCGCCGGCAGCGGCGCCAGTGGCTCGACAGGTTGCATGCGCAGCACATCGTCGACGTGACTGACCTGCACCTGGGGATGCCCGATGGCCACCTGGCGGTAGCGCGGACGTTGGCCAGGGTCGGTCGACCCTGAGCGGGCTTCGTTATTCACGCAGGTTGCTCCTTGTTCTTGTTGTACATCCTGCCGCCGCCCGAAATGACGGGCGGCGGTCATCTTGCCAGTGGCCTGGGCCTGCCGCGGCTAGATGGGATAGTGACGCGGGCCGTGCTGGAGGGTGACCCAGCGCAACTGGGTGAACTGATCGATGGCCGTGCGGCTGCCGAAGCTGCCATAGCCGCTGGACTTGACCCCGCCAAACGGCATCTGCGCTTCATCGTGAACGGTCGGGCCGTTGATATGGCAGATACCCGACTCCACCCGTTGAGCCAAGGCCAGGGCGCGGCTGGTGTCGCGGCTGAAAATGGCCGATGACAGACCGAACTCCGAGTCGTTGGCCAGCTGCAGCAAGGCTTCGTCGCCTTCGGCGCGCAGTACCACCGCCACCGGGCCGAAGGACTCCTCGCGGTACAGGCGCATGCTGGCATCGACGTTGTCGAGCAAGGTCGGTTGCAGGATGCTGCCTTCCAGCTGGCCGCCGCTGACCAGGCGCGCGCCCTTGGCCACGGCATCGTCGATCAGTGCCTTGATGCGCTCGCCGGCCGCTGCGCTGACCAGCGAGCCGAGCACCGAGGTGCTGGCTTGCGGATCACCTGCACGCAGCCCGGCGATCTTCACCGCCAGCTTGTCGACGAAGGCGTCGGCAATACGGCTGTCCACCACAAGGCGCTCGGTGGACATGCAGATCTGCCCCTGGTTGAAGTAGGCACCGAAGGCCGCCGCTTCGACCGTGGCGTCCAGGTCGGCATCGTCGAGCACCAGCAAAGGCGCCTTGCCGCCCAGTTCGAGCAGGGCTGGCTTGAGGTGGCGGGCCGCCAGTTCGCCGACGATGCGCCCGACGTGCGTCGAACCGGTGAAGTTGACCCGGCGTACCGCAGGGTTGGCGATCAGCCGCTCGACGATGGCCGGGGCATCCTGCGGCGCATTGCTGATGACATTGACAACGCCGTCGCCGATGCCTGCATCGTGCAGCACCTGGCCGATCAGCCGATGGACCGCCGGGCTCAGCTCCGAGGCCTTGAGCACCACGGTGTTGCCGCAGGCCAGCGGCATGGCAATGGCACGCGTGGCCAGTATCACCGGGGCGTTCCACGGCGCGATGCCCAACACCACGCCGCAGGGCGCGCGCAGGGCCATTGCGAAGCTGCCAGGGACGTCCGAGGGGATCACTTCACCGGTGATCTGCGTGGTCATGGCTGCAGCCTCGCGCAGCATGTTGGCGGCCAACTTCACGTTGAAGCCATACCAGTTGGCCATGGCCCCGGTTTCACCGGCGGCGGCGATGAACTCGGCGGCCCTCGCCTGCAACAGATCAGCGCCTGCCAGCAAGCGGCTACGCCGCTCGCCCGGTGCCAGGGCGGCCCAGGCCGGAAACGCCGCGCTGGCAGCAGCCACCGCGGCATCGGCATCGGCCAGTGTGGCGGCGGCAGCCTGCGACACCACCTCGCCAGTCACCGGGTTACAGCGCTCGAAGGTTCGTCCATCGCTGGCGGGGCGCGACTGCCCGCCAATCAGCAAAGGCACCTGCAACATGCTCATTCCTCTTGTTGTCGTTATAGAGAAATACCCGCGGGCTTTGGCGCGGCACACCGCCGCCCGCGGTGCGACTCAGCGCTTGTAGGCCTGCAGGCCCGGCTTGATGCTCTTGTCGTCGAGGAACTGCTTCATGCCCTGCTCGCGGCCGCCGGTAGTGTCCAGCAGGCGCGACTGGTCGAGCTTGGCGTAGAGGTAGTCCTCGTTCTGTTCCCAGGTCAGCTCGCGGCAGCGCTTGAAGCCATTCTTCGCGGCGCGCAGCACCACCGGGTTCTTTTCCAGCAGGTTCAGCGCCAACTCGCGGGTGGTTTCACGCAGCTCGGCCAGCGGCACACTGTCGTTCACCAGGCCCATCTCGGCAGCCTTGCGACCATCGAAGGTCTTGCCGGTCATGATGTAGTACAGCGACTGACGATGGCCAACGGTATCGGCCATGGCCTTGCTGACCAGATTGCCAGGCGGGATGCCCCAGTTGATTTCCGACAGGCCGAAGGTCGCTTCGTTGGCGCAGATCGCCAGGTCGCATGCCACCAGTGGGCTGAAGCCGCCGCCGAAGCACCAGCCGTTGACCATGGCGATGGTCGGTTTGGCATACAGACGCAGCAACTTCCATTGCCATTGCGAGGCTTCGCGACGAATCTTTTCCTGGAGGATTTCCGGGCCGGCGTCCACCTCGCGGAAGTACTCCTTCAGGTCCATGCCGGCGGTCCAGGACTCGCCGGCACCGGTCAATACCAGCACGCCAGCGTCAGCGTCCTGCTCGAGGGTTTCCAGCACGTCGACCATTTCCCGGTTCAGGGTGGGGCTCATGGCATTGCGTTTTTCCGGGCGATTGAGGGTCACCCAGGCGATGCCCGCTTCCAGTTCGACCTTCACGGTGGTCCAGCGGCCTTCGTATTTGCTCATGGTTCTGCACTCTTGTTGTTCGAGGTGATGGGGCCACGCTAACGGGTCAAATTAGTTATGTCAATTAACCATTAACAAATTTATCTTTGTTCCATGGTTAGGCGCGCTGCCTTTTTGCGGAACCTCACTAGCCGAATCGCATAAGGACAGGCAAAATAGGTAACTTTATTACCCATGATCGAGGAGCATGAACCCTGATGGCTAGGTCTGCCCGTAGTACCGACGACGCTTGCGTGGCTGCTCCTGTGGGAGAAGGGGTGCTTGAAGACTTGATCGGCTACGCCTTGCGACGCGCGCAATTGAAGCTGTTTCAGAACCTTATTGCCCGGCTCTCGGCCCATGACCTGCGCCCGGCCCAATTTTCCGCCCTGGCGATCATCGACCAGAACCCAGGGCTGATGCAGGCCGACCTGGCACGTGCGTTGGCAATCGAACCCCCGCAAGTCGTGCCAATGCTGAACAAACTGGAAGAGCGCGCGCTGGCCGTGCGCGTGCGGTGCAAACCGGACAAGCGCTCGTATGGGATTTTCCTGAGCAAATCGGGCGAGGCCCTGTTGAAGGAGTTGAAGCACATCGCCGCCGACAGCGATCACCAGGCGACATCCAACCTCTCGGATGACGAAAGGACTGAACTGTTGCGGTTATTGAAGAAAATCTACCGGGACTGACTCAGTCAACCCAGCGTGGTGAAATCCGATCGACCTGTTGCGCCTCTTTGACGTCCCAAGAAAGCACCTTGGCAAATCAACCCAGAGGCGAGGTACTCATGAACGACCGCATCATCGCGTTTTTCACCGAAACCACCGTATTCGGCATCTCCATTCTCAATCTGTTGGTGGCGCTGACAGTCGCCACCTTAGTCTTCCTGGTCGCCCGTGCCGCCATCAGTTTCCTGATGCGCCGGGTACGGCGCTGGTCAGAACACGAAGGCCCATTGAGCCAGATAATGGCCAAGGTGCTTTCCGGCACCAGCAACGTTCTGTTGTTGCTGGCCTCTTTGCTGGTGGGCCTGAGCATGCTCGACTTGCCCGAGCGCTGGCTGAGCAGAGTCAGCAGCCTGTGGTTCGTGGTCGCTGCCTTGCAGATTGGCCTGTGGGCCAACCGCGCCATCGGCCTGGGCCTGAGCCGCTACTTCGCCCGCCACCGTACCGACGGCCTGAACCAGGGCAGCGCACTGGCAACCCTTTCGGCCTGGGGCGCGCGGGTCCTGTTGTGGTCAGTCGTAGTGCTGGCGATGCTGTCGAACCTGGGGGTGAACATCACCGCCTTCGTCGCCAGCCTTGGCGTGGGTGGCATCGCGGTGGCGCTGGCTGTGCAGAATATCCTTGGCGACCTGTTCGCTTCGTTGTCGATCGCCGTGGACAAGCCGTTCGAGATCGGTGACTTCATCGTCATCGGGCCCCTGGCGGGCACCGTTGAGCACGTTGGCCTCAAAACCACACGCATCCGCAGCCTCGGCGGCGAACAGATCGTCATGGCCAACGCCAGCATGATCAGCAGCACCATCCAGAATTACAAGCGCCTGCAAGAGCGTCGCATCGTGTTCGAGTTCGGGCTTTCCTACGACACGCCCACCGAGGCCGTGAAGAAAGCGCCAGCCATCGTAGAAGACGCCATCAAGGCCCAGGAGCAGGCGCGTTTCGATCGCGCTCACCTGCGCGGCTTCGGCAAAGAGGCGCTGGAGTTCGAGTGTGTCTACATTGTCCGGGACCCAGGCTACAACCTTTACATGGACATTCAGCAAGCGATCAACTTCAGGCTGCTGGAGCGGTTCTCGCAAATCGGCGCCAAGTTCGCCGTGCCGGTGCGCGCGATCAAGGTCACGGCATTGCCAGAGGCCACCGGCCTGCATGGCCAGGCTCGCGAAGGCCTGAGCATCAGGGGCGCTTGATGCTGGCAACCTGCCCGGCTCGCCAGATAGGTGCGCCGCAGGGCGTGCACATGCGCACGCCCTGCCCGCGCTGAAACGCTATTTCAGCGCGGCGATGAAGCTGTCTTTCAGCACCTCGAGAAGGAAGTCCGCATTGGTCCGGCTGAAAATCATCGAAGGGCGCATTTTCAGCACGTTGTCATGCGGGCCTTCGGTGCCGATCAACACGCCGCGCTCCCGGGCACCATCAGCCACTTTTCTGGCCAGGGCCGTGGCTGGCGCCTTTGACTTGCGGTCAGTGACCAGCACGATGCCGAGGAACAGGCCCAACCCGCGCACATCACCAATCACGTCGAATTGCTGCTGAAGCTTGCGCAAACCCTCGAGCAGGTAATGGCCGACATTCAAGGCGTTTTCTTTCAACTGGTCGCGCTCGATTGCATCGAGCACCGCCAGGCCTACCGCGCATGACACTGGGTTACCGGCGAAGGTATTGAAATACTCCATGCCGTTGTTGAAAGCATCGGCAACCTCGCGCGTGGTCACTACCGCCGACATCGGGTGGCCGTTACCAATGGGTTTGCCCATGCTGACGGCATCCGGGACCACGCCCTGGGTCTCGAATGCCCACCAGTGGCTGCCGACCCGGCCAAACCCGACCTGAACCTCATCGGCCAGGCACAGACCACCTTCGGCGCGCACCATGGCGTACACCTCCTCAAGGTAGTGTTCGGGCAAAAACACCTGCCCCGCCACGCTGGGGATCGATTCGGCAATGAAAAACCCGGGGCGCTTGCCTGCCTTGCGCATGGCATCCAACTGCTCTGCCACCGACTCGGCAAAGCGCTTGCCGTGCGCTTCCACGGGCCAGTGCGCAGGCGCGTAGTAGCTGTCCGGGACCACGGCCTCGTAAACATGCGCCGCCCTGCCCTTGCCCGCCTTGCGCTTGTACTTGTAAGGGCTCAGATCGATCAGTTCCTGAGTGGTGCCGTGGTAGGCCCAGTCCAGCACGATCGCCTGATCACTGCCTGTGTAGTTGCGCGCCATACGCAGCATCAGGCTGTTGGCCTCACTCCCCGAGCAGCCAAAGGACGCTACGCAAAGGCCCTTGGGCAAAGTGCCGGTCAGGCGTTCGGCGTATTCGACGATGTTGTCGTGCAGGTAGCGGGTATTGGTGTTGAGCAGCGCAGCCTGGCGGGTCAGGGCTTCGACCACGTCGGGATGACTATGGCCCAGGTGGCACACGTTGTTGAAACAGTCCAGGTAGGCCCGCCCGAAGTTGTCGATCAGCCATACGCCATCACCGCGCACGAACTTGATCGGGTCGGTGTACGAAATGGACAGGTTGGGTAGCAGCAGTTCCTTGCGCCTGGCAATGATCTGGGCCTTGGTCATCCCCTGCTGGCTGTAGGTCTCTGGCGGGATACCGGCCAGGGCCGAGGCATCGGGGAACAGGTCGGCCCACGCTTCGCGGTACGCGGGCTCACCCACGCCAATGACCTCGCACGCGCGCAACTGAGTATCGGTGACCACCTGCAGATGCAGGTGGGGAATCCAGCCGCCGTTCTCGTGATCGCTGCCCATGTAACCGACGAGGTCGCCCGCTTCGAGCTTGTCACCGGCCTTCAAACGGCTGAGCGCCTCGTGGGCCATGTGCCCCCACAGTGTCAGAAATGGCGGGCAACCGGGCGGGGTATGCTCGAGCATCACCAGGCCGCCATAACCCAGCGGGCCTGGCTCGACCTCGACGCTTCTGACGGTGCCGGCAATCGGTGCGTACAGCGGCGTACCCGCTGGCATCAGCAAATCTACCCCCACATGCAGGGTCCGGTGCTGCCCCTTGATGAAGCGAGACTCAAAGGCGCTGTCGGTATAGACGGCACGTACCTCGCCCCATGGCCCGATGCCCAGCGGGGCCTTGTGCGCGGCAGAGCATTCATTCCACCACCGCGTCGCATCTGCAGGGCGCTGCTGGGCCGAGGCAATGGTCATCTCATGGCTGGCATCGCCAAACGGCGCGATGACCTTGTCCAGAATGGCGGCTGACGGGCGCACCAGATCGGCAAACGACTTGTGGTTGTCAGCAATCCAGCGGCGGACTTCCCCCGCACCTTCGATGGCATCGAAACCACAGGCCTTGCGCAGAATGCCGGTGGCCAACCGTGGGTTCATCGAATCGAGCTGTTCCAGTAGACGCCAGGCAGGCGCTTCACTGATCGCCAGGTAAGGGTTGTCGTCGGTCTGGTCCTGCCGGGAAGCGGAGAACGTGACGCTGATGACCAAGCGCATGGCAATCAGGTTGAACAACACATCAAGCTCTTGCGCTTGCAACGGGTACTTCTCATGGAAGCCGGCCACCAGCGCAGCAGCAGCGCCGATCGGGTCGTCCATGTCGAGAATGGCGTAGGCGCTGGCGATTGCGACCTCGGCAATCAGAACGGTGTGCACGGCATCGCCAAAATCGATGAAGCCAGTCACGTTACGGGGCGTTTCGGCATCGACCAGGATGTTCCAGTCGTTGGCATCGTTGTGGATCACCTGGGCCCGAAGGGAAGCCAGTTCAGGCTGTACCGTCTGCTCGAACCGGGTGATGAAGCGCTCGGCAACGGCCCGGCGATCAGGGTCCTTGATGCAGTGCAGCCGCGAACGGGAGCGCGCAGCATGGCGTAAGTCCCAGTCCAGGTCGCGGACTGCGCCCGGGTGCATGAAGCCCTGCAGCGCACGGTCAAGTTCACCGAGTGCCTGGCCGAAGTTTCTCATCAGCGCCAGGGAGCGTCTGGCCTTGGCAAGTGGCGTGCCGGCCAGCCAGCTGACCAGGCGCACAGCGTGCTGTTCACCGGTGCTGCTGGCCACAGACGGCAGGTAGTCGCCCGTCACGCTGGCCCGCAGGTGTGGTACGCCCAAATGCGCGCCATGCACGGCCAGGTGGTCGAGTAGCGCGGTTTGAAACTCGCTTTCTACCCTGGGCTCGCTGGCATTGACGATTTTCAGTATCCAGCCTGCATCTACGCCAGTCTCCAGGCGATAATTGCGATCACGCTCCCCATCCAGGGGCGTTGCAGTGCCGGTGACATTGAAGAAATCTTTTGCAAGGCCCTCTGCATCGCTTGCCGAAAACCGAGGTGCCGGGTGGGAAAGGTCTGTCATATCATCAGGTTCCGAGCGCGCTGATTGTTTTTCAATAGCTTGTCATGCGCCGCCGAAACGGACACCCTGCATACGGTCGGGCGCAACAGGCATTATGCCGGTCCCGACCGGCATAATGACGGCAAGCTTATCAAGGGGCTGCAATGCGTGACCTGGACGCTAAAGATCGTGAGATTCTTGAGGTACTTTCGAAGGACGCGCGTATTGCGCTCAAGGCGTTAGCCGGCCGCATAGGCCTTTCCCGAAGTGCCACCACCGAGCGTGTCGCCAACCTTGAACGCAGCGGAGTCATTCGCGGTTATCGCGCTGACATCGGCGAAATAGACGCCAACGTGATACGCGCGATCTTGCTGGTGACGTTGCAGCGCACGCCTGCCATGGGGCTGCTCGACCAGTTGGCAACGGACGCGCGCGTACGGCGGGTGTCGTCGGTGAGCGGTCAGCTCGACCTGGTGGTTGAAGTGGAGACCCGAACGATCGACGACCTCAACCAGGTACGCGACAACGTGGCACGTCACGAATCAGTGGATGACATTACCACGTCGGTAGTCCTGCGCCGTGATATCGACCGCCAGGGCGCCTGATACCTGCAGAGGCAGTAGACAGGCCATACTCACCCAAGCCTCACAGGTGTCGAAGCACGCCCTGAATCTCGCGAACGACCTGCCGCGTTGCCTCGTCGACGGTCCCTTCATTACGGCACAGCACCCAGCCTTGCTCCGCAACCGCACGCTCGAACGCCTCGGTACAGGCAACCTGTTCATCCAGGTTATGGATCACCGTACTGCCCAGCCCACGCGTGCGCGCCGCGGCCCTCGCCCACGAGGTTTCAGGCGTTGTGACA
Organism: Pseudomonas sp. FW305-E2; assembly: GCF_058782925.1. Lineage (NCBI taxonomy): Bacteria > Pseudomonadati > Pseudomonadota > Gammaproteobacteria > Pseudomonadales > Pseudomonadaceae > Pseudomonas > Pseudomonas sp. FW305-E2. The sequence goes on along the minus strand of NZ_JBYSYE010000027.1, from coordinate 3,462 downwards.
ACCCCGACATGCAAATCGGGCACTTGCACGTTTCGTTCGAGGTTCAGGCGCAGGATCTTGTCAAACGGCACTGTGCGGCGAAACGCAGCGTCAGAGGGGTACCAGCGGTCAATCAGGATGATGCTGTCAGCGGGCTGCCTGGGCAGTACATGTCGGGAAATCCAGGCTCGGCTTTCAGCGAAGCGTTCGCAAACCTTGAACTCAAGGTCCTGGCAAGGGCTTCTGGAAAGCTGGTTGACCAGGGCCATGGTCTCGCCCCGGTGAGGATCATTCTTTCTTTCGCAAAGGCGGATCACCTTGTTCCCGTCCAGCCGTAACGCTTGAGTGACAGCCTCCAGCAGCGTGGTCTTGCCGGTACCCTTGGGCCCATCGATGGAAATAAACAGCGGGCGGTTCATCTTGCAATACCAGTTGGCTCAAGCGCGGGATAAGACCATTGATCGTAGCTGCGTTCAAGCGATTCTCGACGGGAGTACATCCGTACTCCATGCTGTGATCAAAGCATTGCCTTGGGAATGGACCGGCATTGCCCGACCCGCCATCCCCAAGGCGTGCAATGCCTGCTAGGCTGACGGACGATGGCGGACCTGCAGCCCGCCTCCCCTTACCCACAGGCACGGGCCAATGACCTACAACCCCCACGTTAACCTGACCAACTGCGACCGGGAGCCCATCCAGATTCCCGGGAGCATCCAGCCCCATGGCTGCCTGCTGGCCTGTGATGCCTCGGCGACCGTGGTGCTGCGCCATTCGGTCAACGCCCCACAGATGCTGGGTGTAGCAAACGATATCAATGGTCAGAAACTGCACGCGGTGCTGGGTGACGAGGTCACGCATACGCTTCGCAACGCACTTGCCCGTACCCGGGATGCCTCGCGGCCCGCGCTCAGTTTCGGCGTGACGTTGCCCAACGGCGCGGCCGTCGACATCGCCGCCCACTTGTACAAAGGCACGGCAATCCTCGAATTCGAGCCCGCCGGGGCGAGCATCGCCGAACCGATCGAGCTGGCCCGCACGCTGATTGCCCAACTGCGCGAAATCGACCAGACCCACAAGCTGTTCCGCGACGCCGCCCGCTTTGTCAGGGCGGTGCTCGGTTACGACCGGGTGATGATCTACCAGCTGGGAGCCGACGGTGCCGGCAAGGTGGTTGCCGAGTCCAAGCGTAGCGACCTCGAAAGCTTCATGGGCCAATACTTCCCCGCCTCCGATATCCCCCAGCAGGCCCGCGCGCTCTACCTGCGCAACCCGATCCGGGTAATCTCCGACGCCCAGTTCAATACGGTCGCCATCAACCCGGTGCTCGACCCCTCGGGCGAACCGCTCGACCTGTCCTACGCGCACCTGCGCAGCGTCTCGCCGATCCATTGCGAATACCTGTGCAACATGGGCGTGGGCGCCTCGATGTCGATTTCCGTCATCGTCAATGGAGAGCTGTGGGGAATGATTGCCTGCCATCACTACGCACCGCGCACGCTGGCCATGGGGCAACGTGTGGCCGCCGAGATGTTCGGTGAGTTCTTCTCCCTGCATATCGAGACCCTGCGTAGCCGGCAAAAACTCGAAGCCGCCGTGCGCATCCACAAAGCCCTGGACAGCCTGCTGCGCGACGCCAACCAGGCGGCGGACATTGATGGGTTCTTCCACGCACGCCTGCCCCGGTTGATGTCGCTGATTCCCTGCGACGGCATCGGCATGTCGCTGCTAGGCCGCTGGTCGTGCGCAGGGCTGGCGCCGCCCCAAACGGCCGTGCCTGATCTGCTGCGCCTGGCAGACATGGTCAGCGAAGGCCGAATCTGGGCGTCCAATCGCCTGTCGTCAGTGCTCCCGTCGGCCCAGGCGTATTTTAATGATGTGTCGGGTGTGCTGATCGTCCCGATGTCGCAACACCCAAGGGATTACTTGATCTTCTTCCGCAAGGAGGTGGTCGAGACACTCGATTGGGCCGGGGACCCGAACAAGACCTATGACAGCGGCGCGTTGGGCGACCGCCTGACGCCCCGCAAGAGCTTCGCCATCTGGAAAGAAACCGTTCACCAGCAGTCGCTACCCTGGACCGAGCAGGACCGCCAGTTTGGCGATGCCATCCGTACCGCTATCGTCGAAGTGGTACTGCACAACAGCGAACTGCTCGCCAGTGAACGCGCCAAAGCCGACGTGCGCCAGCGCATGCTCAACGAAGAGCTCAACCACAGGGTCAAGAACATCCTGTCGCTGATTGGTGCACTGGTTGCCCATCCGACCCCGGAGAGCCAGACCCTGCAGGACTATGTGGCAACGCTCAAAGGGCGTATCCAGGCCTTGTCGTTGGCCCATGACCAGGTGGTGCGCGGTGACGGTGGCGGGCGCCTGGCGAAGCTGCTGGAGGCCGAGCTTTCTCCCTATCGCACGGCTGCCGACGTGATCGAGTTGCAGGGCCCGAACGTCATCCTCGATGCGCGCGCGTACTCGGTCATGGCGCTGGTGCTGCATGAACTGGCCACCAACGCGGCCAAGTATGGTGCGCTATCGCGGGCTGGCGGCAAGCTTTCGGTGAGCTGGGCAATCGACGCCAGTAACGCCTGTGCCATCAGTTGGCGGGAAATGGGTGGGCCAACGGTACGCCCGCCCAGCCGCAGCGGCTTCGGCACGGTGCTGATCGACCGCAGCATCCCATTCGACCTGGGTGGCACCAGCGCAGTGGAATATCACCCCGAAGGCCTGCAAGGCTTTTTCAGAATACCGGCCAAGCACCTTTCCGTAGCCGAAGCGGCAGAAACCGCTCTCCCGGCCACGCCTCTGGCCCGTGCAAACGGTGCGCTTGCAGCGCGCTCGGGCTTGTGTGTGCTGATACTCGAGGATCAACTGGTGATTGCAGTAGGCCTGGAGCAAATTCTCAACGATGCGCAAATCGAGGACGTGATCACCGCCAGCTCCGAGGACCAAGCCATGCAACTGCTTGGTAGCCACAAACCGGACGCGGCAATACTGGATGTCAATCTGGGCACCGGAACATCCATTTCCGTAGCAGATGAACTGGTTCGCCGGCAGGTCCCGTTCCTCTTTGCCACCGGCTATGGCGACGGCCTCAGCATTCCCGAGCACTTGCAGCATGTGCCCATCACCCGCAAGCCTTATGACGCCAATGCCATTCTGGCCAGCCTGCAAGGTCTGCTTGAGCTGGGGTGAATGGGATACAGAAGCAGCCTTGTATTGCGAAAAGGCCCGTAAAGCCGACACATTACCGTCGGCTATACGGGCCTCTTTGCAGCACCAGGCCGCGCCGGCCAAAAGACGGCGCCGGCCTGTCAGGGCTTACACCGCCAGCGCGCGCTCACGCAGCTCGCTGTTGAGAATGCGGTCGTTCTCGCTGTAATCGACCGGGCAGTCGATCACGTGCACACCTGGGGTCTTGATGCAGTGCTCCAGCAGCGGCAGCAGGCCTTCGGCGCTTTCCACGCGGTGGCCGTTGGCGCCGTAGGC
>NZ_JBYSYE010000026.1:0-74748 GCF_058782925.1 Pseudomonas sp. FW305-E2 | reverse complement strand
GGCAAACAAGGCCAAGGCGGCAGCGAACTGCGTGATGAGTGGGAATTCATCCGCCGTTACATGGAAGAAGGCCCACACGCCGTCCCCCGCCCCCGCCTGAGCACCCAGCTACCCTCACCCCTCCAGGCATTCAGCGCCCAGTTCGAAGGCCTTGGGCGTTTCTTCCGCAAAAGCAGCTGGCTGTTCAAAGTTGCGCTGCTGTTTGTCTGGCCCGCTTTCGTCATCATCGGCACCGGCCACTGGCTCAGCCTGCTGCTGTGCTGGCGACCGCGCTGGCCGAAGGTCATCCGCGAGGCCGGCATGCCCGGCAAGCCGGTCCCCCCCGTGACAACCCTGAACGACTACCCACCCGCAATCCAGGCACGCCTGCTTGCCAACGCCGACCGCTGGCAGCTCAAGCCCGGCAAGCGGCCGGCGAAAAAACCACGCAAGCGCTCTGCACCTCAACAGGCCAACGAAAGTGACTGATCAAACTGCACCCGGCGCGCGGGTACATTTGCGACACCTTCACTTCATCGGCAGCCAGTTGCAGCACGATGCAAAGCCATCATCCCATGACCGCTTCCCGTAGTCCGCCCATGTAGTGCTCCAGGCGACTACGCAGCCAACGCTCGGCCGGGTCGCTGTCGGTGGTGCTCAACCAGACCATGGCCAGCTCCAGTGCAGCAGTCTCGAACGGCAGCGTCTCGGCCTGCAGGTTGCCCCAGCGTTCCATACCCTGTGCGGCATAGTCCGGGCAACAGGCCAGCAGGTCGGTACCGGCCAGAATCGCCGGCAGCGAACTGAACTGCGGCACCGACAACACCACCTTGCGTTCACGGCCGATGTCTTTCAACCAGTCATCGACCACACCCTGGGTGTTGGCGGTTGGCGAAACCTGGACATGCGGGCGTTGGCAAAACTCATCCAGTGAAAGCGGCGTGCTGGACTTGTCGGCCCGCACTACCCTGGCTTGCAGGGTGCGTAGCACCTTGCGTTTGGCATTGGCGGGCAGGCCCTTGGTCTGGCTGATACCCACCGTCACATCGCCCGCCGCCAGCAGGTCCGGAATGCGCCAATAGTCCACATGCTGCACGACCACCACCACGTTCGGCGCCTCCACCCGCAGCGCCCGCAACAGCGGCGGCAGCAGGCCCGACTCGACATCATCGGACAAGCCGATGCGGAAGGTCATCTTGCTGGTCAGCGGGTCGAAATCATGGGTCATGCTGAGGGCGACAGACATCGCATCCAAGGCTGGCGTGAGGTACTTGATCACCTCTTCGGCCCTGGCCGAGGGCTCCATGCGGTTGCCCACTCGAACCAGCAACGGGTCGTTGAACATCGCACGCAACCTGGCCAGCGCGGCGCTGACCGTGGGCTGGGCGACGAACAGCTTCTCCGCGGCACGGGTGAGGTTGCGTTCCTGCATCAGCGCTTCGAACACCACCATCAGGTTGATATCGGCTTTGCGCAGTTCGTTGCGGTTCATGGGTGCTCCCGGGCCGTGCTTGTTGTTCGGGTTCAATTCCGGCATCGACATGCATCCTAGCCGAGTCGAAACCTGCACTGCACCTATGCGATCGCCATTGCCCCCTACTGCGCGACCGGGGTAATCTTCCGCGCTCTTCCCTTCCGGCCTCCCCTGCCGTGCACCGCCCAGGCGTTGACTCGCGAAGCGGTCATTCATGATGCCGACACTTGCATGGCCGCCGCTCACTGGCGCGCCCATCCGACATCAATACACTCAGGATGACACCATGATCATTCGCCAAGGCATCGCTGCAGACTACCCGCAGCTGCTCGACATCTGGCTGCGTGCTGTTCGCGCGACGCACCACTTCCTGCAACCCTCCGACATCGACGCACTGTTGCCACAGCTGCGCGACGTGTACTTCCCGGCCGTCGAGCTGTGGGTTGCGGTAGACACCGATGACCAGCCACTGGGCTTTATCGGCTTCAATGAAAACCATGTGGAAATGCTCTTCGTCGACCCAGCGCACCACCGCCAGGGCATTGGCCGTGCACTGCTGGATTTCGGCCGCCAGTCACGCAGTGCGATGAGTGTCGATGTCAACGAGCAGAACCCACAGGCAACAGCGTTCTACCAGCGCTATGGCTTCGTCCAGACCGGCCGTTCACCGCTGGATGGCGAAGGTCGCCCGTTCCCTTTGCTGCACATGAGCTTGCCCACCCGGGCGTGAGCAGGAGGCACTCACCGCGATGGCCCGTAAAGCGAAGCCCCTACCGCCGTCCGACTGGGTCATCCGTAGTGCCCAACCGGGCGGTATCGAGCGTATCGAAGCCTGGTTCGGTAGCCACGGCTACGACCCGCATCGCCACGATACCTATTCGATCGGCCGCACGCTGGCCGGCGTGCAAAGCTTCCACTACAAGGGTTCGCTGCGCCACGGCATACCGGGCAACACGCTGGTGTTGCACCCGGACGAACTGCATGACGGCATGGCCGGCACCGACGCAGGCTTTCGCTACCGCATGGCCTACGTCGACCCGGCACTGATCCAGAACGTGCTGGGTGGTCAGCCTTTGCCCTTCATCGCTGGCGGGCTGTCCAGCGACCCTCGCCTGTACCACGCCAGCGAAGCGTTCGTGCAGGCAGTGGACCACGCGCTGGAGCCATTGGAAGAACAGGACGCCCTGTATGACCTGGCGATCGCCTTGCGGGCCGTCGGCGGCAAGCCGCGCGGGCGCAAGCGCCTGGATTACCAGGCAGCCGAACGCGCCCGGGCCTTCATCATGGAACACCTGCATGTGGGCATAACACTGGACATGCTGGAACAGGCCAGCGGCCGCGAACGCTGGAGCCTGTCGCGTGACTTTCGCACGCTGTACGGCACCAGCCCCTATCGCTTTGTCACCCTGCGCCGCCTCGACAGCTTTCGCCGAATGATCCTGGACGGCTTCACCTTGGTCGAGGCAGCCCTTGCCGCAGGCTTTCATGACCAGAGCCACATGACCCGGCACTTCACCCGTTGCTACGGCGTACCGCCCTTACGCTGGCTGGAGCGTTTGCGAGCGTCACGCTGAGAAACCGCAGTCGCCCGCGTATCCCGTGGGAGCAGGCGTGCAGGATCGTACAAGAACCGGACTCGCCCGGCGCGATAGGCTGACCACTCCACTTTCCGAGGAACTGTCATGCCTGAGTCCCGTCACCCACACCCCTCCCTGCCAGTGAACCTGGTCCACAAGGCAGCGCTTATCGAACAGCAATGGAGCCCCAGGGTCGTTGCCGAGATGAACGATTACCAGTTCAAGGTCGTGCGCATCGAAGGCGAATTCATCTGGCACGCCCACCCGGAGACCGACGAAGCATTCCTGGTGCTGGAAGGCACGCTGCGTATCGACCTGCCGGATGGCTGCGTGCATGTGAACCCTGGGGAACTCTATGTGGTGCCACGCGGCGTCGAGCACCGGACCGCCGCGCAAGGCGAAACGAAACTGATGATGATCGAACCTCGGGGCATTCTGAATACCGGTCATGAAGGGGGGGAGCGCACAGCACAGAGCGATGTCTGGATTTAACAACATTCACCACTTTCAAGCTGAGGCCTCTAACTTCACAGCAATAATTAGCCATAAACAATCGCCTTATTGCGATTTGTAACCATGGCAATTCACTCGCCGCCCACACTTCGCAACCCGGCACAGGTTCGCCTCGATATAATTGGATCCAATAACGAGGATAACCTGCATGCAAGCACTGGAAATGGACTACGGACACGGCGATGAAGTGGCCAGCCACTGCCACGGCGAAGACCAGCTGATTTACGCCGCCAGCGGCGTGATGCGGGTCAGCAGCGAGGGCGGCAGCTGGGTGATCCCCGGCGGGCATGCCTTGTGGATGCCTGCGGGGGTCAGCCATGCCATCCGCATGGAGGGCGTGGTCTACCTGCGCACCTTGCTGCTCGATGCCCACATCGAACGCTGCCAGGTCATCGTCGTGTCCGGCCTGCTGCGCGAACTGATCCTGGCGGCGTCACGGGTGCTGAACCTGCGCGACGGCGCGCATGCTCGTGCGCTGATCTTGTTCGAACTCGCCGCCGCCCGGCGCATCGATGCCTTCGTCCCGACGCCGCAGCACGCACGCCTGCGTGCCTGGTGCGAGCGCTTCCTGCAGGACCCGGCCCAGGACCTGACCCTGGAGCAATGCGGCGCACAACTGAACATGAGTGCCCGCAGTGTGGCCAGGCTGTTCCAGCGCGAGGTGGGCATGTCGTATGGCCAATGGCGCGCCCGTGCCCGGGTGATGCTCAGCCAGCAGTGCCTGGCCGATGGCAAGCCGATCCTGAACGTTGCGCTGGAGCACGGCTACCAGAGCGCCAGCGCATTTACTGCCATGTTCAAGCGCATCCTCGGCCATGCACCGAGTGATTGGCAAAACGGTACCGCGCGCGAGCACTGAGCCTCAGGTTGTCCCGCTTGCGCGCAGGGTTGTCCCGCTTGCGACAGCGACGCCCATGCAACCCTCGTTAACCTCGCATCACGACCTTTGAGCGACAATCGTGATGCCCTTACTGCACTCATTTCCAGGCCCTGCCCGGCTTGCCACAGCCCTCGGCATGCTCGCTGCACTCGCGGCGTGCGGCCACCAACCCACGCCAGCCGAACCACCTCCAGCGCTGCAGGCAGACCCGCTGGCGAACATGCCGGCCAGCGTCAGCAAACAGCCCCTGCCCGAACGCTGGTGGGCACTGTATCAAGACCCCCAACTCAACCGCTGGGTACAGCAAGCCCTGGCGCACAACCAAGGCCTGGCACAGGCCGAGGCCAACGTGCAGGCCATGCTGGCCGGCATCGGCGAGTTCGACGCCAGGCGCTGGCCGTCTACCGCGATGGGCGTTGCCGCTACCTATGGAAGAACCGCCAATGACCAGACGCTGGCCGAGGCGACCGACAGCAACGCGCCGTCACAATGGCAATTCAACCCGGGCATCGAGCTGGCCTATCAGGTGGATATCTGGGGCCAGGTACGCGCCGCCATCCAACGTGCCCGGGTGCAAGCCGAAGCCAGCGCTGCGGCACTAGACCTGGTACGCCTGCAGGTAGTCGCCCAGACCACCCGCGCCTACATCGACCAGTGCACCTACGCGGCCCGCCTGGAGGCAGCGAAGCAGGCCTTGCAAACCCTCGACCACAGCGTGCAACTCAGCCAGCGTCAGCGCCAGGCCGGTGTGGCCACTGCCCTCGACAGCGAGCGCCTGTTGGGCTTGCGGGAGCAGGTGCGTGCGCAACTGCCGATGCTCTCAGCCCGGCGGCAGATGGCGCTTTACGAACTGAGCATGCTCAGTGGCCAGGCCTCGGTGGCCGAAGCCAGGACCTGCGTAGCCATCCCCACGCTGTCGGCGCCGCTGCCGGCTGGCGATGGCTGGCATTTGCTCGAACGCCGGCCAGATGTGCGCCAGGCCGAACGGGAACTGCAGGCGGCCACCCTGGAGACCGACATCGTGCGGGCTGACCTTTACCCAAAGGTCAGCTTCGGCGCTTCGTTGACGTCTTCGGACCATCACCTTGCCAACCTCGGCGCCAGCCGCGCGGTGATGTTCGGCATTGGCCCGCTGATCCGCTGGGAATTTCCCAACCTGCAGGCCAACCGCGCACGGGTGAGCAAAGCCGAGGCATTGCAGCGGGCGCAGGTCGCCCGTTACCACGGCGTGGCGCTGAGCGCGCTGAAAGACGTACGCCAGGCACTGGCCCGCTACGACGGCGAGCGACAACGCTTGCAGGCGCTGGACGCAGCCCTGGTGCACAGCCAGCACAGCTTTGCCCTGGCCCAGGGTAACTACCGTGCCGGCACCGTGGACGGGCTGGCCCTGCTCGACAGCGAGCGCGAAATGATCAGCCTGCGGGCCAGCCACACAGAAGCCCGAGGGCGCCTGGCGCAAGCGCAGGTAAACCTGTTCCGCGCGCTGGGCGGGCGGTGGTAGCGAGAAGCAAGACCAACAGCGAGCACCGCCCACTGTAGGAGCGGGTTTACCCGCGAAGAATACACCGCGGTGGATGGCACGGGCTTCGCCCGTGTTCGCGGGCAAGCCCGCTCCCACACGCGCCAGCTTTTAGAAATTGAGCAAGACAGTTGCTCCCACAACGGACAGCCAGCAGGCCCAATTCGAGAATGGAAACCAACCATGAATGTTGCCGTAGACAAACCCTCACCCGCCGAAACTGAACAGCGGCCGAGCGCTAGAAGCCGTCGCCGCCTGGCAGTCATCGCCAGCGGCAGCCTGGCCGCAATCACCCTGCTGGCCTTCACCTGCTACTGGTTAAGCACCGGCCGCTACCTGGAAACCACCGACGATGCCTACGTCCGCGCCGACTGGGTGGCCCTGAGCCCACGCGTGGCGGGCTACGTAGCCAAGGTCGAGGTGGCTGACGACCAGCCGGTAAAAGCCGGTGATGTGCTGGTGCGCCTGCAAAACCGCGACTACCGCGCCCGCCTCGACCAGGCCCGGGCTGGCGTGACCGAGGCACAGGCGGCACTGGCCGCCGCCCAGGCCAGCCAACAGGTAGCGACCGAGCGCATCGACCAGCAACAGCAAGCCATCCTGCAGGCCGAGGCTGTCGTGCGCAGCGCCACCGCCGAACAGCACCGCAGTGAACTGGATGTCCAACGCTACCGTGGCCTGGTGCGTGACGATGCAGCGACCATGCAGCGCCTGGAAACCGCCAGCGCCCATGCCAGCCAGGCACAAGCCGCGCGGCAAGGTGCCCAGGCCGCGCTGCGCCAGCAACGCGCTCAACTGGCCATGGCCAAGGCCCGGTCAGCCCAGGCCGAGGCCGAGCTGCAACAACGGGCAGCGGCCCTGGCACGCGCCCTGGCCCACCAACAGCTTTCCGAGCAAGACGAACAGGACACGGTGATCCGCGCGCCGATCACCGGCGTGGTCGGCCAACGCCGCGTACGCACCGGCCAGTACGTGGTGCCGGGCCAGCCGCTGCTGGCTGTGGTGCCCCTACAGCAGGCCTATGTAGTGGCCAACTACAAGGAAACCCAACTGGCCCGCATGCGCCCTGGGCAACCGGTAGAAATACATGTCGACAGCTTCGCCAGCCAGCCACTGCATGGCCATGTGGCCAGTTTCTCGCCAGCCTCGGGCAATGTCTTCGCCTTGCTGCCGTCGGACAATGCCACCGGCAATTTCACCAAGATCGTCCAGCGTTTCCCGGTGCGCATTTTGCTCGACAAACCGTTGGATGGCCCGCAGGTACTGCCCGGCATGTCGGTGGTCAGTACAGTCGACACACGCCCCGCAGAGGTTGCCGATGCGCACTGAGCAAACGGTCTCGCTGCGTGCCTGGGTAGCGGTGCTTGGCGGCCTGTTCGGCTGCTTCATGGCGGGTATGAACGTGCATGTCACCAGCGCCGCACTGCCGGAAATCCGCGGCTCGCTGGGTGCCAGCTTCGAGGAAGGCTCATGGATTTCCACCGCCTACCTGGTGGCGGAAATCGTGATGATTCCACTGACGGCCTGGCTCGTGGAAGTGTTCTCGCTGCGCCGGGTGATGTGGACCGGTTCGCTCATATTCCTGATCGCCTCGGTAGCCTGTTCCTGGGCGCCCAACCTGGAGGCGATGATCGTAATCCGGGTGATCCAGGGGGCTGCGGGCGCGGTGCTGATTCCCCTGTCGTTCCAGTTGATCATCACCGAACTGCCGGCCAGCAAGATGGCCATGGGCATGGCGCTGTTCAGCCTGGCCAACAGCGTGGCGCAGGCCGCCGGGCCGTCGATTGGCGGCTGGCTGACCGATGCCTATTCGTGGCGCTGGATCTTCTATCTGCAACTTTTCCCCGGCATTGCGCTGCTGCTGGCCATCGCCTGGTCGATCGAAGCCAAGCCGATGAAGCTCGAACTGTTACGCAAAGGTGATTGGCTGGGTATCGCGGCCATGGTGATCGGCCTGGGCGGCTTGCAGATCGTGCTGGAAGAAGGCGGTCGGCTGGACTGGTTCGGCTCGCCGCTCATTGTCGGCATGAGCGTGGTCGCTGCCATTGCGTTGGTGGTGTTCGTGGTGACCCAGCTGTTCGGCCAGCGCGCGTTCATCAACCTGCGCTTGCTCGGGCACTACAACTTCGGCGTTGCCAGCGTGGCGATGTTCATCTTTGGCGCTGCCACGTTCGGCCTGGTGTTCCTGGTGCCCAACTACCTGTCGCAGTTGCAGGGGTTCAGCGCGCACGACGTGGGCGTGGCGCTGATCGCCTATGGCGTGGTGCAGTTGCTGCTGGCGCCGTTGATGCCCCGGCTGATGGGCTGGACCAGTGCCAAGTTCATGGTCGCCAGCGGCTTTTTGATCATGGCGCTGGGCTGCTGGCTGGGGGCTAGCCTGAGCGCCGACAGTGCCGACAACGTGATCATCCCGTCCACGGTGGTGCGCGGTATTGGCCAGCCTTTCATCATGGTTGCGTTATCGGTGCTGGCGGTGGCCGGGCTGGACAAGCGTGAAGCCGGCTCAGCCTCGGCGGTGTTCTCGATGTTGCGCAACCTGGGTGGCGCCATCGGTACGGCCGGGTTGACGCAACTGGTGGCGACCCGTGAACGCTTTCACAGTGAGCGCATTCACGAGCAGGTGACGCTGTTCGAGCCAAGCGTGCAGGCGCGTATCAACCAGACGGTGCAAAGCTGGCTGCCGCCTCAGCAGCAAATGCTGGAAGCGTTGGCGGCGACCATTCGACGAGAGGCTTACCTGATGGCCTACAGTGATGCGTTCTACCTGGCGTGCCTGGCATTGGTCGGGTGTGCCCTTGCAGCGTTGCTGCTGCGGGCCAGACAGCAGCATTGAAGGCACTATCGAACTCTGTGGGCGACCGGAGCGTTCGGCATTCGGCCGCTGTTACACTGTCAACCGATGAAATTGGCGAGCCCGAGCAAAGGTATGAACCCGACGCGCTACTCCACCGTGGCAAAGGACCTGATGCAAGCGATTGCCAGCGGTCGCTACCCAGTAGGCAGCCTGCTGCCGACCGAGTTCGAGCTGTGCGACCTTTACAATGTGAGCCGGCACACCGTGCGTGCCGCTATCGACCAGTTGCTCACCCAAGGGCTGGTGTCGCGCCGCAAGCGTGTGGGCACCCGGGTGGAGGCCAGCAGCCCGCGCGGCGGCTATTCGCAGTCGTTAGCCAGTGTGGCTGACCTGGCGCACCTGGCAGACACCCAGCAGCGGGAAATCCAGAACGTGCGCCACTTTGTCGCCGACCTGAGCGAGGCGGCGAGGCTGGGGCTGGTGCCGGGGGAGCATTACTTCTGCGTATCGAGCCTCCGCGTCGACAGGCAGCACCCTGCCGCGCCGCTGGGCTGGACCGACGTATATGCGCAGCGCGACTACACCGCGGTCATCGAACTGGCACGCGAGCACCCCGACCAACTTATTGTCGGGTTGATCGAACAGCACTATGGCCGAGCGATCGCAGCGATCGACCAGCAGGTGCGCGCGGTGTTGCTGACAGCGGAAATGGCCAGGGCGCTGAAGGCAGAGGCGGGCTCACCGGGGCTGAAGATCATCCGCCAATACCGCGAGGAAAATGGTGATCTGATGGCGGTCTCAGAGACCGTGCACCCGGATGACCGCTTTACCTTGGTCACCCAGATGCGCCGCGACCGCTCCCCCGCCTGAACCCGCTCGTACAGGGATGGTGCAACTTTCAGCTAATGAACAGGCCGTTGCGCCTAAAGCGCCCCCAGTTGCCTTTCAGCTTCGACCAACTGCCTCGCCCGCGCCGTGCTCACCCGGTGATCGCGTGCCAGCCAGGCGTAGATCGTCGGTAGCACGAACAAGGTGAACAAGGTCCCCACCAGCATCCCGCACACAATCACCACCCCCAACCCGAAACGGCTGTTGGCGCCGGCGCCGCTGGCGAACAGCAGTGGCAGCACGCCAAAAGTCATCGCCGCCGTGGTCATCAGCACTGGCCGCAAGCGTATTTGCGCCGCACGAACAATGGCGGCGGCACGATCAAGGTTGTCGCGCACCTGAATCTCGTTGGCGAACGCTACCATCAGAATGCCATGCTTGCTGATCAGGCCGATCAGCGTCACCAGGCCAATCTGTGTGTAGATGTTCAGCGTGGCCCAGCCCAGCGCCAGCGGCAGCAGCGCACCGCAGATCGACAGCGGCACGGTCACCAGAATGATCAGGGGGTCGACCAGGCTTTCGTACTGTGCCGCCAGCACCAGATAGATCACCACCAGGGCGGCGAGAAATGCCCACATCAAGGCAAAGCCCTCCTGCACATACTGGCGCGATTCCGATTGCCAGTCGTGGCTGAAGCCCGGTGGCAGCTCGGCGGTGAGCTGTTCCAGAAATGCCACGGCGTTGCCCATCGATACACCCGGGGCCGGGATCGCCTGCAGGGTACTGGCGTTCTGCTGATCGAACTGCAACAGGCGGTTGGGTGCCACTTCGATATCCAGGCGCACCAACGTGGCTAGCGGCACCAGGCTGCCATCTTCGGCGCGCACATACTGCCGGCTCAACGCCGCAGGCGTCAGGCGTTGGTCCTGGATACTCTGCGGGATGACGTCATAAGAGCGCCCGAACAGGGCGAAGCGGTTGAGGTACTGCTCGCCCACCAGCACCCCCAGCGACTCACCAATGGCCTGCATGCTGATGCCCAGGCTCGCCGCCTTGGCCCGGTCCACGCGTACCTTGACCACCGGGTTGTTGTAGTCGAGGTCGCTGTCCACCACGGCGAACAGGCCGCTGTCGCGGGCGCGTTGCTTGAGCACTTCCATGGTCTGGAACAGCTCGGGGTAATCCTGGGCGCTGCGCAGCACCATCTGCACCGGCAGGCCACCGCTGGAGCCCGGCAGCGACGCGACCTGGAAGGCGAAGATGCTGCTGCCCTCGATATCCGCAACGGCCTGTTGCAACTGCGCCTGCACCTGTGCGGCGGAACGCTCGCGCGCCTGCCAGGCGCTGAGGTTGATGCCACCGAAACTGGCGGCCGGGCCGTCGGTACCGTTGATGATCCAGGTGTCGGTGGTTTCGGCAATGGACTTCATCACCTGGTCGAGCTTCAGCGCAAAGCGTTCTGCGTATTCGAGGCTGGCATGCTGCGGCGACTTGATGGCAGTCAGCACCGCCGCCTGGTCCTCGGGTGGCGCCAGCTCGCGCTGTGGCAGCAGGTACAGCCAGGGCAGGCTCAGGCACACCAGCAACGCCACGCCGCCACTGATCCAGCGGTGTGCCAGTGTGTAGGCCAGCACCCGTCCATAGGCCCCGCTCAGCGTACCAAACAACCGATCGGCGAGAGTGGCCATGGCGCCATGCTGCTGACCGGGCTGCAGCAACAGCGAGCTCATCACCGGCGACAGGGTCAGCGCCACAATGCCGGACACGATCACCGCCCCCGCCAGGGTCAAGGCAAACTCACGGAACAGCGTGCCGGTCAGCCCGCCCATCAAGCCAATGGGCGCATACACCGCCGCCAGGGTCAGGGTCATGGCGATCACCGGCCCGGCGATTTCCCGCGCCCCGGCCAATGCTGCCGCGACCGGCGACTTGCCCTCCTCGATATGCCGATGCACGTTTTCCACCACCACAATGGCATCGTCCACCACCAGGCCGATGGCCAGCACCATCGCCAGCAAGGTCAGCAGGTTGAGGCTGAAACCGAACATCAACATCAGGCCCGCGGCCCCCAGCATCGACAGCGGAATGGCCACCACCGCGATCAGCACGCTGCGCAGCGAACCCAGGCACAGCCAGATCACCAATACCACGATCAGCATCGCCTCCACCAAGGTGCGCAGCACTTCATGGATCGACGCATCGATGAAGCGTGCGGTTTCATAGGCCAGCGCCACGTTCACGCCAGGCGGCAAGGTCTGCTGGATCTGTGGCAGCAGCTGGCGAATACCCTCGACGATCACCAGAGGGTTGCCACTGGGCGTGGGGAACAGCCCCAGGTGCACGGCAGGTTTGCCGTCCATGGTGGCACTGGTCTGCGTGGCCGCCGCACTCAGCTCGACGGTGCCGATATCGCGCAGGCGCACCAGGTCGGTGCCATCGTTGCGGATGATCAGCTCCCGGAAGTCTTCGACCCGGGTCAGGTCGGTGTCCACCTGGATATCGGCCAGCACGTACTGCCCGCGCACCTGGCCCGGCGTTGCCTGGTAGTTGTTGGCACGTACCGCCTGCGCCACGTCCGCCGCCGTCACCCCGCGCCCGGCCATCTGCTCACTGTCCAGCCACAGGCGCATGGCCAGGCGCTGCCCGCCGAACGACTGCACCTTTGCCACGCCGTCGATACCGGAGAACTGCGGTTCCACCACCCGCGACAGGTAATCGCTCAGTTCCGGTATCGACAGGCTGTCGCTGGCAAACCCCACATAGGCCACGGCAGTGGAGTCACCTGCCGACAGTTCCACCACTGGGTCGTAGGCTTTTTCCGGCAGGCGATAGCGCACCTGGTTGACCTTGGCCATGGTTTCGGCCAGCGCCTGGGTCGAATCGCGGTTGAGCACCATGCGCAAGGTGATCAGGCTGCGCCCCTGCTGCGACGACGAGGACAGGTAGTCGATGCCTTCGACCGACGACACTGCCTGGGTGATCGGCTGCGTCACGAAACCCTGCATCAACTCGGCGGAGGCACCGGGGTACTCGGTGCTGATGGTAATGGTCGAGCTTTCCAGCAACGGGTACTGGCGGATCGGCAACTTGCCCATGGCAAACAGCCCCATCAGGATGATCAGGCTGCTGACCACCAGCGCCAGCACCGGGCGGCGCACGAAGACGTCGGTAAACCTCACGACTGCCGCCCTCCCTGGCTGGCCTGCAGGCTGTCCTGCGCCACTGGCTCGACCGGCATGCCATCACTCAGTTTCAGCTGGCCGGAAACCACCACACGGTCACCGGGCGTCAGGCCGGAGGTGATTTCCACCCGCCCCTGCCAGCGCTCACCGGTGGTTACCTGCACCCGGCTCACCCGGGTGCCATGCTGCGGGTCCTGGGTCGCGACAAACACCGTCTGCCCATAGGCGGTGTAGGTGATCGCGGTTTCCGGCACGGCCAGCACGGTCGACGGCTGCGCAGCATCCAGCCGCACGCCGGCATACATACCCGGCTGCAACTGCCCTTGCGGGTTCGGCAAGGCCGCCTGTACCTGCACAAGGCGTGCTGTGCTGACCACCGGATCGACCGCCACCACCCGCGCCTGGAAGTCTTGCCCACGCACCGCGTCTACCGTCAGTGCCAACACTTGCCCGGCGTGCACTTCGGGGGCGGCCTGCTCGCCCAAGGCGAAGTTCACATGCAACTGGCTGATGTCGGCCAGGCTGACGATGGTCTCGCCAGCGCCCAGGTACTGGCCCTGATGCACACGGCGGATGCCGAGCTTGCCGGCGAACGGAGCACGAATGGCCTTCTGCGCGATCAGCGCCTCGACATGCTGCAGCTCACCACGGGCCACGTCCACGGCAGTGGCGGCGTTGTCCAGCAGCTCTTGCGACACGGCATTCATCGCGCGCAGTTTGCGGCTGCGCTGCAGCACCACGTCAGCGTTACGCAACCTGGCCTGCAACTGCACGCGAAGGGCCTGCTCGGGCGCGTCGTTGAGCTGCACCAGCAACTGCCCGGCCGCGACTGTCTGCCCCGACTCGAAGGCGATGCGGGTAATACGCCCTGGCATCTCGGCCGCCACCTGCACCTGGTTGACCGCCTCCAACTCCCCCGAAGCAAAGCGCTGCCGCGCCAGTTGCACCTGCTCGGCCGTGGCCAGCGCCACCTTGGTCGCCGGCCACACCGCCGCAGCGGGTGGCGCCGAGCCGCTTCCCACCAGCGCATAGGCAGCGGCCAGCGCACCGGCAACAGCGCCAGCCCAGGCCAGTAACGTCCGTTTGTTCATGCACAGCTCCGATCACAGGGAAAGCGGTTGCAGGGAAGATCGGGCAGGACTATAAAAGCTCAACTTTACTTGAGGTCAACA
The DNA here is from genome assembly GCF_058782925.1 of Pseudomonas sp. FW305-E2. NCBI lineage: Bacteria > Pseudomonadati > Pseudomonadota > Gammaproteobacteria > Pseudomonadales > Pseudomonadaceae > Pseudomonas > Pseudomonas sp. FW305-E2. Next base: position 60,830 of record NZ_JBYSYE010000026.1, on the reverse strand, counting down.
GGCATGGCAGCGGACAACACACGGATGCTCACAGTGGGTGAAGTGGCCAAGCGCAGCGGCGTGGCGGTGTCTGCGCTGCACTTCTACGAAACCAAGGGGCTAATCGCCAGCGTCCGTACGGCAGGCAACCAGCGCCGCTATCCCTCGCTGGTGCTGCGTACCCTGGCGATCATCAAAGTGGCCCAGCGCACGGGTATTGCGCTGGAGGAAATCAAACAGGCCTTCAGCCGTTATGCCCCCAACAGCAAGCTCACGGCCGCGCAATGGGGCGAGATGTCCACGGCCTGGCGCGAGGACCTGAATGCCCGCATTCGCACACTGGAAGCACTGCGCGACAGCCTCGACAACTGCATTGGCTGCGGTTGCCTGTCGCTGGAGGACTGCCCACTGCGCAACCCCGAGGATGTACTGGGCAAGGAAGGGACCGGGGCGCGGATCCTCGAAAAGAAGGCGCGCTAACCTCGCGCGCTCATGCCAGGTGCGACCCTTTGCCGGCGCGCATCACCTGCAGGTGACAAGCAGTCGCTTTGAACCATTGCGGCGATTCACCGCCCTAACCCTGTGCTGTTAACCCAAAGCCGCTCACAGGAAGGAACTAAGCCATCATGAAACGCGAACAGATCGAAGGTGTAGCAGAGGACCTGGCTGGCAAGGCGCAAAGCGCCGTAGGTCGCCTGGTCGAAGACCCGGCGCTGGAAGCCGAAGGCGATGCGCGTCAGGCCGCAGGCCAGGTGACCAAGACCTACGGCGACACCCTGGACACGGTGTCCTCGTTCGTCAAGGAAAAGCCCTTCGCCGCACTGGCCATCACCGCCGCCGTCACACTGGTGGTGTCTCGCCTGCTACGCCGCTGAACCACGGCGCCTCAGGCGTTTCAGGGCCGGATATCTTGTCCGGCCTGCGCCATCACCAGATGGCGATATCGTAGGTCAGGTAAAGGCGATTGCTGTCTCGGCCGCGGGCGAAATCTGATCGATACACATAGTTTCGCAGCTTTACGCCCAGCCCTTTCAGCGGCCCGCCCTGCACCACGTAGGCAATCTCGGCGTCACGCTCCCATTCTTTGATGCCCTCGTTACCTGAGCGGCCATTGTCGCCACTCAGGTAGCGCGTCATGAAGGTCAGCCCCGGCACCCCGGCGGCAGCGAAGTTGTAGGCGTAGCTGGCCATCCAGGTCTTCTCTTCCTCTTCGATGAACTTGCCGATGCCGACGTTGCTGAACGAATAGACCGTTGCCCCACTGATATACGGCAGCCCCGCTTCACCATCGAGCACCTGGTAACCTGCGCCGACGGTATGCCCGGAGTGGGCGTACGACAGTTGGCCGCTGAACATGTCGTTGTCGATGCCACCGCCATACGCGGTACCGCTGTCGCGGCTTTTGAAGTAACGCAGGTCGGTGGTCAGCACGCCGCCGCCCAGCGGCAGGTCGTGCACCAGCCCGGCGAAGTCCTGGCGGTAGAAATGCTCGAGCTCGCCATGGAAATAACTCAGGCGCAGTTGCTTGCTGACGGCATAGTCAGCACCGGCGAAGCTGAAGTCGCCAGACGCTGGGCCGCCATACCCGTCCAGGTACAACCCGGTACTATTGGATGAGTCGCGCTGTTTGAAGCGGTCCAGGTGGCCAGCGGTAAGGGTGAGGTTGTCGATGTCGGTGCTGGTCAGCTGGGTTCCCTGGTAAGTCTGCGGCAGCAGGCGTGCATCGTTGTACACCAGTACCGGCGTCTTGGGCAGCAAGGTGCCGTGCTTGACCACGGTGCTGCCCAGGCGGGCTTTGGCCGTGATACCGGCGCTGGCGAACTCATCCGCCGCGCGGCCATCGTCATGCACCGGCAACAACCCTGTACCGCTGCGCCCACGGCCGGAATCAAGGCGTACGCCCAGCAGGCCCATGGCGTCGACGCCCAAGCCCAGGGTGCCTTGGGTAAAACCCGACTGGTAGTCGAGCAGAAAGCCTTGAGCCCACTCCACCCGTTCGCTTTTGGCAGTGGCGGCGGCGCGCGCGCTCATGCCCTGCTCGTCGCGGAAGTTCTCGTTGAAATACACGTTGCGTAGCTGCAGCTTGAGCTTGCTGTCTTCGATGAAACCGGCGGCACCGGCCACAGGCAGCCAGCCGCACAGCAGGCCACAAGTGGCCCCACGGAGAGGAAATCGGGACATAGTGGTTACTCTGTTGTTGTTCTTGGGTGAGTCAGGGGGCGCCGAGCGGCGCCCTGGGTGCTTCAAACCATGAAGGACAAGGCGCCGGTCAGCAGCGCCAGCGCTGTGATCACCAACGAGGTGAGCACGGCCCATTTCACGGTGGCTTTCTGGAAGTCGCCGATGTCGCGGTCGACCATGCCCACCAGCAGCAGGGTCGAGGCTACCAATGGGCTCATCAGGTGCACCGGCTGCCCCAGCACCGAAGCGCGGGCGATCTCTACAGGGTCGATGCCGTACGCGGCCGCGGCATTGGCCAGGATCGGCACAACGCCGAAGTAGTACGCGTCGTTGGACAGCACGAAGGTCAGCGGCATGCTGGTCAGCGCCACCACCAGCGGGAACCAGTGGCTCCACGCATCCGGAATCCAGTCCACCAGCGTCTGGGCCAATGCATCGACCATCTTGGTACCCGAGAAAATACCGGCAAAGATGCCTGCGGCGAACACCAGCAGCACCACGGTCATGGCGTTGCCCGAATGGGCGAGGATGCGCTCTTTCTGCAGGTCCAGCTGCGGGTAGTTGATCATCAGTGCGGCGACGAAACCGATCATGAACAGGATGGCCGCGTGCATCAGCCCCAGCACCAGCGCGGTCATCACGGCGATCACCAGCACCAGGTTCACATAGGCAAGGCGCGGGCGTTTGTGCGGGTTGTCGCCAAGGATTTCCTTGATGTAGCAGTTGCCGCCACCGGACTCCAGGGCAATATTGCCGATACGCCGGCGCTCGGCACGGCCCAGCAGGTAGGCGGTGAACACGACCCACGCCGCCCCACCGATGACGGTGGGCAACATCGGAATGAAGTACTCGGTCGCATCCAGACCGAGCGCGGCAATGGCGCGGGTGGCGGGACCACCCCACGGGCTCATGCCGCTCATGATGCTCAATGACAGCATCGATACGGTCGCCAGGATCATCGGGTTCATGCCGATGCGCTTGTACAGCGGCAGCATGGCAGCGCAGGTAATCATGTAAGTCGTGGTGCCATCACCGTCCAGCGCCACAAGCAGCGACAGCAGAGCGGTGCCGATAGCGATCTTGATCGGGTCGCCATTCACCCGCTTGAGAATCTTGCGGATCAGCGGGTCGAACAGGCCGGCGTCGATCATCAGGCCGAAGAACAGGATGGCGAACAGCAGCAGCGCGGCAGACGGTGCGACCATTTTCAGCCCATCGAGCATCATCTTGCCCAGGTCTGGCGCGAAACCGCCAATAAGGGCGAAAACAATCGGCACGATGGTCAGCGCGACGATCGGTGACAGGCGTTTACTCATGATCAGGTAGGTGAAGGTCACCACCATGATCAGGCCCAGAAGTGCGAGCATGGTTTGTTCTCTTGTTTTTATTGTCTATGTGGCCCCCTGCAGCGCAGACGGCCCCCTGACCCCCACCCGGCAACGCCTGGTGGGGGCCTGTGAAAAGCTTGAGGGTGTCGAGGCTCAGCCGTGGCGGTGTGGTTCGGCGACCCAGTCGGCCGATTCAGCGACGGGGGTGACCACCGGCTCGCCGTTCAGGCGGCTGTGCAACGTCTGGCGGTCACAGGCGTTTTCCGACAGCGATACCACCACCGTCGCCACAGCGTTGCTGGCAAGACTCGTCAGCGCACGGGCTTCCGACATGAAGCGGTCGACCCCGATCAACAGGGCCAGGCCGGCCAGGGGAATGTCATGGATCACGGTAAGGGTCGAGGCCAAGGCCACGAAACCACTGCCGGTGACACCTGCCGCGCCCTTTGAGGACAGCAGCATGATCGCCAGCATGGTGACCACCTGGCCCAGGCTCAGGTCGATGTTGCAGGCCTGTGCGATGAAGACGGCTGCCAACGACAGATAGATCGCAGTACCGTCCAGGTTGAACGAGTAGCCAGTGGGCAGCACCAGGCCAACCACGCCTTTCTTGCACCCAAGCTTCTCGAGTTTCTCGAGCATGCGCGGCAGCACCGGCTCGGTGGAGGAAGTACCCAGCACGACGAGGAACTCTTCGCGGAAATAGCGCAGCAACTTCCACAGGCTGAAGCCATGGGCGCGGCAGATGCCACCGAGCACCACCAGCACGAAGAAGGCGCAGGCGATGTACAACGTCCCCACCAGCTTGGCCAGCGCACCAAGGGACGTAATGCCGTACTGGCCCACGGTGAATGCCAGTGCGCCGAAAGCGCCGACCGGGGCAAAGCGCATCAGGTAGCCGAAGATGCGGAACACCATGGTCGAGGCCGACTCCAGCACGTCCAGTACCGGCTTGCCCTTTTCGCCCATCGACGAGAGGGCGAAACCGCTGAGTACGGCGATGAACAGCACCGGCAAGACCTCACCCTTGTTGAAGGCACCGATGAAGGTGTCCGGGATGATGTGCATGAAGAAGTCCACCACGCTCAGCTTGGCGGCCGACGCGGTGTACTGGCTCAGGCCCGCTGTGCTCAAGGTAGCAGGATCGATGTTCATGCCGGCACCTGGCTTGAACAGATAGACCGCCGCCAGTCCGATCACCAGGCTGACCACCGTCAAACCCAGGAACAGCAGCAGGGTCTTGCTCATCAAGCGCCCCAGGGAACGCTTGTCGGTCATGCCGGCGATGCCGGTGACGATGGTGCAGAACACCACCGGCGCGATCATCATCTTGATCAGCTTGATGAACGCATCACCCAGCGGCTTGAGGGCCACGGCCTGTTGCGCCCAGAAGTGTCCGACCACCACGCCCAGCAGGACGGCGCAGAGAATCTGGAAATACAGCGATTTGGCGAGTCTCATGGCATCACCCATTGTTGAAATTGTGCGGATGCGCTTGTTACGAATGAGCAGGTCTGGATTGGTGCCTGGAGCTACCCGGCCAACCTGCGGAATGTAGGGGCGTAGACGAACCCTGAGAAGAGCCGTCGGGCGGTTCGCACCACCGAAGCCTGGATCGTCTGGCCCTCGGCACCGCTGCGCGTCAGCGCAACATCGATGCCGCCACTTGGGTGCTCCAGGCGGACCTCGGCCAGTTGCTGCGCGCCTTCGCCCAACAGGTCGGCAATCACGGTGCCAGGGCTGACGCAGGCAGTCGCCAACCCCACCGCTCCCGTGATCGCCAAGGCACGATGGCAGTTGTGCGGCATGAAATAGCGAACCTGCAGCGTGCCGTCGTAGCGCGGCTTGGACACCAGCACTGGCTTGGGGATGACCATGCCACTGACATCGCCCAGGCCCATGGCCTTTCCGGCCTTCAGCCGCAACGCTTCCAGGCGTTCGAGCAGCGCGCTGTTGGCGTCCAGCTGAGCCGGGGTTTCCGAGCCGCTGACACCCAACTGGCTGGCCTCCACCACCATCATCGGCATGGCCATGTCGATGCAGGTCACCGGCACGCCATCAATCACGTCCTGGGCCTTGCCCGTGGGGAACAGCTTGCCGGTCTTGCTGCCGACCGCGTCGAGGAAGGTCAGGTGCACCGGGGCGGCAGTGCCCGGCACCCCATCGATCGCCGTACGGCCTTCGTAGCGCACGATACCGCCGGGCGTTTCGACCAACGAATTGACGAAGGTGCCAGTGTTGAGGTTACGGATGCGCACCAAGGTCTTGCCTTCCTGGCCTTTTACCAACCCCTGTTCGATGGCGAATGGCCCAACCGCACACAGCATGTTGCCGCAGTTGGGGGCCGTATCGACCCGGCGCTGTGCGACCATCACCTGCACGAACAGGTAGTCGACGTCGGCGTCGGCGTGCAATGACGGGCTGATGATCGCCACCTTGCTGGTCTGCGGGCTGCCGCCACCGATGCCGTCGATTTCCAGCTCATGGCCAGAGCCCATCAGGTTGATCAGCAATTCGTCGCGCTCGACCACATTGGCAGGCAGGTCCCAGGCGTGGAAGAACGGCCCTTTGGAGGTACCGCCGCGCATGAGTACGCAAGGAATTCGTTGCATGATTTCGCACTCTTGTTGATCAATGGACATCATTGATGCTGTGAGCAAAAGAGTGACAGGGATGGATAAATCAATCCAATGCAAATATCGTAGCTATTATTGCGATTCAGACATAAATAAAGCGCCAGGCCAGTCGAAGGTTTTCTTATGGAATATGAGCTGCAAGACATCAGATCTTTCGTGAAAATCGCCGAACTTGGCAGTTTTCATGAGGCCGCCGAAGCGCTTCACCTGTCCCAGCCGGCCCTGAGCCGGCGGATCAAGAAGCTGGAGGAAGGCCTGGGCACCTCCCTACTGGAACGCACCACTCGCCGGGTCAGCCTGACCAGCGTGGGCCGCGACTTCCTGCCCAAGGCCAGGCGCCTGCTGGATGATTTTGAAGACTCGATCCTCAGCATCCGCGAACTGGCCGAGCGCCAGACCGGTCAGGTTACCCTCGCCTGCATCCCTACCGCGGCGTTCTACTTCCTGCCGTCGGTGATCCGCGATTACAACGAGCAATACCCGAAAATCCGTATTCGCCTGCTGGACCTTAGCGCCAACGACGGGCTCGAAGCCGTGCTGCGCGGCGAAGCCGACTTCGGCATCAACATGATGAGCGGCCAGCACCCGGACATCGAGTTTGTCTCGCTGGTGCAGGAGCACTTTGTACTGGCCTGCCGGCGTGACCACCCACTGGCGAACCGCGCCTCCGTTACCTGGACAGAGCTGGCTGATTACCGCCTGATCGGCGTCGGCCGCCTGAGTGGCAACCGCATGCTGCTGGACCATGCGTTGTCCGGGCTCAACCTGCGGCCCAAGTGGTTCTACGAAGTGCAACACCTGTCCACGTCGCTGGGCATGGTCGAGGCCGGGCTGGGCGTGTCCGCCATGCCCAGCCTGGCCATGCCCAATGCCGACCACCCCACGCTGGTGAGCGTGCCGTTGATCGAGCCGCAAGTCACCCGCACGCTAGGGCTGGTGTACCGGCGCGGCGCATCGCTGTCGCCGGCTGCGGAGAAATTCGTTTCGATCCTGCTGCAGAAATGGCCAAATCGCTGAAGGAAGCGGCGCGCACAAAATCTAGTAAAACTGCCAGTTGCTAATAAAGGCTGTCTGCAGCAGGTTATGTGCAGGCGCACTGTTAGGAAGCATTCTGACGTGAAACACACAGGTGAACACTTTAATTACCGAATATTTGTCGACGAGAGGCGAATGAAGAAACAGCCGCTGTCGTATACAGCTTACGGGGAACTGTGGGCCAGGCCAGACGCGTGCTTAGGGTACAATGGCGAGTGGAAGGACGAGATTTTACAATCGTATAGTCTTGGCCAGGGTCATCGCTACTATAGCCCTGCCTTGATGCGATTTCTCAGTCCAGACGCGTTGAGCCCGTTTGGGCAGGGTGGGGTAAATACATACTGTTATTGCCTGGGCGATCCGGTAAACAGGCATGACCCATCAGGCCGGATAAGCATCATTAAGCTAATGATGCCTTGGCGTAAAACAGGTCTTACTCAATTTCTGAAACAACATAAGATACCTAAGGAGACACTCAAACCATTTTTAAAATACTGGAAAGGAAACTTTTCAGTGTACAAAAAGCAGGAAGATGGGACCTACAAACACTTCTTGATAAAAGCAAAAGGCAAAAAAGGGAAACATGACGCTCTTCCCCATCCTGTCCTGCGCGATCAACTTGCGGGCAAGATTGTTTACACAAAAGGTGATTTAAGAATCGACCCATGGCTGGATGACGGTCGCGAGAGAAACTATGCTCGTGTTGATAAATATTTTGAAGAGTATGGTTTTGAAAGGGTCACCTACCCTCCTAAATTGCTCACAAACACCGCCCCTGCACAGCCACAACAGAACGAACCCGTTGTTAATGGGTTGTCAGAATCATTGGTTCTCGCTTTACGCAGAGTTCCATAAGGCATAAAGTGAAAGCAATGCATCAAAAGGCCTACATGCACGATAATTCACGCGTTTCATTGGATGAAACTTTCGCGATCTCGCACAGAAACTAGTCGTTCTTACCCAGCATGTACCGGTCAAAATGCTCGATATGCTCATCGAGGTTGTCCTCGAGCATCATCCGGTACTGATCGCAGAAGTACTTCAGAATCTCTTCCCGTGCCGCGCCCAGCTCCGCGCCGTTCTTGAAGCTGCGGGCGCTCATCCAGGCGCTGAAGCGCGCGGCACCGAAGGTCAGCGAGGCGCTGACCTTGCCCAGGTCTTCGAACTTTTCGATCTGCTGGTTCGCCAGTTCGATGTGCGCATCGGCGCGATCGTAAAAGGCCTGGTCGGTAGCTTGGGTCATTGGGGTTCACCTTGTTGCGCAATGCGAGCGGGAGGCCAAGCCTTGCATGTCGCGGCGCATACGTGCAAGGCTGAAAAAGGATCACCCATGACGAAAAGGAAGCAAAGCACCTCATGCTTGGAATCACACGTATCCATCGCTATTTGCGCCCACTGCCTGCAAAACCGACTGCAGCCAGTGGGCGTGACCTCAAGGCCAAACGCGCCACCCGCCTCACCTCAACGGTTGCCAACCTCCTCTGCACGCCCCGCTCCGCCCCGCCTTACCTCTGCGTCACTCCTGAGCGTCCCCCTGTCGAACGTGTGCCCCCGACCTGACTGCCTGCACTGCAGCTCACACACCGTTCTCGCCTGTTGCAGGCGGGATGCCTGACGCAACGACAAGGGGCAACAGCCAATGCTTTTCTTTCACGGTAAACACATTTTCAGCGCCATCTTCGATATGGATGGCACCCTCTTCGACACCGAGCGCCTGCGCTTCAAGACACTCAAGCAAGCGTCTCTGGAAATCTTCGGCAAAGCGCTGAGCGAGCAGACCTTGATTGGCTCGCTGGGCCTGAGCGCAAAAAAGGCCGAAGCCCTTGCCAAGGCGCATAACGGCGACGACTTCCCGTACGCCGAAATCCGCCAACGCGCCGATGAACTTGAGCTGGAGTACGTGCGCAATCACGGCGTACCGATCAAGGCCGGCCTGCTGGAGGTGCTGGAGCGCCTGCGCAAGTCGGGCCTGACCATGGCAGTGGCCACCTCCAGCCGCCGTGCCATCGCCGAGGAATACCTGATCAACGCCAACGTGCTGAAGTACTTCGACATCACCGTTTGTGGCGATGAAGTCGGCCAAGGCAAACCCCACCCCGAGATTTTCCTGAAAGCCGCCCGCGCGCTCAATTGCGAGCCGGGCCAGTGCTTCATGGTCGAGGACTCGGAAAACGGCATGCTGTCAGCGATGCGCGCCGAAGGGCAGGCGATCCTGATCGAGGACATCAAGCCGCCTGCGCCGGAAATCAAGGCGGGCGCGCTCAAAGCCTACCGCAGCATGCATGCGTTTCTCGCCGACCTGAGCGAGTGCGTACCCGACCTGGGCATGCCTGCATTGAGCGAGCCGTTCCCGGCCTCGATGAACCAGTTCAGCGTGGGCATTCATGGTTTCGGCGCCATCGGCGGCGGTTACCTGACGCAGGTATTTTCCCATTGGGACGGCTACACCCGACCGCGTGAAATCATTGCCGCAACCCGCTCGCGCATGCTGCGCGAAAGCGTCAGCGCCTTCGGCCGCTACAGCGTGCGCTACGGTGCCACATCGTTCGACCAGACCATCGACAACGTGCGCATGATCGACATGGACGATGACGACGCGGTCATCAGCATGTACACCACTGCCGAAATCATCGGCCTCAGCCTGCCCGAGCAGGCCATCAGAAGCCAGGCCAGGGTGATCGCCCAAGGCCTGCTGCAACGCTTCGAGCGCCGAGGCCGCGAGCTGACCCTGCTGATCGTGCTGAACAAGGTTGGCGGTGCGGCGTTCGTGCGGCGTCATGTGCAAGCCGAGCTGGCGTTACTGTGCCCGCCTGCGATCAGCGAGCAGGTTTTGCAGAAGACCCATTTCGCCGAAACGGTGGTCAGCCGCATCGTGTCCAAACTGGGCAATGACGCGCTGGTGCGGCAACTGCGCATCAAGTCGCAGATGTTCCAGAACAGCCTGGAAGACGAGCCCGCAAGCACCTGCAAACCTTCAGCGCCGCTACCGGAGTACGAACGGCTGATCGGCCACTTCAGGCCCTTTGCACAGCCCAGCAGCGCCATGAGCCAGCTGCATCTGGTGCTGTTCAACAGCGAAGCCGACATGCCGCTTTACGCCGAACGCGGCAGCGATCTGCTCGAACGCCTGCGCCAGGTGAAGACAGTGCCAGACATCGCCCAGATCCAGATCATCAAGAACCGCCTGTGGAACGGCCCGCATGCCATCGTGGCCTGGTACGCCAGCCTGCTGGGCCATGCCTGGGTCGGCCAGGGCATGGGCGATGCGCGGGTGAGTGAGTTGGCCGAGCGCCTGATTCGCCAGGAGGTCGCGCCCGCACTGGTGGCCGAATACCCACAGATGGCCGAGGTGGTCAGCCGCTTTGCCGAGGCATTCCTCGAGCGCTGCAAAACCTCGTTCAAAGACCCCTGCGCCCGGGTAGGCCGCGACCCCTTGCGCAAGCTGCAACGCAACGAACGCATCCTCAGCAGCATCGACCTTGCCCGCAAGCACGGTATTGCAACCCCGGCCCTGGCGTTTGGCGCCGGGCTCGCCATTCACCACGCCCTGAACTGCAGCAACAGCAAGGACCTGGAAAGCCAGGCAATCAGGCAGGTTTACCTGGATAACCAGGAAAGCGTCGAAGCCGTGCTCACCCATGCCAACAAACCGTTCCCCGGGTTGTGCCCCGTCAAGGACGCGGAACTGATCGCTGCCATCCGTGAAGGCTTCCGCCAATTGCCACAGCCAGCTTCGCGCCACGCGGTTGCTGTAGGCTCATAACCAGCCCTGGCCGGGACACCGTGGGCGCGGGTTGCGCCTGCGTCCCGGTCAGCGCCATGGGCTGGCCTTGGATACCGGCCTAAAGCACTTCGAACAGGCCTGCTGCGCCCATGCCGCCGCCCACGCACATCGTCACGACCACGTACTTCACCTTACGTCGCTTGCCCTCCAGCAAGGCATGGCCGACCATCCGCGCGCCGCTCATGCCGTAGGGGTGGCCGATAGCAATGGCGCCGCCATTGACGTTCAGTTTCGCCGGGTCGATCTGCAACTGCTGGGCGCAATACAGCACCTGGCAGGCAAACGCCTCGTTCAGCTCCCATAGCCCGATATCGTCTACCGTCAGGCCCTGTTGGCGCAGTAGCTTGGGCACCGCCAATACCGGGCCGATGCCCATTTCCTCGGGGGCAAGGCCAGCCACGGCGATACCGCGGTAAAGCCCCAGGGCTGCGATGCCCGAGCGCGCCGCCAGCGCGCCCTCCATCAGCACGCAGGCACTGGCGCCATCGGACAACTGACTGGCATTGCCGGCCGTGACACAACCGCCTTCGACCACGGGCTTGAGCCCCTGTAGATCGGCCAGGGTCGTCGCCGGTCGGTTCCCTTCGTCCTGGATCAGGCGCACCTCTTCATGGCTGACAACACCTGTCAGCTTGTCCACCACCTTCTTGCGTGCGGTGACCGGCACGATTTCAGCGGCGAACAACCCTGCCGCCTGCGCCGCCGCCGTGCGCTGCTGAGACTGCAGGGCGTAGACATCCTGTGCTTCGCGGCTTATGCCATAACGCCGGGCCACCCGTTCGGCCGTTTGCAACATCGGCATGTAGGCGTGCTCGCTCATGCGCAGCACTGCGGGGTCGTAAGCCTCACTGGCCAGCTGGTTGTGCACCTGCTGCACCAGGCTGATCTGCTCCTGGCCTGCGCCAATGGTCACTTGCATGCCATCAACCATGATCTGCTTCGCCGCCGTGGCAATGGCCATCAGGCCTGAAGCGCACTGGCGGTCGACGGTCTGACCGCTGACCGTTTGGGGCAGGCCGGCGGCCAGCGCCGACAGCCGACCCGGGTTGATCGCGGCAGTGCCGCTCTGCATGGCAGTCCCCAGCACCAGGTCATCGACCTGCGCCGGTTCGATACCGGCACGTTCTACCGCGGCGCGGATAGCGACAGCCGTCATGCTGGGGGTTTTCAGGTCGTTGAAGGCGCCACGCATGGCTTTGCCGATAGGGGTGCGAGCAGTGGCGACGATCACGGCGTCTTTCATGATGGCTGTTCCTCAGGGGATAGGGGCTGCAGTTCGCTCAACACGCGCCGCAGGCAGTCAGGTACCGGCACCGGGCGCCGCCCTTCGCGGTCGACGAATACATGGACGAAGCGGCCGGTGGCGCAGGCCAATGGCTGACCGGCAAGGAACACAGCCAACTGATAGTGCACCGAGGTGTTGCCCAACCGGCCCACCACTAGGCCCACTTCGATGTCATGCGGGAAGGCCACCGGCGCCTGGTAGTCGCAGGCGGAGCTGACCACCAGCGCGATCACCCTCCCCTGGTCGATATCCAACCCGCCCTCCCGCACCAGCAGGCGGTTTACGGCGCTGTCGAAAAAGCTGTAATAGACCACATTGTTCACGTGGCCATAGACATCGTTGTCGTGCCACCGGGTGGTTATAGGCGTGAAGTGCCGATAGTGTTCACGTTGCCGGATGTCGCTCATCAGTAGGCTGCCTCATAGATGGCCAGCGCATCGGCCTGGGTGACTTCACGCGGGTTATTGACCAAAAGGCGCTGCTGTTGCATCGCGTCTTCGGCCAGCTGGCCAAGCCGATGACGCGGTACATCGGCGTCGCGCAGGCGGTCCGGTAACCCGCAGCGGCTACCTAGCGCGGCCAGCTCGGCCACGAATTGTTCTGCCTGCTGGCGCTGATCACCGGGCTGCAAACGGGCCCCCAGCAGCGGCACGGCCAGTTCGGCGTAGTCCACTGCCGCCACCGGCAGGTTGAAGCGCAGCACATGCGGCAACACCAGCGCGTTGGCCAGGCCATGGGGAACATGAAAGTGCCCACCCAGCGGATAGGCCAGGGCATGCACCGCCGCCACCGGTGCATTGGCAAAGGCCTGGCCGGCCAGGCAAGCCCCCAGCAGCATGGCCTGGCGGGCCTGCAGGTTGCCGCCATTGTGCACAGCCTGGTCAAGGTTATCCGCCAGCAGCCGCAGCGCCTCACGGGCCAGCAGACTGGACAGCGGGTTACGTTTGAGGCGGCTGGTATAGGCTTCGATGGCATGTACCATGGCGTCGATACCGGTAGCAGCCGTCACCGCCGATGGCAGGCCGAGGGTACAGACGGCGTCGAGCACTGCCAGGTCTGGCAACAGCAGCGGCGAAACAATGCCCATCTTGGTGGTGGCACCGGTGGTGACGATGGCGATCGGCGTCACCTCCGAACCGGTACCTGCCGTGGTGGGCACCTGGATCAACGGCAGCCGGCGGCCCTTGGCCCTGTCGATGCCGTACAGCTCGGCGATGGGCTGCGAACAGTCGCGGTGGGCCAGCAGCGCAACCAGCTTGGCCACATCCATCGAGCTGCCGCCGCCGAACCCCACCACCAGGTCGGCGCCGATATGCCGGGCGCGCTGGGCGGCCGCCAGCACGCATGCCTCGCTAGGGTCGGCCGTAACCTCACTGAAGATCGCCACACCGACCTTGGCTGCCGTGAACCCCGGCAGCAGGTCATCAAGCATGCCAAGGCGGGCGATACCCGGGTCACTGACGATCAATACACGCTTGGCACCGCGTTCACGGCACAGACCTGCAAGGCGCTGCACCGCGCCGGGTTCGCAGAGGATCTGCGCAGTGGTGGCAAAGCTGAAAGGCTGCATCGCACTCTCCTTGTTCGTGTGGTTTGCCGTGCGCTAGAACGCGAAATCGCTCGCCGGTAGCGCCATCAGGCAGTCCGCGCCACCCAGCAGGGCCTCGCGGTGAGCAGTGGCGCGGGGCAGGAGCCGCCGCCAGTAGAACGTCGCGGCGTCAAGCTTGGCCCTGTAGAAGGCTGTTTCCGCGCTGCCGGCGGAAAGCGTCGCTTCAGCGCACACCGCCGCTTGCAACCACATCGCCGCCAACAGCACGTAGGCCGAGTAGGCAAGAAAATCAACCGACACTGCCCCTGACTCCTGGGGGTCGCGTTGACAGGCCTCGACCACATGGGCGGCCAGGACGCGCCATTCCTCCAAACGTTGCCCCACGGCCGTCGCCATGGCCTGCAGGCCGTCGCGCGCATTGGCAGCCCTGACGTGCGGCGCCATTTCGTCGATCAGCAGATTGAGCTCGGCCCCGCCGTCCCCCAGGACCTTGCGGCGTATCAGGTCGAGGGCCTGTATGCCGTTGGTGCCTTCATAAAGCTGGGTGATGCGGCTATCGCGCATCAACTGCTCCATCCCCCACTCGCGGATGTAGCCGTGACCGCCGTACACCTGCACCCCAAGACTGGCGACTTCCTGACCGACGTCGGTGAAGAACGCCTTGACGATAGGGATCAGCAACGCCGCCCGCCGAGCTGCGGCCTGGCGCGCCGGTGCACTTTTCGCAGCATGCTCCAGGTCCAGTTGCCGAGCGGTGTAGATGCCCAGCATGCGACAGCCCTCGGTAAGGGTCTTCTGGGTCAGCAGCATGCGCCGCACGTCTGGATGGACGATGATCGGATCGGCAGGCTTTTCCGCTGCCACCGGCCCGGCAAGCGAGCGCGACTGCAGACGCTCCCGGGCATAGGCCAGCCCTCCCTGAAAAGCGGCCTCGGCAATACCAAGCCCCTGCAGGCCGACCTGGAAGCGGGCATCGTTCATCATGGTGAACATGCAGGCCAGGCCCTGGTTGGCCTCCCCCACCAGCCAGCCCTGGGCACCGTCGAAGTTCATCACGCAGGTCGATGCCCCCTTGATGCCCATCTTGTGCTCCAGCGCCCCACAGCCCAGCGCATTGCGCTCGCCACCGGGCAACAGCTTGGGCACCAGGAACAGGCTGATGCCCCTGACACCGGCCGGCGCATCAGGCAAGCGCGCGAGTACCAGATGAACGATGTTGTCGGTCAGGTCCTGCTCGCCACCACTGATGAATATCTTGCTGCCGGTAATGCGATAGCTGCCGTCCGCTTCCGGCTGGGCGCGGGTACGCAGCAACGCCAGGTCGGTGCCGGCCTGCGGCTCGGTCAGGCACATGGTGCCGGCCCACTCGCCACTGACCATACGGCTCAGGTAGGCCTGCTTGAGTGGCTCGCTGCCATGGCGATGCAACGCCAGGACCGCGCCCTCGGTCAGGCCGGAGTAGATGCGGAACGACAACGACGCTGCCATCAGCATTTCATGGAAGCTGGCCGATGCCATCTGCGGCAAACCCTGGCCACCGTAGGCCTGCGGCCCGGTCATACTGGCCCAGCCATGTTCGACGTATTGCCGATAGGCGTCCCGCATGCCGTCCGGGGTGGTGACCTCGCCGCCCACCCACTGGCAGCCCTGTTCGTCACTGTTGCGATTGAGTGGTGCGATGATTTGGCCAGTGAAGCGTGCGGCCTCCTCAAGGATGCCGTCGAGGGTGTCGCGGTCCAGTTCGATACCGAGTTGCTGGCAATGTCCGCTCAGGTCGAACAGTTCATGCAGCACGAAACGCATGTCACGAAGGGGCGCCTGGTAGTTCATGCCTGAACCTCCCCGCGCGGTTCGAAACGCTTGCCACCGGCCACGAGTGAGTAGAGCAGCCCTGCCGGGCGCCAATGCTCGCCAAGCACGCCCTGCAGGTATTCCAGCCGGGCCAGGATAAACGGCGCCCCCTGCTCGTCAGCCCAGCGCATGGGCCCGCCAGTGGCAGCCGGGAAGCCATAGCCGTGGAGCCAGACCCGGTCGATGTCGCTGCTGCTGGCGGCGATACCTTCCTGGAGAACCTTCGCCCCTTCGTTGACCAGTGCCAGCAGGCACCGTTCGAGGATTTCCTCGGCACTGATGCCCCGACGTCGGTAGCCAAGGTTCTGAGACACCTGCAGCACCAACGCGTCGACCTGCGGGTCATGCTCGGCCTGCCGGCTGCCGGGGACATAGCGGTAATAGCCCTGCCCGGTCTTCTGCCCAAGGCGGCCGAGCTCGCACAGCGCATTATCGACCTGCACCAGCGGGTCGTGCATGCCTTGCCCGGCCAACTGCCGGGCGCGCCACTCCAGGTCGATGCCCACCACGTCGTACATGCGGAACGGCCCCATGGCGAAGCCGAACTGCTGCAGTACCGCATCCACCTGATGTGGCAACGCCCCTTCAAGCAGCAACTTGCGCGCTTCGCCCACATAGCTGCGCAACATGCGATTGCCAATGAAACCAGGGCAGTTGCCTGCCACTATCGCCACCTTGCCCATGCGCTCGCCCAGCGCTTTGGCGGCATCGAGCACCTTCTGATCGGTGTGCGTCCCACGCACGATTTCGAGCAGCTTCATGACATGCGCAGGGCTGAAGAAGTGCAGCCCCAGGACCTGGGACGGCCGCTGGGTGACGGCGGCAATCGCGTCGATGTCCAGCGCCGAGGTGTTGCTGGCCAGGATCGCACGTGGCTTGAGGTGTGCATCCAGTGCACGGAAGATTTCCTGCTTGAGCGCCAGGTTTTCATACACCGCTTCAATCACCAGGTCGGCCTCCGCCAACGCCGGATAGCCGTCCACTGCCTGCACACGCGCCAGGCAAGCTTCGGCCTGGGCCGGGGTGATGCGCTGCTTATCCACCTGCTGGGCCCAGGCCTGGCTGACCATGCCCAGCCCGGCTTCGAGCGCTGCCGCGTTGCAGTCCAGCCACAGCACCGACAGCCCGGCGTTGGCCAGGCTGATGACGATGCCGCGGCCCATGGTGCCTGCACCTATCACAGCCACCTGATTGATCGGGAAGGGAGTATTCACGCGCAACGCTCCTGCTTTTCTTGTAGGTATGAGGACTGTGATCACCCTAAGCAGGCTGAAGGTATTTTTGAAATTTCCATTTCGTATGCCATATATTTTCAGCATGAATATTTCGAACTTCGACCTGAACCTGCTGCGCGTCTTCGACATGTTGCTGCGTGAACAGAACGTATCGCGGGCAGCCGAGCGTCTGGCCCTCACCCAGCCGACCGTGAGCAATGCCCTGGCGCGCCTGCGTGACCAGCTGGGCGACCCGCTGCTGGTCCGCGTGGGCCGGCGCATGCGCCCGACGCCACGGGCCTTGGCACTGGAGGGGCCAATACGTGCGGCGTTACAGCAGATCGAGCAGACGTTGGGCACCGGCGATGGCTTCGAGCCTCAGCGCAGCCATCGCCAGTTGCGCATCGCCCTCACCGATTTCGTCGAACAGCTGTGCATGCCGCCACTCCTGGCGCGGCTGGAGCTACTGGCACCCAACGTGCGCATCGACGTGGTGCACCTGGCCCCCAACCTGCCGGCCGAGGCGCTGGACCGGGGCGACCTCGACCTGGTACTGGGCCGTTTCGACGAGGTGCCGGCGCGCTTCACCCGCCACCCCTGGCGCCGTGAAACCCTGCAGATCGCGCTGCGCCAGCAGCACCCGCACCTGGTGCCGGGCCAGGCACTGGACCTCGACGCGTTCCTGGGTTTGCGGCACATCTGGGTGCACGGCGGCCAGACCCGGGGCATGGTCGACCAGTGGCTGGCCGAGCAAGGCCTGACCCGGCAAATCGCCTATACCACGCCCAACTACCTGCAGGCCGCCCATCTGGCCGCAGCCACCGACATGTGTGTGGTGCTGCCGCGGCAACTGGCCCAGCAGTTCGCGTATCTGCTGCCCTTGGCGGTGCACGAACTGCCTTTTGCCCTGGAGCCTTTCGAACTGGAACTGGTACACCTGAGCCACCGTCAGCACGACCCCGCCCTGGCCTGGCTGGTCGAACAGATCCTCACGCTCCCCCCCGCCTGAAGCCATCAGGAAACGCGATAGCGGCCATGCCGCTCTGGTATTGGCTGGTGCGCAAGCCCCTCCCCTAGAGTGTTCTGCCTCAAGAACAACAAGGAAATCCCATGCGCTTTTCACTGTCGATGCTGGCGCTTGCCCTGCTGGCCCCCCTTCCGAGCCTGGCCGCAACAGCGGCCAAGGATGCCACCGCGGCCACCCTGGCCAGCAACCAGCAGTGGCTGCAACGGTTGCCTTTCGAGGATCGCGTCGATTACGAAACAGCCCGGCGTGGGCTGGTCGAGCGGTTTGACGGGCCAGTCGCGACAGCCGATGGCAAGACCGTGTGGAACCTGGCCCAGTATGCTTTTCTGGAACCGGCGCAATCCCCTGCCACGGTAAACCCGAGCTTGTGGCGCATCGCTCAGTTGAACAACATCGCCGGGCTGTTCAAGGTCACCGAGGGCATCTACCAGCTTCGCGGTCTGGACCTGGCCAACATGACCATCGTCGAAGGGAAGGACGGGCTGATTGTGCTTGACCCGCTGCTTGCCGTGGAGACTGCCAAGGCGGGCCTCGAACTGTACTTCAAGCACCGCCCGCGCAAGCCGGTGACCACGGTGATCTACACCCACCCGCACGTCGACCATTTCGGCGGCGTTCGCGGGGTGATCAACGAGGCGGACGTCAAGGCTGGCAAAGTCCAGATCATCGCGCCCGAGGGGTTCTTCGAACATGCCATCGGCGAAAACGTGCTGGCCGGACCGGCCATGAAACGCCGCGCCCAGTACATGTACGGCGCCCCCCTGCCCCGTGGGCCGCGAGGCCAGGTGGATGCCGGACTGGGCAAGGGCGTGCCGGCCAATGCCACTGTCAGCCTCATCGCGCCGACGCTCGAAATCAGCCAACCGCTGCAACGCATGACCCTCAGCGGCGTGGAGGTGGAATTCCAGCTGACCCCGGGCACCGAGGCGCCGGCGGAAATGAACATTTATTTCCCGGCGCTCAGGGCACTGTGCATGGCCGAGAACGCCACCCATGTGCAGCACAACGTACTGACGCTGCGCGGGGCCCTGGTGCGCGATCCGAAAGTGTGGGCCCATTACCTGGACCAATCGCTGGCGCACTATGGCGACCAGGCCGAGGTGGTGTTCGCCCAGCATCACTGGCCCACTTGGGGTGGTGCGGCCATCCGCGACTACCTGGCCGACCAGCGCGATATGTATGCCTTCATCGACAGCCAGACCTTGCGCCTGATCAATCAGGGCCAGACGCCCATGGAAATTGCCCAGACCCTGGCCAGCCTGCCGCCGCGCCTGGCAAGCAAATGGTACAGCCGCGACTACTACGGCTCGCTCAGCCATAACGTCAGGGCCGTCTATCAACGCTATATGGGGTTCTACGACGGCAACCCGGCCAACCTCGACCCATTGCCACCGCAAGCGGCCGGCAAGCGTTACGTGGCGGCGATGGGAGGTGCCGATCAGGTGCTGACCCAGGCCCGCCAGGCCTTCGCCGAGGGCGACTATCGCTGGGTGGCGCAATTGGTCAACCACCTGGTATTCGCCGAGCCAGACAACACCGAGGCCCGCGAACTGCAGGCCGACGCGCTGGAGCAACTGGGTTACCAGAGTGAGAACGCCACCTGGCGCAATGCCTACCTCAGTGGCGCGCAGGAATTGCGCTCAGGCGTTGCCACCGGTGCGGGTAGCGGCGGCAACGCCGATGACATGGTGCGGGCCCTGACACCCAGCCTGTTTTTCGACTACCTGGGCGTGCGGGTGAATGCCTACAAGGCTGCCGATAGCGACCTGACCATCAACTGGCGGTTTTCCGACCTGGGCGAAGACTACGCGCTCACCCTGCGCAACGGCGTCCTCACCCACCGCGACCTGGCGCGCCACGCCAAGGCCGATGTAGAGGTGACCATGCGCAAGCAGACGCTGGACAGCATTGCCTTGAAGCAGACAGGCTTTCTCAAGGAAGCCACAGCAGGGGCAATCGACATCAAAGGCGAGCGGGTAAAGTTCCTGCAATTCATGGGCGGGCTGGAAGAGGCTGATTCACGCTTCAATATCGTCACGCCCTGAGCGGCAGCGGGCGGCGCCGGCACTGCGCTCAGCCGCCCTTCGCCAACCGGCACAAGCCTGCCAATGCCATGAGCCACACCACGCTACCCAGTGCCAGCACTCCCCACGGCGCAGGCTGGCCGCGTTCGGCCTGCAACATCGCCAGGCCCCGTTCGTAACGCCGCCCCTGGCGGGTCAGCAGCGCCAGCGCGGCCACGCCCGCCAATGCCAGCACGTACACATCGCCCTGACGACAGGCCAACCCCGCCACCGCCATCAGCGCCAGCACAGTGCGCCGCCAGGCCAACTCGGTGCGTTCTGCCTGCAGGCCCGGATCACCCATGCCAGCGTGGCCACAGGACGAGACCTGCCAGCAGTACAGCGACCAGGCAGCCCAGCGCCAACAAGGGCACCAGTGCCGGCAACGGCAATGGACGTCGATGACGCAATGCCCGCTCTACCCGCAGCCAGCGCAGGCAGGCGCCCGCGCTCAGCAATGCGCTCAGCAGCATCAGGCCAGCGACCAGCCACAGCCGCAGGGGTGTCTCGAGGACGTGGCCGGCGAAGGTTTCAATGGCGATAGCGCCACCCAGCAGCGCCAGCGCGGTGCGAATCCAGGCCAGGAAAGTACGTTCGTTGGCCAGGGTGAAGCGCGGATCAGGCGCTTCACCCTGGCCCAACAGCCGCCGCGACCAGTCAGGCCGTGGTTCAGGCACGCCCATCAGCGCACACCAAAGCTGCGCAGGGCGCCGGGCGAGAAGTACGAAAGGCTGGTGCGCACATTGAAGGCAAAGGGCCGACGCTGCTCGTTGATCAAGCCCGATGCATGGTAGCGGCCACTCTTGAGGTCGTAGGTGACCTCCATGGCGTTGACCGCCACCTGGCCGCCGGGGTGAAAGAAACCATGGGCCTGTGAGGTGCGCCACAGCTCGCCACGTGCGTCGTAGCTGTCTGTTTCGAGAATGGCCCAGGTGTCTTCATCCAGGTAGAACCGGCGCTTGGCGTAGATATGCTGCGCCCCGGGCTTCAACGTCGCCTCCACGACCCATACCCGGTGCAGTTCGTAGCGGGTTGGTGCCGGGTCGATGTGACCTGGCTTGATCAGGTCCGCATAGCGCAGCTCAGGCGATGCCAAGCGGTAGCTGTTGTAGGGCACGTGCAGCGTCTGCTTGCCCAGCAGCTTCCAGTCGTACCGGTCTGGCGCGCCATTGAACATGTCGCGGCTGTCGGCGGTCCGCAGGCCGGCGGTGCCTGGGCCGGTGGTGTCATAGGCGATGTTCGGCGCCCGCCGTACCCGGCGCTGGCTGGCACTGTACACCCAGGACAAGCGCGGCTCGGCGACCTGGTCCAGTGTCTCATGCACCACCATCGCATCGCCGGCAAGCCGCGAGGGCGCCGTCATGCGGTAGGTGAAGTAATAAAGTACATTGCCCGCCCCCAGGCTGGCCAAGCCTTCAGGCCGGGCCACTTCCTGACGCGCGCTCATCAGCACGAAGCGGCCATTCTTCAGCGGCGTGACGCTGTCGGAGCTCAGGCTGTAGCTCTCGTTGCGATGCCGGGTCAGGTGGTTCCAGATCACCTCCAGGCCGTTGGTTGGCCGCGGAAAGGCGATGACGCCAGTGAAACCTCGCACACCGTTGCCCTGGTCATCCAGCTGCGCCTGCTCGGCGTTGCGGGCGGCCGATGCCGCGACCGCGTCGGGTACCGCAACACTGCGGTGGGTGGGATACACCGGCAAGCTGAGGCTGGCTGGGAAGCGTTTGAGCAAGGCCACCTGGCCGTCGGTAAGCTGACCTCGGTACTGCCGGTAGTTGGCGGCCGTGATCCGGTACAGAGGCTGCTCATCGGCAAACGGATCCAGCGGCGTGCCGTTGTCGCCCAGGCGTTGCTGGGCTGTACTCAACCCACCTTGCCAGGCCGGGATGCGCCCGTCGGGGCTGGCAGCACGCTCGGCTCCCACCGGGGTCAGGTTGTCGGGCAGGCCGGCTGCTGCCAGCGTGCCACTCGCCCAGAACAGGCCGATCATCACCATACGCATTTTCATTGTCATGCCCTCAGAAAGTGACGCCCAGGCTCAGCGAGATGAAGTCCCGGTCGCCGCGGGTGCCATAGTCGCCGTCGATAAAGTCGGTGTACGACACACTCAGGCTGTAGGTGCTGGCGAGCGTCGCATCCAACCCGACACTGATGGCCCTGGAGCCTTCGCTGAACGCCGACCCCTCCACCGGGCCGGTGCCGTGCACGTCATGTGCCCAGGACAGGTTCGGCCGCAGGTCGAAACCGGCAATCACGTTGGGGTAGGCCCAGGTGGCACGCAGCCGGTAGCCCCAGGAAAACGGGGTCATGAAGCCTTCGTCGTTGCAATGCTCAGGGGTTTTGGAAATGGCCACGCACACGCTGTTGTCCGCCAGTTCGCCGCTGTTGAACGTGCCCGAGCGCCCGTAACGGGGGCCATAGGCGCCCTCCAGACCGCCCACGTAGGTGGCGCCAGCCTCGCCTATCAACAGCAACTGGTTGGCCCCCATCACCTGGCTGAAAGCGTGAACAGCGGTTACCTGCAACTGGGTCATCTCTTTACGGCGGTAGCCGTCGAACAGCGTACTGGCGCTGTCTGGCCGCAGGCCGTCACCCAGCAAGGGCGAGCGGCCATCGACGTTCAACAACGACTGGATGATGTCGGTACCGTTGAGCTGCATGGGCATGTTCGGCCGGTAGCTCAGCTCCCCCTGCAGCGCCGTGCCGGTGCGCAGGGTAGTGGAGAACGAAAGGCCGTAGAGGCGAATGTCCTCGGGGTATTGCACCCGGTACTGCGAGGTGCCCAGGCGTAGCGCGCCGACCAGCGACTGGCCTGCGCTGGAACCCAGAAAAGCGGCACAGTCTGCAAGCCCGATAGCGAGGTTGGCGCACAACTGCGGGGCGAAACGGCGGTTGTCGAAATACGGGCTGCTGACCGTACCCAGGTAAGGCGTGCGGCTGTGGTAGTTCGCCGCGTAAGCACCAAACTCGGTGTCCAGCGCCGCCACGTACCAGCGCAGCGAAACGCCCCACTGCCCGCTGTTGCGGGCATCCTGGTCGCTGCCGCGAGGTATGCGCACGCCTTCGCGGGTGAGGTTCACACCGAACGGCGCAAGCCCGGTCACGGCTGTGGGGTTGCCGAGCAATTTGGCGCCCACGTCCAGGCCATCACACCCATCGGGCAAAAAGTCGTTGTTCGAAAAGAACGTGCCGCAGTTGTCGAGCTGGGTCTGTTCCCAGTCCAGCTGATAGAAACCGTCGACCGACAGCGCTTCGGTAAGGTTCTGGGTGAAGTAGAACAGGTTCACCGGCACCAGCGCGTCCTTCACTTCCGAGCCGGGGCGGCGCAAGGCCGCCAGGTTGAAGGGGTTGATGACGTTCAGTCCGCCCTGGATGAAGGTGCTCTCACCCCAGTTGACCACCTGCTTGCCCAACCTGAGCGAGCCCGGCTGGCCGTCGATGTCATACAGGTAGTAACCGAAGGCATCGAGCAGCTGGCTACCTGCGGTCTTGGCCGAACGCTTGCGGTTATTGTCATCGACCTGCTTGAAGCGCTGATCGTGATCACGCAGGGCCGTGTCGTACCAGTAGGTACCGCGAAGGAACACCCCCAGGTTATCGTGCTTGAGCTCCAGGTCATGGGTGCCTTTGAACACCGCTGAAAACACATCGCCAGAGGCAAAGTTCAGGCGGCCGTCATCGCTGTTGGCGCTGTTGTGCAGGGCCGGGTCAGGGTTGGCAGTCGCAAGGCTGGTACCAAAGGAAAGCGCCGAGTCGAATTGCCCCTCAAGTTCACCCCAGTGAAACTGAGCGGCACAGGCAGACGCAGAAAAAAGTACTGATGAGGCAAGTACCGACAACGGTCCCGAGCGACCGAAAATACGAGATGCCATCACTCTTAACCTCTTATTGTGTTTATTAGAGAGTGAATTGCGAGTTAATGCTTAAGTACGGCGCAAAGGCCTGCAGGCAAGGGCTTGGGTAATTATTCGAACGTTTCTGTTATCCTCGTTTTGCTGCTTACCGATACTAAGTAGGCCACCGGGGCTGAACAAATAGCGTCTCCCGATGGTTGCCATATCACTTCGGCATAGCCTGAGAACCACAATGACTTTGAAACAGCTGCGTTATTTGATCGCCATTGTCGAAGCCGGCAGTTTTTCCAATGCCGCACGCCAGGCGTTCATCGCCCAACCGGCCTTGAGCAGACAGATAGGCCTGCTGGAGAGCGAACTGGAAATGCAACTGCTGGCGCGCCAGCATGACGGTATCGAACTGACCGATGCCGGGCGGCAGTTGTACGAGGTGGCCCGATCGGTCGTGCAGCAACTCGATTCGGTGAAGGATGAGCTGAAGTCCAGCCGCGGCAACCCCAAGGGGCACGTGGCCATCTCGATTCCCGCCACGGCCTCGGCACTGTTGTTGCCGGCCATCATTACCCAGGCCCAGGCACGCTTCCCGGGGATCAAGCTCACCGTATGGGATGGCCTGAGCCGCGAAGGTGGCCAGGCGATCGAGCTGGGCAAGGTGGATTTCGGCGTAGTGCCCAACGCCGAAGAACTTGTCCATGTGGTCGCCGAGCCCGTGTTTTCCGAAGACCTGTACTGGGTCGGCCTGCCTGGGCACGGTCCTGACGAGTCGCCCATCACCTTGGCTGAAGCCGCAGCGAGCCGCCTGGTAATGCCACCCCGTAGCCTGCACTTGCGCAGGCGCATCGAGCAGGCTGCCATGGAGACCGGTGTGACCCTGGACTCCAGCTACGAACAGCAGTCCGCCCCCGGTATCACCAGCCTGGTCCGTGCTGGCCTGGCGGCCACCATCAGTAACTGGCCGCCGCTGCTGGATTTGGCCGCGCCTGCCAGCGCGCGGCTGATAGTGGAACCGCGCATCACCCGCACCATCGCCTTGGCCCACTCGCAGCACAAGCCGCTGTCGTTCGCCGCCGCCTGCATGCGCGATCTGGTGCGCGCACTGCTGGTGGATGCGGTGCGCAACGAGCGCTGGAAAGGAACCTTGATCGAGCGCGAGGCCCTGGCGGAGCAGAGCCTCTGAGCGCTGTGCACATCACGCTTGGGCTGGCGCAGCCGTGCCCACCTGCACCAGACGTTGCCGGGTTTTCTGCGGGTCCATCCAGGCCAGCCCGATCAGCCCGGCAATCACCAGCACCGCGCCGCACACCAGAAATCCCTGGCCAAACCCTGCCGTGTGCCCGGCCCCGGCGCCCTGCACCAGCAAACCGGTGACCACCGGTGCCGACAGCCCGGCCAACGAGGCGATACCGTTGCCGATCGCCAGAATGCCGCCGCGCTGCCCGCTGGGCGTGAACTCCGCCAGCATGGCAGGCCCCACGGAGTACATCACCAGCGCCAGCCCGCCGCTGAAGGTGAGGCTGACGATCCGCTCGACGTTGCTCAGACCGGGCAGAAACAACGCCGCTGACAGCAGCCCGCTGGCGATCAGGCACACTGAAACGAACGCACCGCGCGACCAGCGCGTGGCAACCCCGGCACGCATCATTCGCTGTGACAGCCAGGCCATGAACAGGCTCAGCGGCGTGGTAACCACCACGAACAGAACGAACACCTGGCCGGTCATGATCGGGTCGATCCCCAGCCCGGTTTCCAGGTAGCTCGGTACCCAGGTCAGGGTCAACGCCAGGGACCAGTTGGCGGCGAAGTGGCACAAGTAGTTGCCCAGTACCGTGCGGTCACCGAGCAGCCGACGATAGGGAACAGGGGCCTGCCCTTCTTCACGCTGGCCCGGGCGAATGCGGTCGAGGTTGCCCTCGCTGCCCAGCCACCACCACAGCACACACCACACCGCCCCGATCACCGCCAGCACGATGAAGTTCATGCGCCAGCCGTAGTGCACACTGATCCATGGGATCATGGCACCCGCTACCAACAGCCCCAGCGCACTGCCGGTATGCAACAGCGCCACGGGAAGGTTGCGACGGTCGTTGGGGAACCACTTGTACAAGGCATGTGTAGCCACCGGTGAGGCCGGTCCCTCGCCAATACCCAGCAGCACCCGGCAGGCGACGATCGCCCACAGCGAGCTGACGAACAACATGGGCAACTGGATAAGCGCCCAGAACGCGCCCATCCCCAGCAGCAGGGTGCGGGTTGGCCGGCGATTGGCCATGAAGCCGCCTATCACCGCCGAGATGGCGAAGAACCAGTGCAGTGCGCCCCCTACCAGGCCGAACTCGGCAGGGGACAAGCCCAGTTCCCTGGACATCGGCACCGCCACCAGGCCAATGACCACCTTGTCCAGGAAGTTCACCAGCATCAACAGCGCCAGCAGTACCGCAATCATCCAGGCCGTGCCTGCACGCGCGGGGGTGTCAGTATGAGTCATGATGATCTCTCGTTATTGTTCTTGTCTGGAGAGCCCGGCCGCCACGGGCCGGGCATACCGCGTCATTGCTCAGGCATGAGCACGCCCTTGGCGATGGTGTTGCGCTGGATCTCGCTGGTTCCCGTGAGAATGCGCATCATACGTGTCGCACGGAATATCCACTCCACCGGGTTGCCACGCAGCAGCCCGGCACCGCCGTGTATCTGCACGGCGCGATCGGCGATGCGGAAGGCCGTCTCCGAAACGAACAGCTTGCACATCGGGGCCTGGGTGCGGATATTGCCACCGGCGTCATTCACCGCTGCCGTGGCGTAGACCATGCTGCGTGCAGCATGCAGCTCGGTGGCCATGTCGGCGATCATGTGGTTGATCGACTGGAACATGGCGATAGGCTGGCCGAACTGCTTGCGCGTGCGGGCATAGTCGATCGAGAGGTTCAGTGCCAGGCCGGCCAGCCCCAGCAAGGTGGGGCAATGCAGCAGGCGGTTGAGGGTGATGCGCCCCATCGCCAACTTGAAGCCCTGCCCTTGCTCACCAATGCGGTTGGCCGCCGGCACCCGTACGTCCTCAAGAATGATGTCGCCATGCGCACCACCGCCGGACATGACCGAATAATCGCTTTCAACCCTTACCCCCGATGCGCTCAGGTCGACGAAGAACGCCGAAATCCCCTGGGCACCGCGCCCGGGATCCGTCACCGCAAGCAGCACGGCGATGTCGGCATAGGGCGCCCCTGAAATGTAGCGCTTGGCGCCATTGAGCACATAGTGTTCACCTTCCCGCCGTGCGGAGGTCTTGATCGCCGTTGCATCAGAGCCGGCTTCGCTTTCAGTCAGGGCGAAGCACACGGCCTTTTCGGCACGGCACACCGGCTGCAGGAACGCCTCGATCTGGGTCGGGCTCGCCACCTTGAACAGATGGCCGATACGGGGCGGTCCGGAAAGCTCACCGAGAATGTGCGGCGCCAGCATCGAGCCAGTGAGCACCGTGGCTTCCTTGACCGCACACAGGTCTGACACGCTCAACCCGGCGCCACCTATCGCCTCGGGCAGCATGATGTTGTAGAAGCCCTGCTCGCACGAGCGCTGCCATACCTGCTGCAGCACCGCCCGCGGGTGCGGCTCTGCCCAACTGAGACCGGCTTGCTGTTCCAGGGGCAGGATTTCGTTGCGAACGAAGCCACTGATGGCCTCGATGATCTGCTGGGCCTTTTCGCTTGGCTGATACATGGTCGTTCCTCGTGTCAGATACGGCGTTCGCTGTTTTGCCAGTAGGCGTCACGGATCAACCGGCGCACCACCTTGCCGTTGGGGTTTTTCGGCAGCTCGCTGACGAAGTCCACGGCACGTGGTTTCTTGAAACCGGCCAGGGCCTGGGCGCAATGTTCGATGACGTCCTGCTCCTGCAGCGCCATGCCCGGCTTGAGCACGATCACCGCCCGCACCGCTTCGCCCCACTGCTCGTCAGGCACCCCCACCACCGCCGCCTCGAACACCTGCGGCATGCTGTAGAGCACCTGCTCGACCTCGCTGGGGTAAATGTTGAAGCCACCGGAAATGATCATTTCTTTCTTGCGGTCGACGATGAACACATACCCCTGCTCATCCACCGTGGCCAGGTCGCCAGTCAGGTAGTAGCCGTCGCGCATCACCTCGGCGGTGAGGTGGGGGGCGCGCCAGTAGCCCTGCATGATGTCCGGGCCCTTGACTACGATTTCGCCCACCTCTCCCGGCTGGACGTCCTGGAAGTGGTCGTTCACCACGCGCAGGTCGGTTTCGAAGTAGCAACGTCCGCACGAGGCCAGGCGCCGGTAGTCGCCGCCCTCGCACAAATGGTCCTGTTCGGTCAGGACGGTTACCAGCGAGCAGGTCTCGCCAGCACCGTAACCCTGGGCCAGGATCGGCCCGAATACCTCGATGGCCCGTTTCACCAGCGCTGGTGCCATCGGCGCGGCACCGTACATGACCAGGCGCAAGCTGCTCAAGTCGTAGCGCTCGACATCAGGGAAGTTGACCAGGCGATTGATCATGGCAGGCACCAGGAACAAGCGGGTCACGCCTTCGCGCTGAATGGTCTCGAGCAACAGCTGGTCATCGTAGCGCTCCAGCAGCAGGTTGCAGGCACCGACCGCCAGCAGCGGCATCAGCTGCATGCCGCTGGCATGGGTGATAGGGCCGACGTGAGCCATGACGTCCCCCGGGGCGGCGCGACGGGTCGGGCTGGCGAGGCTCTTGCGGATTAGCGCCTTGCGGTTGCCCACGCTGAGCATCGCAGCCTTGAGCACACCAGAGCTGCCAGAGGTGTAATGCAAAACGGCAAGGGCGTCGTCAGGCAGGTCGCAGCTGATTGGCTGGCTACTGCCTTGTGCCAGCAGCGCGGCATAGGTGATGTCACCGCCCCGCTCACCCAAGGTCACGATCAAGCGTAATGAAGGTACCTCCTGCCTGCGGTCCAGCAACGCCTGGGCGAGTTGCGCATCGGCGATCAGCGCGACACTGCAGGCGTCGTTGAGCACCTGAATGACTTCATCCGGTGCCAGACGCGCATTGACCGGTACCTTGACCAGGCCGGCCTTGTAGAAAGCCACCTCTGCTTCCACCAGTTCGGCGCGGTTTGGCGCCAGGATGGCGACATGCTCGCCCGTGGCGATGCCCTGTGCCAGCAAGGCCGAGGCCAGCTGGTTGGCCCGCTGTTCGAGCTGAGCGAAGGTCAGCCGGGTGTGGCGGTCGATTACCGCCAGACGTTCAGGCCAGTATCTGGCACTTCGACTGGATAGGGTTCCAAGGTTCACGTTGTTGTTCTCGTCGACGGTTAAGACCCGCTCGATGCTAAACAGCGTGAAGCCGGGGCAAGTAATACCAGTTGCGTATGCACGCCATAACAGATTGCGCTGGCACTGATGTGTTGAGGCCCTGAGGCAAGGATGACACATCGCTTGCATATGACACCTTGTGTCATTATGATCAACGCCGTGTCCTGGCGTCGCCTCCGCGCCGATCAGCCATCCCTAGTCTCCACCCCTGCAGGTACCGCCCATGACGACCACCATGCACACCCCCAAGGACCAGCTTGTCAAACTCGCCCAGCAACAGATGCTGACGGCGCTGACCGACAACACCTACACCGTACGACAAAAGCTCGCCCTCACCTGTCGCATCCTGTTCGACGGCGGCCACGACTCTGGCCTGGCCGGGCAGATCACTGCGCGTGCGCAGGAACCTGGCACCTACTACACCCAACAACTGGGGCTTGGCTTCGACGAAATCGCTGCCTCCAACCTGCTGGTGGTGGACGAAGACCTGACGGTGCTGCAAGGCCGTGGCATGGCCAACCCGGCCAACCGCTTCCACAGCTGGCTGTACCGCGCCCGCCCCGACGTCAACTGCATCATCCACACCCACCCGCTGCACAGCGCCGCCTTGTCGATGCTGGAAGTTCCGCTGGCCATCTCGCACATGGACCTGTGCCCACTGTTCGACGACTGTGCATTCCTCAAGGAATGGCCCGGTGTGCCGGTGGGCAACGAAGAAGGCGAAATCATCGCGAACGCGATTGGCGACAAGCGCGCAATCCTGCTTTCCCATCATGGCCTGCTGATCGCTGGGCGTTCGATCGAGGAAGCCTGCGTGCTCGCCCTGCTGTTCGAGCGGGCAGCAAAGATGCAACTGCTGGCCATGGGCGCCGGTGACATCCGCCCCATCCCCGAAGCACTGGGCAAAGAGGCCCACGACTGGATTTCCACCCCCAAACGTCACGGTGCTGCCTTCAGCTACTACGCGCGCCGTGCCTTGCGTGCCCATGGCGACTGCCTGGGCTGATCGAAGCTGTACTCTTCCCTCAACAACGGCAAAGGTGCCTGGTCATGTCTACACCTGTAATTCGCGGCGTTATCGGCTACACCATCACTCCCTTCACGGCAGACGGCACACTCGACCTGGATGCCTTGGGCACGTCCATCGATAGCCTGATTGCAGACGGCGTGCACGCCATCGCGCCGCTGGGCAGCACCGGCGAAGGGGCTTACCTGTCCGACAGCGAATGGGAAACCGTGGTGCGCTTCAGCCAGGTACGCATTGCCGGGCGCGTACCCAGCGTGGTCAGCGTCTCCGACCTGACCACCGCCCGCACCGTGCAGCGTGCCCGCCTAGCACAGGCCTGCGGTGCTACGGCGGTGATGGTGCTGCCCATCTCTTACTGGAAGCTCACCGAAGCCGAAGTGATCGCCCACTACAAGGCGGTCGGCGCCGCCATCGACATTCCGATCATGCTCTACAACAACCCGGGCACCAGCGGCACCGACCTGTCGGTGGAGCTGATCCTGCGTATCCTCGGCGAAGTGCCCACTGTGACCATGGTCAAGGAAAGCACCGGTGACATCCAGCGCATGCACCGCCTGTTCACGGCTACAGATGGTCAGGTGGCGTTCTACAACGGTTGCAACCCGCTGACCCTGGAAGCCTTGGTGGCCGGCGCCACGGGCTGGTGTACCGCCGCGCCCAACCTGATCCCTGCACTCAACCTGGCACTGTGGGACGCCGTACAACAAGGCGATCTGGCCGAAGCCCGTGCGTTGTTCTACCGCCAGTACGAGCTGCTGGAGTACATCACCCGCCGTGGCCTGCCGACCACCATCAAGGCCGGCCTGAAAATGCTCGGCCAGGAGGTCGGCGCCCCACGCCTGCCCCTGCAGCCGCTGGATGCGCAAGGCAGCAACCACCTGAAAAACCTGCTGGTGGCGCTGACCAACTGATGCACAAACCTGCCCGGCAACCTGTCGCTGTCGGGCAGCCTTTTTTTCAGGAACAGCCTTGGGCTGCGAAAGGGCCAATGACGCTGCAGTCGGATTACCCCTTCGCCGCACAAAACCGCTCCTCATCTGACCATTACCAGAGGCAACCATGGACGCGCCTGCTCAAAGCTCTGCAACGCCGCTCAGGCTGACAGACATCCTTCACCCGGTGATTGCCGGACTCGTTTCGGTGATCGTCAACTACGGCGGCACGTTCATCCTGGTGTTCCAGGCGGCCAAAGTGGCCGGGCTGAGCCCGGAGCTGACGTCATCGTGGGTCTGGGCGGTGTCGATCGGCGTCGGCCTCAGCGGCCTGGCATTGTCCTGGTACAGCCGCGAGCCGGTCATCACAGCCTGGTCCACGCCAGCCGCCGCGTTCCTGGTCACCGCCCTGGCCAGCGTGCCCTACAGCGAGGCCATAGGTGCCTACCTGCTGTCGGCCGCCGGCTTCGTGGTGCTGGGGCTGAGCGGGTGCTTCGAGCGCCTGGTGCGCGTCGTGCCCGGCGGCATTGCCGCCGGCCTGCTGGCCGGCATCCTTCTGCAGTTTGGCATGGGTGCCTTTGCCAGCCTGTCGGTCGACCCCACCCTCGCCGGGCTGCTGATTGCAGCCTATGTGGCCTTCAAACGCTTCACCGCCCGTTACGCCGTGGTCGCCATATTGCTGCTGGGCCTGGGCTACCTGTTGCTGCAGGGGCAAGTGGGCCTGACGACGTTGCGGCTGGAATTCGCCTCACCGGTTTTCACCGCGCCCACCTTCTCCCTCAACGCGGCCCTCAGCGTGGCCCTGCCCTTGTTCCTGATCACCCTCACCGGCCAGTACATGCCCGGCATGCTGGTGCTGCGCAACGATGGTTTCAAGACCAGCGCCAACCCGATTGTCGCCGTCACCGGCATCGGCTCGTTGCTGATGGCGCCCTTCGGTTCACACGCGTTCAACATCGCTGCCATCACCGCGGCCATCTGCACCGGCAAGGAAGCCCATGAAAACCCGGACAAGCGCTGGGTGGCGGGCATCGCTGCCGGTGTCTGCTACATCCTCGTCGGGGTGTTCGGGGTCACGCTGGCGAGTGTCTTCATGGCCCTGCCGGGCACCTTTATCACCACCCTGGCGGGCCTTGCCCTGCTGGGCACCATCGGTGCCAGCCTGGCCAGCGCCCTGGCCGATGCCCGTTCACGCGAATCAGCACTGATCACCTTCCTGGCGGCGGCGGCCAACATCAGCCTGTTGGGCATTGGCGGGGCTTTCTGGGGCCTGGTCATTGGTCTGCTGGCCCATGTTGTGCTGAACGGTCGCTTGCCCGGTTTGCGCGGCGCCTCCCGCTAAACGAGCTTTCCACCACCTTGCCGTGCGCCAGGGGCGCACGCTGTTCAACAGGTATCGACATGCCCCACGCTGGCCCCAAGCTGCTGATCCAAATTGCTGCCGTGCACTTCGTCAGCCACGTGCACATCATGCTGATCCCGGCGCTACTGCCCGTATTGCCCGGCCTGCTGGGCGTGGGCTTCGTAGAGCTGGGCGTAGCCCTGGCGGTGTTCAACATCGTCTCCGCGCTGGTACAGGCCCCGCTGGGTTACGCCGTCGATCACTATGGCGCACGTAAAGTGCTCAAGGCTGGGCTGTTGCTGGGCAGCCTCAGTTTCGTGCTACTGGCGGCCAGCCCCGGGTATGCGGTATTGCTGGTGGCGATGGCCATGGCTGGCCTGGCCAATGGTGTGTACCACCCGGCCGACTATGCGCTGCTGGCCAACGGCATCGAGCCCGCACGCCTGGGGCGGTCGTTCTCTATTCATACCTTTGCCGGTTTCCTCGGTTCAGCCGTTACCCCAGCCGTATTTCTCGGCATCGCCGCGGCGCTCGGCACGCGGGCAGCCCTGGCGGCGGGCGCGGTATTCGGGGTAGCCGCGCTACTGCTGATATCGATACCAGGCAGTGGCGTTTACCGGGTCGCCAGGCCTGCCAACAAACAAGACACAGGCCCGGCCGCAGCAACAGGCCGCGTACGTTTGTTCACCCCCATGATCGGCGTGCTGACGGTGCTGTTCATCCTGCTCAACCTGAGCACCAGTGCCATCGAGAAGTTCTCCGTAGCCGCCCTGGTCCAGGGCCAAGGCCTGACACTGGCCTGGGCCAACGCCGCGCTCACCGCTTTCCTGCTGAGCAGCGCAGCCGGCGTGCTGTACGGAGGCGCTTTGGCCGACCGTACCCGGCGCCATGGCCTGGTGGCGGCGCTGGCCTTCGCGCTGGCGGCTGCGCTGACCGCTCTGGTGGCACTGGGGCTGCTGCAGGGCTGGGCATTGGTGGTCGTACTGGGCGCCATTGGCTTGCTCACGGGGGTCATCGCCCCATCACGGGACATGCTGGTCAAGGCGGCGGCGCCACCCGGGGCCGAGGGCAAAACCTTCGGCCTGGTGTCGACCGGGTTCAACATCGGTGGCGCCATCGGGCCGGTAGCGTTCGGCTGGATGCTCGATCAGCGCCTGCCCAACGGGATCTTCATCGCATCGGTGGTGTTCATGTTGCTGACGGTGCTGCTGACCCTGGCACAGGAGACGTATTCAGCCAGAAGGCGCGCGACTGAACAGCTGGCGCGCGCCCTGTAGGCCCGATGCAGCATTGCCAGGCCAGGGACAGTCATTCATTGCGTCGGGTTGGCATGCGCCACTCGACCGCCTACCCCCGGCCGATTGACGAACAGCACATCCAGCACACTGTTGCGCAAACCCTTCAGTGCATTCCAGTTCGCTGACGCATGCATGTATCTGTCGCGCAACAGCCGCTGTTCTTCCTCGCTCAACCCCACCTGGCCAGTTTCCCCCAAGGCAAAGGCATGCAGTTTTCGGCTGATGCCCGACAACTCATCCGGCAGCCGATGCTCAGCCTGCGCCCCCAACGGCGCAAACGGCACACCCGCGCGCACCGCCAACGCCCGCATCACGCTCAAGTACACCCGGGACAAGTGCCCCGCCACTTGCCGCTCCCGGTACACCGCCGCATAGACCTGCTTTTGCGCCTCGTCCCGATGCCCACCGGCAATCGGCTCCTCCCAGGTCATCACGCGCGGCCTGGGTTCGCCCATATCGGCAAACGCCGAAGCCAGCAAGGCGCTCACCTTGGCATGGACGCGGCACTGCTCGACACGCATGCCTGCGGGCACACGCTGGGACTGAGGTTTACACAGCAGCACCTGCTCCAGGGTGGTTTCCGGGTAACCACCTCCAATGTTCGAGTGCACACCCGGCAGCACGATATCGTGGCCACTGCGTACCAGCGGGAAGTTATGCCGCCGCTCGTCCTCGGCCACCAGTTGCACCACGTGCCGGGCAATACCCGCACCCAGGCCCAGGCGCAGGCCACCGTGGCGGCCGTCTGCAGGGTCGAAGTCACCCTGTAAGGGCGCGATGATCGCCGCCACGGTGTCGAACAGGCCGATAAAGTTGATCGAGGTTTCGCACGCCACCGATAACAGCCCGCCCGCGTCCTCGTGCAGCAGGTTGGCCAGATGCCGCACCGCCGCCGCACCCCGGCTGAAACCGAAAAGATCGAACTCGACCCCTTCCAGCGTTGCCTGCGGATGCGCCCGGCGCCACGCCTGCAGTTGCTCGGCCATCGCCTGCAACGCCTCGGCAACCCGCGCCTCGGCCCCCGTGCGCCCATGCCCGGTGGCCGAGGCGTAGACATGGTCGGCTTCACCCGCCAGCGTGCCCACGCCTTCCACATAGTGCTTCAAGAACGCCTGCGGCCCGTCGGTATTGGCCGCATCAGCCGGATACAACGCATGCAACAGGGCCACATTGCTCAAGGCGTTGCCATAGCTGCCGCCCTTGTCGCCCTGATCACCCATCGTCATGGCATTGTGCTGGTTATTACCGGTGCCATCGAAGAAAACGCCAAACCGCAAGGTGATCGGCGTAAGGTTTGGCGTGCTGGCGCTGGTCATTTTCATCATCGTGCCTCCTGCTTGTCCGAAAAGCACAAGCAGGCGCCAGCACGCCGTCACGGAACATCAGGCAATGGCCAGCCATACGTGGGACATTTCTTTGCCCGCATGCCCGGCTGCAACGATAAATTTACCCGCCGCCATTGGTGGTCGCCCCCCCGGATAGATTAAAGTATCCCCCCTTGCCAAGGCTGCTGCCTCACGCCGCCTCAGGCCCCTACCAGGAACCGTCGCCGATGGAACACCGTGAAGCGCTGATCGCGCTGCGCACTTTTCTTTCTACCCAGATCCTAGGCCAGGAGAAACTGGTCGAACGGCTGTTGATCGTGCTGCTGGCCGACGGCCACATGCTGGTCGAAGGGGCACCGGGCCTGGCCAAGACCAAAGCCATCAAAGAACTCGCAGAAGGCATCGAAGCGCAGTTCCATCGCATCCAGTTCACCCCCGACCTGCTCCCGGCCGACATCACCGGCACGGAGATTTACCGCCCGGAAACCGGCAGCTTCGTGTTCCAGCAGGGGCCTATCTTCCATAACCTGGTGCTGGCCGACGAAATCAACCGCGCACCGGCCAAGGTGCAGTCGGCGCTGCTCGAAGCCATGGCCGAGCGCCAGGTCAGCGTGGGCCGCAGCACCTATGACCTGTCGCCGCTGTTTCTGGTCATGGCCACACAGAACCCGATCGAGCAGGAAGGCACCTACCCGCTGCCCGAAGCCCAGCTCGACCGCTTCTTGATGCATGTAAAAATCGGCTTCCCCGACGCCGCCGTAGAGCGGCGTATCCTGGCGCAGGCCCGGGGTGAAGCCCTGGGCGGCGAGACCAAGCCTGAGCGCCGGGTCAGCCAGCAGGCCATCTTCGCTGCGCGCAAGGAAATCCTTGGCCTGTACATGGCCGACGCAGTGGAGGAATACCTGGTGCAGCTGGTCATGGCCACCCGCACCCCGGCCAAGTTCGACACCGAGCTGGCCGACTGGATCGCCTACGGCGCCAGCCCGCGTGGCTCCATCTCGCTGGACCGCTGCGCGCGTGCCCACGCCTGGCTGGCCGGGCGCGACTTCGTCAGCCCCGAAGACATCCAGGCCGTGCTGTTCGACGTCCTGCGCCACCGCATCATCCTCTCGTTCGAGGCCGAGGCGGCAGGGATCGACCAGGACCGCGTGGTCCAGCGCATCCTCGACGTCGTCGCCGTTGCCTGACCCCATGCCCACTGCGCAGCTGGCCGAACACGGCATCCGCATTGGCCTTGCCGAGCTGATCGACATGCGCCACCGCGTGCGCGAAATCCAGCTGTTTTCCAAGCCCGGCCAGCGCAGCCCGCTGGTCGGCCTGCACCATTCCAGGCTGCGCGGGCGCGGCGTGGACTTCGACCAGGTGCGCGTTTACCAGGCCGGCGACGATGTGCGCAACATCGACTGGCGTGTCACTGCGCGTACCCAGGAGCCGCACACCAAGCTGTTCCACGAAGAACGCGAACGGCCGATCTTCATCCTCGTCGAACAAAGCCAACGGCTTTTCTTCGGCTCAGGGCTGATGTTCAAGTCCGTGCTGGCGGCCCAGGCGGCGGCGCTGTTCGGCTGGGCAGCGCTGGGCCACAACGACCGCATCGGCGGCTTGGTGTTCGGCGACAACGAACACCACGAGATCAAGCCCCGACGCAGCAAACAGAGCCTGCTGCAACTGCTCAACCGCTTGGCAAAGGTCAACCAGTCACTGCACACCGAAGCCATACCCGGGGCCGACAGCCTCGGCCTGGCCCTGCGCCGCGCCCGCGAAGTGCTGCGCCCCGGCAGCCTGGCCATCGTGATCTGCGATGAGCGCTCGCTCAGCGCCCAGGTAGAACAGCACCTGGCCATGCTCTCACGGCATTGCGACCTGCTGTTGCTGCCGGTATCCGACCCACTCGACCACGCGTTGCCCGCCGCCGGCCTGCTGCGCTTCGCCCAGCGCAGCGCCCAGCTGGAGCTCGACACCCTCGACGCCAACCTGCGCCAGGCCTACCGCCAGCAGGCCGAGGCCCGCATCGAGCGCTGGGAGCTGATGGCGCAAAAGCTGAGGGTGGTCCTGATGCCACTGAGCACGCAAAGCGAAATGATCGAGCAACTGCGCGAGTACCTGAACGCCCAGCGGCCCCGGAGCGCGTCATGAACCCGCTCGACCAGTTGCACCCACTGATTGCCCCGGCACCGGTCAGCCTGTGGCCACCCGCACCAGGCTGGTGGCTGCTGCTGGCCGTCCTGCCACTCCTGGGCTGGGGCCTGTGGCGGCTGCGCCGCTGGCGCCCGGGCAAACGCCGCATCGTGCGCGCCGAACAACCCCTGGACCCGGTACGCCTGGAGGCCTTGGCCGAGCTGGCCCGCCTGCCACGCCCGTATGACGGCGCCCCGGCCGGCGCCTGGCTGCAACAGATCAACGCCCTGCTCAAACGCCTGTGCCGCAACCACTACCCAGGCGCCAACAGCCACACCCTCAACGGCCGCCAGTGGCTGGCCTTTCTGGATAACCGCTGCCCGGCCGCCGGCCTGACCCGCTGGATGGTACTGGTAGAAGGCGCCTATAAACCCGAGTGCAAGCTCGATGACAAGGCCATCGCCGGGCTCAGCCAAGCCGTCGAAACCTGGATCCGCAAGCATGTTTGAACTGGCCTGGCCGTGGGTCTTTGCCCTGTTGCCGTTGCCATGGCTGGCGCGCCTGCTGCTGCCCGCCGCCGACAGCGGTGAACCGGTGCTCAAGGTGGGCTTCCTCAGCGAGCTGGAAGGCCTGGCCGGGCGCCGCGCACGGCTCAACCTGCCCACCTGGCGCCAGCAGGCACCGTTCGTCGTCATCTGGCTGTTGCTGCTGTGCGCCGCCGCTCGCCCGCAATGGCTGGGCGAACCGGTGCCGATCGCCGCCAGCGGCCGCGACCTGCTGGTGGCGGTGGACGTGTCCGGGTCGATGGACTTCCCCGACATGCAGTGGAAGAACGAGGACATCAGCCGCCTCGACCTGGTCAAGGCGCTGATGGGCGACTTCCTGCAAGACCGTGAAGGCGACCGTGTGGGCCTGATCCTGTTCGGCAGCCAGGCCTACCTGCAGGCGCCGCTCACCTTTGACCGGCGCACCGTGCGCACCTTCCTCATCGAGGCGCAGATCGGCATCGCCGGCAAGAACACCGCCATCGGCGACGCCATTGGCCTGGCGGTCAAACGGCTGCGCGAACGCCCGGCACAAAGCCGGGTGCTGGTGCTGATCACGGACGGTGCCAACAACGGCGGGCAGATTCACCCGCTGACAGCCGCCCGCCTGGCGGCCCAGGAAGGCGTGCGCATCTACACCATCGGTATCGGCGCCAACCCCGAAGCCAGTGGCACACCAGGCCTGCTCGGCCTCAACCCGAGCCTGGACCTGGACGAAGCCGCGCTCAAGGAAATTGCCGACATCACCCACGGCGCCTACTTCCGCGCCCATGACGGCGCCGAACTGGACGCTATCGGCGATACCCTCGACCAACTGGAGCCCGTGGCCCAGCAACCGACCCAGGCACGCACAGCCCAGGCCCTGTACGCCTGGCCCCTGGCGCTGGCGCTGCTGCTCAGCGTGCTGCTGGTGGTAGCCGTGCAGTGGCCTGACAACCTGTTGCAGCGCCTGCTGCGCAAGCCGCGCTTCCTGCAGCCGCACCCGGAATGGCGCCAGCGCTTGAAGCGCCTGCGTTTAAGGAGGCGGCGATGATCGACTTGTGGCCCCAATGGCTGCGCCCGCTCTGGCTGCTGGCGGTTCCCGTGCTCGGCTGGCTGCTGTACAAGCTGTGGCACCGGCGCAAGCGTGCCGGGCGCTGGCAGATGATTCTGCCGCCCGCCTTCCATGGTGTACTGCTGGGTGGCGGCAGCGGCAGCACCAGCAAACTGCCGTGGGTGGCGCTGGGCCTCGCCTGGTTACTGGTGATCCTGGCGCTGCTCGGGCCCAGCTGGCAGCGGCTGGAAGAAAGCCGTCAGCGCCCGGCCGACCCCCTGGTGATCCTGCTCGAACTGACCCCGCAAATGCTCGCCGAGGACAGCCCGCCCAACCGCCTGGAACAGGCCCGGCGCAAGATCCTCGACCTGCTTGAACACCGCCGCGACAGCCAGACGGCGCTGGTGGTGTATGCCGGCTCCGCGCACACCCTGGTGCCGCTGTCTGACGACCTGGCCACCACCCGCAACTTGCTCGAGGCCATCGACCCGTCGATCATGCCAAAACCCGGCCAGCGTGCCGACCTGGCCGTGCAAAAAGGCCTGGCGCTGCTGGCCCAGAGCGGCCTCGGCCAAGGCCGCCTGCTGCTGGTAGGCTCGGCACTCAGCGCCGCCGAGCGCCAGGGCATCACCCAGGCCCTCGGCCGCCAGGGCCCAAGCCTGCTGATGCTGGGCATCGGCAGCCGCGAAGGCGCCCCGGTGCGCCAGGCCAATGGCGAATACCTTAAAGACGACCAGGGCGGCATCCTCTTGCCTCGCCTGGACAGTGCCAGCCTGAAGGGTTTTATCAGCGGCACGGGCGGGCGCTACCGGCACGCCCGCATTGACGACCTCGACCTGCGTGGCCTGGGCCTGTTCGACAACCCGCGGAGCGGGCGCAATGACGGCCAGACCCTGCAACTGGACAGCTGGGCCGACCAAGGTTACTGGCTGCTGATTCCGTTGTTGCTGCTGGCCGCCTGCGCTGGCCGGCGCGGCTGGCTGTTCTGCCTGCCGCTGCTGCTGGCCTTGCCGCAGCCTAGCCAGGCTTTCGAGTTCAACGACCTGTGGCTGCGCCCCGACCAGCAAGGCCAGAAGCTGCTGGAGCAAAACCGCCCGGCCAGCGCTGCGCGTCACTTCCAGAACCCGCAATGGCGCGGCATGGCCCTGTACCAGGCCGGCGACTATGCCGGGGCCGCCGAGGCATTTTCCCAAGGCGACACTGCAGCAGCCCACTACAATCGAGGCAATGCCCTGGCCCATAGTGGCGAGCTGGACGCCGCCCTGGATGCCTACGAGCAAGCCCTGGAGCGCCAGCCCGACCTGCAGGCCGCGCTGGACAACCAGGCGCTGGTGCAGCAACTGCTGCAGCAACGTGAAGCCAAGGCCGAGGAACAACCGCCCGGCAGCGATGCCCAAGACACGCCCGGCAGCGAAACCGAAGGCAACAGCAGCTCGGCCAGCAGCCCGGCCCAAGGCACACCCGGCGACGACCAACAGGCCAGCCCCGAACAACCCGGCGAAAGCAGCAGCAACAGCCAGGCCGCACCCGGCAACCAGGCCGGGGGCGACGACAGTGTCATCCAGCCGCCACAGCGCCCGGTGTCGACCAGCCTCGACGGCGAACAGCGCCAAGCCCTGGAGCAATGGCTGCGGGAAATCCCCGACAACCCGGCAGAGCTGCTGCGACGCAAATTCTGGTATGAACAGCAATTGCATCAGGAAAAATCACGATGAGTCGCTTCGGCGTCTTTCTCCTCACCCTGCTCTGGGCCGTGCTGGCCCAGGCCGAGCCGCTGCTGCAGGCCAGCGTCGACCGCACCCGCCTGGAAGCGGGCGAAAGCCTGGAACTGACCCTGGAAAGCCAGGACGTCACCCAGTTCGGCAAGCCCGACCTGCGCGCCCTGGAAGGTGACTTCGAAGTCCGCGGTACGCGCCAGTTGAATAGCCTGCACACCCTGGACGGCGAAACCCGCGCCAGCACCCGCTGGATCATCACCCTGCTGCCACGGCGCAGCGGTAGCCTGCGCATCCCCGAGCTGCGGCTGGGCCAGTCACACAGCCAGGCCATCGAATTGCAAGTGCTGCAGGCCGATGCCAGCCGCCAGGACAACGCTCAGGTCTTCATCGAAGCGACCCTCGACAGCCATGACGTCTATGTCCAGGCCCAAGCCGTGCTGACCCTACGCATCTACCACTCGGTAGCGCTGTACGACGACAGCAGCCTCAGCCCACTGCAACTGGAGAACGCCAAGGTCGAGCCGCTGGGCGAGTCGCGCACGTATGAAAAGGAAATCAATGGTGTGCGTCATGGCGTGATCGAAACCCGCTATGCGGTGTATGCCCAGCAAAGCGGCACCCTCGACATCCCGCCACTGACGTTCACCGCCACGGCAGCCGCCAGCAGCGACGAAGCAGCACAGGCCAATGGCACGGCCCGCGCCGGCCACCAGGTGCAAGTCAGCTCGCTGCCCTTGCGCCTCACGGTACGGCCGATTCCGGCAGCCTGGCCGGCTGGCTTGCCGTGGTTGCCCGCCAGCAGCCTGACCCTGGAAGAGCACTGGAGCCCCGACCCCAGCAGCCAGCAGGTACAGATTGGCGACTCGCTGACGCGCAACATCACCTTGCGTGCCGAAGGCTTGTCCAGCACCCAACTGCCGCCGCTGCCGGCCACAGAAATCATCGGCCTGCGCCGCTACCCTGACCAGCCGATGCTGCGCAACGAAATCAGCGAACGGGGCATGACCGCCAACCGCGAAGAGCGCGAGGCCCTGGTGCCGACTCACAGCGGCACGCTGGCCTTGCCGGCGCTGGAAGTGGCCTGGTGGAACACCCGCGAAGACCACCTGGAGCACAGCAGCCTGCCGGCGCGCACGCTGAACGTGCTGGACAACCCGGCACTGAGCGCCGACACCCCGGTGGGCGACAACAGCAGCGCCAGCACCCTGCTGTGGCCCTGGCAGCTGTCCACACTGGTGTTCGCCCTGACCACTGTGCTTGGCTTTGCCCTGTGGTGGCGCGCCCGTTCGCGGCCAGCGGTGCTGCGCACGGCACAGAACGGGCCAAGCCCACGCACCTTGCTGGACGACATCAAGCGCGCATGCCAGGCCAACGACCCCCAGGCTACGCGCCAGGCACTGGATGCCTGGGCCCGGCAGCAACCCGAAACCCTGGCCGAGATGGCGGCGCGCTTCGTGCCGTTGTCGGATGCGCTGGATGGTTTGAACGGGGCGTTGTACAGCGAGAGCGGGCAGTATTGGCAGGGGGAGGATTTGTGGCGGGCGATTGGTACCATTCCGCCAGCTGAGCAGGTGTTGCTGCCGGCGGGCGAGAACGGCAGCTTGCCGCCGCTCTATCCCAAGTGATGCGCAGTGGCTGCTTGCGAATTTTCAGCTCATGGCCGCCCCTGACAATACTTGCCGAACGTACCAGCCGAGTCAGATGAACCGCTGCCCCTCGAACGGGTTCCAGCTCTGCTGCCCTTTGGCCTGCTTCAGGTAATAGGCCCGGTTGGTCAGGAAGCTGTACAGAAACGCAAATCCCATGCTGATACCGTTATCCAGAGGACGCGGGATTTCGCTGCCCGTCGCCACCTCATAGACGCTCAGCAGCAGCCCGATGCCGATGATGATGGCCAGCATGACCAGGTTCTTCTTCCACAGCCCCAGCACG
This sequence comes from Pseudomonas sp. FW305-E2, assembly GCF_058782925.1. Classification (NCBI taxonomy): domain Bacteria; kingdom Pseudomonadati; phylum Pseudomonadota; class Gammaproteobacteria; order Pseudomonadales; family Pseudomonadaceae; genus Pseudomonas; species Pseudomonas sp. FW305-E2. The sequence goes on along the minus strand of NZ_JBYSYE010000026.1, from coordinate 18,480 downwards.
AACCAATAGATCGGGCCGAAGAAAAAGGCTATGAAATTGTTGTTGATCAGCAACTTCTTCCCGAATGGCAAGGCGCGGAATGCGGCTTTGTATGACTCGGAGGTGGGGGCGCCGTACTGATCGAAGAAGGCGAAACGCTCCCGCCATTTTGGCTTGAGGTTATCCGGGGAAGATTGGGTCTGAGGGATGCCTTCCATTGGTGACTCCTGTGATTGTCGTCCGTGGGTTTCGAATAGCCGTGATCATGGCCGTTTCGGAGGGTAGATCAGCCTACTTTTGAGGGCAAGCTTGATCCCTGGTACAAAGCGAGAGCCAGCTCACAGAACGTTCAAGGCGGAAGTGGCCGAGCGTGTGCTCGCTGCTTTGCCGCGACACGTCTTGTGGGGCAAACCGAGATGCGCGACACCCTGCTATCAATGTCAGCTTTTCATGGAACCAACGTGGCAACCCGCGTCAACGCCTGGAGTCGCAGGACGCTACCGCGATAAGCCAATGCCATCCATGAACAAGGGGTTTGATGCGCGGGCTTGCCTGCAGGACAACCAGCACCGTACGCCGATGAGATCAAGCGCTGAACTTTCGGGCCGCACAGCGGCCCCGTGCTTGGGTTACCATACCGCCCTTGCGCAACACCCATCACCCAAGCCAAGCCCTCGCTTGCTCGACTCGACACCAACAGGTCATCCATGCGTCTGTTTCATACCTCCGACTGGCACCTGGGCCAAAGCCTGCACGGCCAGGAACGCGACTTCGAACACGCCTGCTTCCTCGACTGGCTGCTCGGCCAGCTGCGCCTGCGCCAGCCGGATGCGCTGCTGATTGCGGGCGACATCTTCGACACCGTCAACCCACCCGTCAAAGCCCAGGAACGCCTCTACGACTTCATCGTCCAGGCCCATGAGCAACAGCCCAAGCTGGACATTGTGATGATCGCCGGCAACCACGACTCCGGTTCGCGCATCGAGCTGCCCGCCGCACTCATGCGCCGCCTGCGCACCCATGCGTTGGGCCGTGTGCACTGGCTGGACGAGGGCCAGCTGGATGCCGAGCGCCTGCTGATCCCTCTGACCAACGGCCGGGGCAAGGTCGCTGCCTGGTGCCTGGCCCTGCCCTTCCTGCGGCCGGCCGAAGTCACCGGCCCGCAGCTGGGTGACGATTACCTGCAAGGCATCACCCAGGTGCACCAGCAACTGATCGCCGCCGCCCTGAAGAAACGCAAGAAAGACCAGGCGCTGATCGCCATCAGCCACGCGCACATGGCCGGTGGCGCGGTGTCGGAAGACTCCGAACGCAGCCTGATCATCGGCAACGCCGAGGCGCTGCCGGCCAAGCTGTTCGACAAGGCTATCAGCTACGTCGCCCTGGGCCATCTGCACAAACCGCAGAAGGTCAACCGCGAAGAACGCATCCGCTACAGCGGCTCGCCAATCCCGCTGTCGTTCGCCGAAATCAACTACCCGCACCAGGTCCTGGAAGTGGAGCTGGACGGCAACGGCCTGGTCAGCGTCGAGCCACGCCCCGTACCACGCGCCGTGGCCCTGCAACGGGTGGGCCCGGCACCGCTGGGCGAGCTGTTGCAGCAACTGGCCGACCTGCCCGTGATCGACCTGCTTGAAGACCCCAACCGCCAGCCCTGGCTGGAGGTGCGGGTGATGCTCGACGAGCCGCAACCCGACCTGCGCCAGCAGATCGAAACCGCGCTTGAAGGCAAGGCGGTACGGTTGATCCGCATCAGCGCCGAGTACGCCGGCCGCAACAACGCCGAGGACGATGACCTGGCCTTTGTCGAACTGGCCCAGATGACCCCGCAAGACCTGTTCAGCCGCGCCTGGGAGCAAGCCTACGGCAACCCCGCCGACGAGCAGGCGCTGGCCGACTTCGCCCTGCTGTTGCAGGACGTGCAGCAGGAAGAGGAACAGCCATGAAGATTCTCGCCATCCGCCTGAAGAACCTGGCATCGCTGGCCGGCCCGATCGACATCGATTTCACCGCAGAACCGTTGGCCAGCGCTGGCCTGTTCGCTATCACCGGGCCTACCGGTGCTGGCAAGAGCACCTTGCTTGACGCCCTGTGCCTGGCGCTGTTCGGCACCGTGCCGCGCCTCAATGCCATTGGCCGTGAGGCCAAGGTGCCGGACGCCGACGGCGACATCCCCACCTCCGACCCGCGCAACCTGCTGCGCCGTGGCACCGGCAGCGGGTTTGCCGAGGTCGATTTCGTCGGCATCGACGGCCGCCGCTACCGCGCCCGCTGGGAAGCCAACCGCGCCCGCGACAAGGCCAACGGCAAACTGCAGCACAGCCGTCAAAGCTTCTACGACCTCGACAGCGAGCAAGTGCTCGGCAGTGGCAAGAACGAATACAAGCAACTGGTCGAAGCCCGTTTGGGCCTGAACTTCGAACAGTTCACCCGTGCGGTGATGCTGGCCCAGAGCGAGTTCGGCGCGTTCCTCAAGGCCGACGACAAAGACCGCAGCGAGTTGCTGGAAAAGCTCACCAACACCGCGATCTACACCCGCCTGGGCCAGCGTGCCTTCAGCAAGGCGCGCGAAGCCGGCGAGGCGCACAACACCCTGAAAGAGCGCGCCAGCCACCTGCTGCCGATGGCTGCCGAGGCCCGTGCCGAGCTCGACAAGCGCCTGGAGCAGGCGCAGCAGCAGTTCAAGGCCGACCAGGCCGGCGAGCGCCAGCTGGAGCAGCAACGCAACTGGCTGAATGAACAATGCCAGCTACAGGCCCAACACACCGAAGCCAGCACCACGCTGCAGGCCGCCGAACTGGACTGGCAACAGCTGGCCGAACCACGCCTGGACCTGGCACGCCTGGAGCGCCTGGCCCCACAGCGTCACCAGTTCCACCGCCGACAGGCCCTGAGCGCACAGCTGGCGCCAGTGGCCGCGAAAATGGCCGAACAGCAACAGCAGCAAGCCGAACTGCAGGTGCGCACCCGCGAGCTCGAACAGGCGCTGGACACTGCGCGCCAAGCGCTTGCGGACCGCCAGGCCCAGCACAGCGAGAACGCGCCGCGCCTGCGCCAGGCCTTTGCCGCCCAGGACAGCCTGGCACGCCTGAACCAGGAGCTGGCCGCCCAGCGCAGCATCAGCCAACAGGCGCAACAACAGGTCGCTGACGGCCAGCAGCAACTGCAGCAGCTGGAAGACAACCAGCAGCGCAGCGTGCAGCAACTGGCGCAGATCGACACCGCGCTTGCCGACAGCCAGCACCTGGCGGGCCTGGCCAATGCCTGGCACGCCTACCTGCCGCAACTGAAACAGGTGATGCTAATCGGTGGCCGCCTGACCAAGGGCCGAGAAGAGCTACCCGGCTTGCAGGCCCAGGCCAGCCAGGCCAATGCGCACCTGCAGGCCGAGCGCGATGCCTACGACCTGTTGTTCCGTGAAGCCAAGGCCGAACCCCAGGCCCTGGCCGAACAGATCGACCTGCTCGGCGGCATGCTGCAGGACAACCGCAAACAGCAGCGCGCCGTAGAAGAAATGTCACGCCTGCACGGCCGGGAACAGGAGCTGCGCCAGCAGCTGGATGCCCTGCGCGAACGGCAGCAGCAGGCCATGCTGCAACGCCAGCAACTGATTACCGAAGGCACCGCCGCCAAGGCCGAGCTGGAGGCCGCCGAGCAGGCGTTGATCCTCACCCGTCAACTGCTGGAACGGCAACGCCTGGCACGCAACACCAGCGTCGAAGAACTGCGTGACCAACTGCGTGACGGCGAACCCTGCCCGGTCTGTGGCAGCGCCGAACACCCCTTCCATCAGCCAGAAGCGCTGCTGCAGAGCTTGGGTCGCCATGACCAGGCCGAAGAGCACGCCGCGCAGAAGCAGGTCGAAACGCTCAACAACACGCTGGTGGAGCTGCGTACCCAGCTGGGTGTGGTCAATGCCCAGCTCAAGGACTTCCAGCAGCAACAGCAGCAACTGGGCGAACAGTTGCAACCGCTGGTGGCTCAGGTACAGGCACACAGCCTATGGCCAGCCCTCGCCCCGCAGGACGACAAGGCCCGTAGCACCTGGCTCGACAGCCAGCTGCGTCGCCTGGATGAAGAAATCAGCCAGGACGAGAAACGCCAGAGCGCCCTGCTGGCCCTGCAAAAAGACGCCGCCCGCCTGAACCAGCAATTGCAGGCGGCCCACGACGCCCAGCAACAGGCCCAGCGCCATCTGGAGCAACAGCACCAGGCCCTGGCCAACGACGAACAGCTGTTGCAGCAAGGCCTGAACGACCTGGCCGGCGTACTGCCAGAGGAAGCGCTCAAGGCCCTCAACGACGACCCGTCCAATGCCTTCCTCGCCCTCGACCAGCAGATTGCCCAGCGCCTGCAGCAACTGGAACAGCGCAAGGACGAACAGGAAGAACAGCAAGCCCGGCAAGCCCAGCTGGACAAACTGCGCGATCAGCAACAGGCGCGCGTGCAAGGCCTGCAACAGTTGCAACACACGCTCGCGGCCCTCGACGAACAGCGCCAGCAGGCCCAGACGTCGCTCGGCGAGCTGCTAGGCGAACATGCCAGTGCCGAAGCCTGGCAGCAGCATATGGAAGCCACGCTGGAACAAGCCCGCGCCCTCGATGCCGACACCGCCCAGCGCCTGCAAGATCTGCGCACCCAAGGCGTGCAACTGGCCAGCGAGCTCAAGGCCAATACCCAGCAACAACAGGCACTGGATGCCGAATGCCAACAGTTGCAGGCCCAGATCGCCCATTGGCGCAGCGAGCATCCGGAACTGGACGATGCCGGCCTCGATCGCCTGCTGGCCATGGATGACGCGCAAGTCAATGAATTGCGCCAGCGTTTGCAAGGCGCGGAAAAAGCCATCGAGCAGGGCCGCGTGCTGCTGCAGGAACGTGAGCAGCGCCTGCAACAACACGCCGCACAAATGACCGTGGACACCTCGGCCGAAGCCTTGGAACACGCCCTGACCGAGCTGCGCGGGCGGCTGGTCAACCATGAGCAGCAGTGCGCCGAATTGCGTGCACAACAGGCCGACGATCAGCGCCGCCAGCAGGCCCACCAGGCGCTGGCGGCAGAAATCGAACAGGCCCACCAGCAGTGGCAACGCTGGGCCCGCCTCAATGCCCTGATCGGTTCGGCCTCCGGTGATGTGTTCCGCAAGATCGCCCAAGGCTACAACCTTGATCTGCTGCTGCACCACGCCAACGCCCAGCTACGTCAGCTGGCCCGTCGCTACCGCCTCAAGCGCGGCGGCAGCGCCCTTGGCCTGCTGGTGCTGGACACCGAGATGGGCGACGAACTGCGTTCGGTGCACTCGTTGTCGGGCGGGGAAACCTTCCTGGTGTCGCTGGCCCTGGCGCTGGGCCTGGCGTCGATGGCGTCCAGCACCTTGCGTATCGAGTCGCTGTTCATCGACGAAGGCTTCGGCAGCCTCGACCCCGAGTCGCTGCAACTGGCAATGAACGCCCTCGACGGCTTGCAAGCCCAGGGCCGCAAAGTGGCGGTGATTTCCCACGTACAGGAAATGCACGAGCGCATCCCGGTCCAGATCCAGGTGCGGCGCCAGGGTAATGGCCTCAGTGACGTGGAGGTGTGCGGGTGATCCTCTACTCGTTCCGCCGCTGCCCATGGGCCATGCGTGCGCGCCTGGCCCTGCGCTATGCCGGCTGCGAGGTGGAAATTTGCGAGGTGGCGATGAAGAACAAGCCGGCAGAGCTGCTGGCCTTGTCGCCCAAGGGCATGGTACCGGTGCTGGATACCGGTGCCGAGGTACTGGAAGAGAGCCTGGACATCATGCGCTGGGCGCTGACGCAAAACGACCCGCAGGATTGGCGGCTACAGGCCACCCCTGCGGCTGCGCAGCAGGCTGAAACGCTGATTGCGCGCAATGACACCACGTTCAAGGCGCACGTGAACCTGTACAAGTATGCCGAACGTTACCCGGAGCATTCCCGCGAGCATTACCGCCAGCAGGCCGAGGCCTGGCTGGCGGAGCTCGAAGGCTTGCTGGTGGGGCGGGCTTACCTGCTGGCCGACCACCCGAGCATGGCCGATGCCGCGTTGCTGCCCCTGATGCGCCAGTTTGCCGGGGTCGAACCGCAGTGGTTCGCCGAGGCGGCTTATCCGCGTGTGCGGAGCTGGCTGGAGGGGTGGCTGGCTTCGGAACTGTTCAGGTCAGTGATGGCCAAATGAGTTCACGCGATACCTTGTAGGAGCGGCCTTGTGTCACGACGCAGGCCGCTCCTACAGGACACCGCACAAGGCTCAGTGGTGGTGCTTGCCACTCAGGGCCGCATGGAAATGGGCGCTCTGGCGCAGGTACTGCTCGGTGTAGCTGTGGGTGGCAGAAGCCTTGCTGCTGTCGGCATGGGCATGCGCTGGCAGGACGACCGATGCGGAAATGGCGGATGCGGCAATAACCGGGAAGAGATTGAAGTTCATCTGGGCTGACCTCGACGGCGGTGGTTTGACGGTGGCCCTTTTGGGCCTTGGGTCAAACTTACGCCGCCGAGGCCGCACGCAAAAATTCATTGCAGCAGTACCGATTATCACGCTGATCGATATCACTCGATGAACTTGAGGTCCGAGGGTGCATCCTGCTTCAGCGTCTGCACCGTCTCCAGCAGCTTGCCACTGCGCGGATCGCGACGTATCACCACGATCTGGTTGCTCTTCTGGTTGGCCACCAGCAGGAAGTTGTCACTCGGGTCCAGGGCAAACTCCCGAGGGTGATCGCCTTCCACCGGGCGACGCTGCAGGAACGTCAACTGGCCGTCCTGCTTGCCCACGCTGAACGCCACAATTTCATTGGCCGTGCCACGGTTGCTCACGTACAGGAAGCGCCCGTCCGCCGACAGGTGCAAGCCACCTGCCGCCTTCGCTGCGGCCTCCTGGCGCTCGGTCAGGGGTAAGCGCTGGCGTTCAACCAGGTTGCCGTCCTGCACATCGAACATCACCACCTCGGCGTTCATTTCCAGGGTGAGGTAGGCGTGCCGGCCCTTGGCGTCGAACAGCAAGTGACGCGGACCGCTGCCCGGCGGCAAGGCCACGGACGCAGGTATCGCCGCTGTCAGCGGGTGGTCCGCACTGGCACCGTCGTAGCGGTAGATAAACACCTTGTCGGCACCCAGGTCGCTGGCATACAGGTGCTGGCCATCCGACGACAGCACCAGCGAATGCACGTGGGCGCCGGCCTGACGCTCAGGGTTGACCCCGCTCGCCTTATGCCGGGCCTGTTGCACCACGGGCTTGAGCGTGCCGTCCTTGGCCACCGGGATCACCACCAGGCTGCCACCGGGGTCGGGGTTGACCGCGTAGTTGGCCACGAACAGGTAGCGCTGGTCACGGCTGAGGCTGGCGTGGGTGGGCTCGTCGCCCTGGGTGACCACTTGGTTGAGCGGCTTGATTTCGCCTTTGCTGCTGATGCTGAAACTGCTGGCATGGCCCTGCGGGGTCTCATTCACCGCGAACAGCTGACGCTGGTCGGCCGACAGCACCAGCCACGAAGGGCTGACGCTTTTCACCACCTGCAGAGGTGTGGGGCCGATTTGGCCGGCCTTGTCGTCGAAATGGTAGCGGTAGATACCCTGGCTGGCGCCATCGGTGTAGCTGCCCACCAGCAAGGTGGCAGCGTGGGCAGAGATTGTCAGGCTCATCAGGCTAGCGGTCAGCAGGCTCGTCCAGGTCCGGTTCATCTTGGTCATCATCCGGGGCACGAAAGGCACTCATACAGACTAGCCGATGCTCGCCGTTGGCATCGTTGAGTTGCCATTCATCGCCGGAGGCGATAGCGGCGGCGACTTGTTCGGGGGTGAAGGACCAGCGGCGAAGCTGGCGGCCGTCCATGCATTCGACGGTGAGACCGGATGCGTCGGCGGTGAAATCGAAGGCATGCAGGCCGTCAATCAGGAGCATGTCGCAGGACTGCAGGGCGGTGGCGAGGGGGGACATGGGGGTACCTGTGGAAGATGTGGCGGCATTATAACCCTGGTGCTGCTTTGCAGCCCAATCGCGACACAAGGCTGCCTCCACACGGGAACGCGAACCTAGTGGAGGAGCGGCCTTGTGTCGCGATTGGGCCGCAATGCGGCCCCCTTGCGATTCAATGGGCGAAAATCGAGCCCCCCTCCTTGCCCACCATCTTCTCCGGCTTGATCAGGAACCGTGCCAGCGCCGGCAGCAGCCACAGCGCGCCAAACATGTTCCACAGCAGCATGAAGGTCAGCATCAGCCCCATATCAGCCTGGAACTTGATTGCCGAGAAGATCCAGGTGCACACGCCGATGGCCAGGCACAAGCCAGTGAACAACACGGCTTTACCCGTCGAGCGCAGGGTCTGGTAATAGGCCTCCTGCAACGGCAGCCCCGCACGCAGGAAGCTCTCCAGCCGGCTGTAGATGTAGATGCCGTAATCCACGCCAATCCCCACCCCCAGCGCCACCACCGGCAAGGTCGCCACCTTCACCCCGATGCCCATATAGGCCATCAGCGCGTTGCCCAGCACCGAGGTCAGCACCAGGGGCAGCACGATGCACAGCGTGGCGGCGAACGAGCGGAAGGTGATCAGGCACATCACTGCCACGCAGATGTACACCAGGATCAGGATGGTCAGTTCGGCCGACTTGATCACTTCGTTGGTCGCTGCCTCGATACCGGCGTTGCCCGCCGCCAGCAGGAACTGCAGGCCTTCCTTGTCATGGCTGTCGGCAAACGCCTTGGCCACGGCGGTGACACGCTCCAGCGTTTCAGCCTTGTGGTCATTGAGGAACACCAGCACGGGTGCCAATGAGCAGTCGCCGTTGTAAAGGCCGTCAGCCCGGGCGATGGAGTTGTTGAGGATGTCCGGGTTACGCGACAGGGTTTCCCATTTCAGGCTGCCCTCGTTCATGCCCTTGATCACCTGCTTGGAAACGGTGACCAGGGAAATCGCCGACTGCACGCCAGGGGTATTTTCCATGGTCCACATCAGCTCGTCGATCGGCGCCATGGTCGAGTGGACCGAGCACTTCTCCGACGGCGTCTTGACCATGATCACCAGCACATCGGAACTGGTCGAGTAGTTGCTGATGATGAAGTTGTTGTCCTGGTTGTAGCGTGAGTCGGGGCGCAGCTCCGGTGCACCCTGGTCGAGGTCGCCGATCTTCAGGTTCTGGCTGTACCACAAGCCCCCGGCGAAGGCGAGCAGCGCCAGCACCACCGACACCGGCGCTACCTTGGCACTGGCGAAGTTCGACAACAGGCGCCAGAACGGGTGCTCGCGCGTCGCGTCTTTCTTGCTGCGCTCGATGGCCTTCTTGCTGATGCCCACGTAGGAGATGGCCACCGGCAGCAGGATCAGGTTGGTGAACACGATCACCGCCACGCCGATGGAGGCGCCGATGGCCAATTCGCGAATCACCCCGATGTCGATGATCAGCAGGGTAATGAAGCCCACCGCGTCGGCAAGGATGGCGATCATTCCCGGCAGGAACAACTGACGGAATGTGCGCCGGGCAGCGGTAAGGGCGTTGTCGGCGTCACTCGACTGCAGGGCGATGCCGTTGATCTTCTGCACCCCGTGGGAAATGCCGATGGCGAAGATCAGGAACGGCACCAGCATCGAGTACGGGTCCAGGCCAAAGCCCACCGCATGCATCAGCCCCAGCTGCCAGACCACCGCCACCAGCGTGGTAATGAGCACGGCGACAGTGCTGCGGATGCACCAGGTAAACCAGTACAACAGCACCCAGGTGATCACCAGGGCGACGCCGAAGAACATCGCCACCATCACCAGGCCATCGATCAGGTCACCGACCTTCTTGGCAAAGCCGACGATGTGGATTTTTACATTGGGGTTCTGCGCTTGGAACTTGTCACGGATCTTCTCTTCCAGCAGGTGAGAGAACTGCTGGTAGTCCAGCTTCACCTGTTTGCCCGGGTCCTGCGGGTCGGGGTAGCTCTCCAGCAGCGGCACGTCGACGATGCTGGACTTGAAGTTGTTGCCTACCAGACGCCCCACCTGGCCTGACTTGAGCACGTTGTCGCGCAGGGTATCGAGGCTGTCCTGCGACCCGTTGTAGGTGTTAGGGATGACCTCGCCACCGGAAAACCCCTCTTCGGTGACCTCGCTCCAGCGCACGCTGGGGCTCCACAGTGACTTCAGCCCGGCCCGATCGACACCCGGGATGTAGAACACTTCGTCATGGATCTGACGCAGGGTCTCCATGTAGTCCTTGTCGAAGATGTCACCGTTCACCGCCTCCACCGAGATGCGCACGGTGTTGCCGAGGTTGGCCAGGTCGTTGCGGTGCTCCATCATCTGCTCGATGAACGGATGCTGCAGCGGGATCATCTTCTCGAAGCTGGTGGAGGGGCGAATCTGCGTGGCCTGCCAGAACAGGAAAATGCTGACCAGCACGCACAGGGCGATGACCACTGGGCGGTTGTTGAAGATCAGGCGTTCGAGCAGCGTGGCTTTATCCTGGTGATGCGGGTGCATGGCAATGCTCTCCCTGCTGGTCATGGGCGCACCTCCCGGGCCGCCTGATCAGCCCCTTCGGCGCTGGCCAGGTGCACCCCCCCCTGCCCCACCAGCAGCAGGCCGCCGTTGGCCAGGCCACTGACGCCGGCCAGGGCCAGGCGGTCGGCACGGTTGTACACGCTGAAGGTCTGGCCGTCGTCCGTGCTGCGCAGCACGCTGCCACCATTGCCGACCAGCACCAGGCTGCCATCATCGACAAGCGTAGCGCCTGCCAGGCCGAACTCCAGGGTACCGCGCGCGGCCTTGAGTTCGATCGGCTGCCAGCTGTCACCGAAGTCGCTGGAGCGGAACAGGTTGCCGCGAAGGCCGTAGGCCAGCAGGGTCTGCGGCCTGGCGGTGCCGATCACGCCGAACAACGAGCCCTCGTAGGGGCCCTGGACCTTGGCCCAGGTCTGGCCGTTGTCGGTGGAGCGAAACATGCCGCCCTGCTCACCCACGATGAACAGGCCGGCATCGCGCACGTGGGCGATACCGTTCAGGTGCAGCTGGTCCGGGTTGTCCAGCCGCTCGGCCACATCCTGCCAGTGCTGCCCACCATCGGTGGTTTCCAGCAAGGCACCATAGGCCCCCACGGCAAAGCCGTGCTGAGCGTCAAGGAAGGAGACATCGAGCAAGGGCGCTTCACGGGCGAGGTCTTCGAACTGCTTGCTCCAGGTGGCGCCGCCGTCGCTGCTGGCGAGGATCTGCGCGTCATGGCCGACGGCCCAGCCACGCTTGTCGTCGAGGAAAAACACGGCAGTGAGCAATTGCCGGGTGGGTACCCGGGCCTGGGTCCAGGTACTGCCTTGGTCGTCGGAGAACAGAATGTGGCCGCGATCACCCACCACCACCAGGCGCTTGCCGGCATGGGTGGCGTCGATCAACAGGCTTTGGCTGGCCTTGGCCGATTCGGTGGAGTATTCGTCGGCGGCCGCGGCCTGGGCGCTGTCTGCCCACACCCCCAATGCCAATGCCAGCATCGCGCTGGCTGCCCATGGCCAGGCACCACGCCTGGCTGGCGTACGTAACTGTTCCCTCATGACTGCCCCCTTGTTGTGTTCTTTTTGGTGGGTCAATGCATTGCAGGCTTTGCAAAAAGCCTGATCTAGAGGCCTGCAATCGCTTGAGGGGATCGTAGCGGGGATGTTTGCGGGAATACAACGGGCGGGGTGTTATGTTTTGTTGTCGGCCGGGGAAAGCCGGGGCCGCTGGGCGGCCCTTCGCGGGTAAACCCGCCCGACAAAGGTTACGTCCCCCTGTAGGAGCGGGTTCACCCGCGAAGGGCTGCAAAGCAGCCCCAATTCACAAGAATTACGCCAGACTCTTGCTCACAACCTCATACACATCACTGGACAACTCACCCGAAGCCAGAATGCGCTCCAGCTCACCCTTCATCAGCGCCTGACGCGCATCGTCATACTTGCGCCAGCGTGTCAGCGGCGCCAGTTGCCGCGATGCAATCTGCGGATTCAGCGCATTCAGCTCGATCACCAGGTCCGCCAGGAAGCGATACCCGGAGCCATCGGCAGCATGGAAGTTGACCAGGTTCTGCCCGGCAAAGGCACCGATCAGCGCACGCACCTTGTTCGGGTTCTTCAGGGTAAAGGCCGGGTGCTGCATCAACGCCTTGACCCGCGCCAGCCCGCCCGGCAGCGTGCTGGCCGCCTGCACGCTGAACCATTGGTCCATGACCAGCGGGTTGTCCTTGAAGTGCTCGGCAAAGGCCTCCAGCGCTTTGGCGCGCTCGGCCTCGAACGGCGAGTTGACCAGTACCGCCAGCGCGGTAAGGCGCTCGGTCATGTTGTCGCAGTGCTCGAACTGCTCCAGGGTCGCGTCCAGCACCTGTTGCTTGCCACTCTGCATCAGGTACGACAGCGCGATGTTCTGCAGGCTGCGGCGGGCAAAGTGCTCGGCCGAGGCCACATAGGCAGTGCTGCGCGACACTGCACGGTTGGCCTGGTAACGCGCCCACAGGGCGTCGAACAGGTGTTCGGCGATCTGCTGGCGTGCGAACTCACGGGCGGCGTGGATGGCGTCGACGTCGGCCACCTGGCTGATCTCGGTAAGGTACGCCTCACCTGGCAGCGAGAGCATTTCGGCCACCATGGCAGGGTCCAGCGATTCGTTGCCCAGCACAGTGCCCAGGGCGGTGATCAGGCGCTGGTCGAGCTTCAGGGCTTCACCGCGTTGATGCTGGCCGATCAGTTCCTGCAGTACCTGCACCGACAGCTGCTGGCCCGCTTCCCAGCGGTTGAAGCCGTCGCTGTCGTGCTGCATCAGGAACATCAGCTGGTCGCGGTCATACGGGAAGCTCAGCTTCACCGGGGCGCTGAAGCCACGCAGCAGCGACGGCAGCGGCTTGGCCTGAATGCCCTGGAAGGTGAAGGTTTGCTCGGCCTCGGTCACCGACAGCACGCGGCTGGTCCCTTGAGCGGCGTCTTCGCCCGCCAACTGCAGCGGTAGGTCATTGCCGGCGGCATCCAGCAGGCCCAGCTCCACCGGGATCACGAACGGCAGTTTCTCGGCCTTGTCCGGGGTCTGCGGGCAGCTCTGGCGGAACGTCAGGCTGTAGGTCTGCGCGGCGGCGTCATACGCCTCGCTGACCTCCAGACGCGGGGTACCCGCCTGGCTGTACCAGCGCTTGAACTGGGTAAAGTCGACGCCGTTGGCGTCTTCCATGGCCTTGATGAAGTCGTCGGTGGTTACCGCCTGGCCATCGTGACGTTCAAAGTACAGGTCACTGCCTTTACGGAAGCCTTCGGTACCCAACAGGGTACGGACCATGCGCACCACTTCGGCGCCCTTCTCGTAGACGGTCAGGGTGTAGAAGTTGGAGATTTCGATGAAGCTGTCCGGGCGCACCGGGTGGGCCATGGGGCCGGCGTCTTCGGCGAACTGGTGGGTGCGCAGGTAGGCGACGTCTTCGATGCGCTTGACCGTGCGCGAGTTCATGTCGGCACTGAACTCGGCATCGCGGAACACCGTGAAGCCTTCCTTCAGCGACAGCTGGAACCAGTCACGGCAGGTGACACGGTTGCCCGACCAGTTGTGGAAGTACTCGTGAGCGACCACCCCTTCGACGCGCTGGTGCGCAGCATCGGTGGCGGTTTCGGCGCGGGCCAGCACACAGCTGGAGTTGAAGATGTTCAGGCCCTTGTTTTCCATGGCGCCCATGTTGAAGTCATTGACCGCAACAATCATGAAGATGTCCAGGTCGTACTCGCGGCCATAGACTTCTTCGTCCCAGCGCATGGACTTTTTCAGGCTGACCATGGCGTGGTCACACTTGTCGATATTCTCGGGCTCGACGTAGATGCGCAGGGTCACCTCACGGCCGGACTGTCGGGTGAAGCTGTCTTCAACGCACCACAGGTCACCGGCGACCAAGGCGAACAGGTAGGCCGGCTTCATGAACGGGTCTTCCCAGGTCGCCCAGTGACGGCCGTCTTCGGCCGGCCCGCTGCCGATCGGGTTGCCGTTCGACAGCAAGACCGGGTAGCGATGCTGCTCGGCGATGACCGTGGTGGTGAAGGTGCTCATCACGTCCGGGCGGTCGAGGTAGTAGGTGATCTTGCGGAAGCCCTCGGCCTCGCACTGGGTGCAGAACATCTTGCCCGACTTGTATAGGCCTTCCAGGGCGGTGTTGCTTTCCGGGTGGATCTTCACGCTGGTGTCGAGGGTGAAACGCTCGGCCTTGGGCTGTACGGTCAGGCTGTCGGCGTCGAGCCGGTAGTCGCCTGGCTGCAATTCCTGGTCATCCAGGGAGGCGCGCAGCAGTTCCAGCTGCTGGCCATCGAGTTCCAGTGGCGGCAGGCCGGCACCGCGTGCCGGGTTGCGGCGCATGACCAGTTGCGCGTGAACCAGCGTGTGGTCCTCGAACAGCTCGAAGGTCAGGTGCGTCTCGTCGATCAGGTACTCCGGCGCCTGGTAATCCTTGAGGTAGATCACTTGCGGTTGTTCGGTACGCATGTGCAGGTCCTTTTTACTGGAGCACGGCCAACTGGTAGGCCGTGTACTTGCGAATATTGATCACACCGGTGTCGAAGATCAGGTACTGGCCCTTGATGCCCAGCAGCGTGCCCTCGGCCACCGGGTCCTTGTCGAGGTTGAAGCTGACAATCTTCTTCGGGTACGCCTCGACCGGGTAGTTCATCTGCACCACTTCGGCGTCCGGCAGCGGCTGGATCGCCTGCAGGCCAAAGCGCCCCTGCAGCTCGCGCAGGCCGTCGGCGCAGGCTTCGAAGATCTGCTCCCGGATGGCCGGCAGGTCGAGCACCTCGGCATCGCCCTTGAGCAGCGCGCGCCAGTTGGTACGGTCCGGCACCTGGCTGCGCAGCACGTCTTCGACCAGGCCCGATTGCTGCCGGGTGGCCACGCGCATGATCGGCAACGCCTGGCTGGCGCCCTGGTCGAGCCAGCGGGTGGGCAGCTGGGTGGCACGGGTGATGCCGACCTTGATCCCCGACGAATTGGCCAGGTAGACGACGTGGTCGGTCATGCAGAACTGTTCGCCCCACGACGGCTCCCGGCAGGTGCCGGCGTCGTAGTGGCATTTTTCCGGGGCCATGATGCACACATCGCACTGGGCCAGCTTGGTCATGCACGGGTAGCAGTAACCCTGGCTGAAGCTGGTCTTGGTGCGCTTGCCGCAATGGCTGCAATGAATGGCGCCGAGGTATTCCAGGCGCAGGCGCTGACCGATCATGGGGTTGACCGGCACCTGCGTGTCATCCAGGCGGAAGCTGTACTGCACCACCGGTGCCTGCAGGCTTACAGCCATCTTGCTCAACGAGCCACGTGCGAGTTCGATCAATGTACCGAGTCCGACTTGAACAGAATGTTGGCGATGGGCGCGGACTTCGACGCGCACTCCTGCGGGCCCATGTAGCCGGTGCGCTGGTCTTCAGGCAGGTTCTTCATCTCCCAGGCGATGACCGCCTGCAGCGACAGCTCTTTCTGCTCGGCGGTGAGCTTGCGGCCATCGGACCATTTGCCGATTTCCACGGCCAGTTTCAGGCTCTGGTAGATTTCCGGGGTAATGTTTTCAATCATTTGCGCGAAAGTGGACATAGTGTCTCCTGATTCAAGCCGACAGTTTACGCCGGGCCAGCGCCCCACCCAAGAGCCCGGTCAGGCATCCGATGAGCAGCCCGCCGACGTGGGCGGCATTGGCGATCTGGCCAAGGCCGAGCGTGCCGACCACGCCGGTCAGGCATACCACCAGCCAGATCAGCATCATCACCAGCACGCCCTTGGGCAGGTTGAAGTAACGGTCAGGCGCCAGCCACTGGTACAGCCAGATATGCCCGAGCAGGCCGTACAGCACGCCGGACAGACCACCAAACAAGCTCGGCCCACTGGTGTAGTGCTGGGCCAGGTTGGACACCAGGCTGAACAGCAGGGTCAGGCCCAGCAACGCCCACGGGCCCTGGCGCAGTTCGATGCGTTTGCCCAGCTCCCAGTACCACAGGCTGTTCATGGCCAGGTGCAGCACGCCGAAATGCAGCAGCATGGGTGATACCAGGCGCCACCACTGGCCTTCATCCAGGGTTTGCGCCAGCGAGGTGAAGTACAGGTAGTCGCCCTGGACACGGAAGTCGAGGAAGGTGAACCAGCTGATGGTGGTGAAGTTGTCACCAAGGCCCGTAAGGCCGGCGACGATGAAGCACAGCAGCAGTGTGAGGGTGGTGATTTTGCAGGCCTTGGCCTGGGCTGCCAGAGAAGGCTGTGTGGGGGCATTCGCGGGTGAACCCGCCCCTACAGGTTCGGCGCTGGCCGGCAGGTCGGCGTTGCCGTCGGGGTAGCGCTGGTAAAGCTGCAGCACATCTTCGGCCAGGGTGTCGGGGGCCCAGAGGACCTGGGCATCGCCCTCCTCGCTGACCCGGTGCGGTACCTGCAGGCGTTGCAACAGGTGGACGAAGCCGCTGAGGTCGACCGACAGCGGCAGGCGCATCACTTCGATAATGTTCATTGGTTGGCCTGTGGGCGGTCGACGTCGACCCAGACGAACTTGTGTGGGTCTATACGGGTTTCATCATCCAGCCGGTAGGCGACCAGCTTGCCGTAGAGCACGGCGCTGTAGTCCAGGCAGGCCAGGTTGGCGCGGATCGGTGCCGGTCGGCCGCTGCGCCAGTAATGCCCGACGAACAGCATCGGCTGGTCTTCGTCATAACGCAGCAAGGCGTTCTTCTGGCTGTGGCTGAGCGGGGTGCTGGCCACTTCCTCGGGCAGGGCATCGGGCTGGAACACGATGTCACCGTAGGTTTTCGGGTCTTCTTCCCAGAACTTGGTGCGGAAGAACGCGCGGGTCAGGCCGTCGCCGCCGGTCAGCGTCAGCCCGTCCGGCAGGCGCATGTCGGTACCGCGCAACAGGCGGTTGCACACCGTGTCGGCAAAACTGCCACTGACCGCCGAGGCCTGGATGAAGTGCTCATCGATGCGTCCGTCGGGGTATTGCCGGCGCAGCGGCTCGATCAGCCGCGGGTCCCAGCAGGCGTGCACCAGACGGAAGCGCCCTGCGTCGATGAACAGCGGCAGCTGGTAGAACCAGTTGACGAAATCGTGCCAATCGCCGGGGTGTTGGGCAAACTGGGTCAGGGTTTCGTCGATCAGCCGGGCATGCCGCGGCGTGTGTTCGCGGACATAGGCCTTGCCGCTGCCAGGCAGCGCCGGGGTGACCCAGCCCAGGGCATTGTATTCGTGGTTGCCCATGATGCAGAACGCCTGGCCGGCTTCGACCATGTCGTGGACGATGTGCAGCGCCTCACGAATGCGTGGCCCGCGGTCGACGATGTCGCCAAGGAACAGCGCCTGACGTCGCGGGTGGCGCCACACGCCAGCCACGCGCTTGTATCCGAGGGCGTCGAGCAGGCGTTCAAGGGTCAGTGCACAGCCGTGCACGTCGCCGATGATGTCAAAACTTCGCGCCGGATCGAGCATCAGTCGTCACTGCTCCCCAGGCGGCTGCCCCAACCCAGTTTGGTGCGGCAGACCTCGTAGTAATTGTGGTCCAGCGGGTGGATCAGGCGCAGCTTTTGCGGCTTTTTGCTGACCGTGATGGTGTCGCCGGGGGCGCACGTGAAGTGGTTCTGGCCGTCACAGGACACCTGCGGGTAGATCTGCAGGTCCTTGGACACCACGATCTTCAGCTCGCTGTTGCCGTCAACCACGATCGGCCGGCCCGACAAGGTGTGCGGGTACATCGGCACGATGACGATGGCATCGAGCTTGGGGTGCATGATCGGGCCACCGGCCGACAGCGCATAGGCGGTGGAGCCGGTGGGGGTGGCGACGATCAGGCCGTCGGCCTTCTGGCTGCAGACGAACTGGCCGTCGATGTAGATCTCGAACTCGATCATGCGCGTGGACTTGCCCGGGTGCAGCACCACGTCGTTCAGCGCATCGCCCTGGCCGATGGCCTCGTGGTGGCGACGCACCTCGGCCTGCAGCAGGAAACGGTTTTCTACCAGGTAGTGGCCGTCGAGCACTTCGGCGACCTTCTGTTCCAGCTCGTCGGGGCGGATGTCGGTGAGAAAACCCAGGTTGCCACGGTTGATACCCAGCACCGGAATGTTGTGCCGGGCCAGCGCGCGGGCAGCGCCCAGCAGGCTGCCGTCGCCGCCGACCACGATGACCAGGTCGCAGACCTCGCCCAGCAGCTTGCGGGTGGACGTCTGCAAGCCATGGCCGGGCAGCACTTCGGCAATGGTGTCCTCGAGGATCACGTGCAGGTGGCGATCGAGGAGGAATTTTTTCAGTCGGCGAATGGTGTCGAGCACCTGCGAGCTGCCAAGGCGACCGATGATACCGATATTGCGAAATTGCTCCATGGGGCTCCTGCGAGGCTCTGCGGCGGGTGACGATGCGCCGATTATGGGCGAAACCACCGGGCAGCGGCAAACCGGCTATGCTCGCAGGATGACGCCATTCGCCCAGCTTCACGACCTGCCCCGACAACTGCAGCACTCTACCGTGCGTGACCTGGCATGGGCCCTGTTGTCGCCGCCCCTGCTCAGCGC